>CALGAD010000112.1 GCA_937951955.1 uncultured Bacillaceae bacterium
GAAATTGTAGAAAGTTCCATGGACATTCCTGAAATCGTAACGAATTTAGAAGGCGAAGAATATATTCGCGTATCTTTTAAAATCCAGACAGATAGCAAAGATACGAAAGAAGAACTGGAAAAATTAAATTTCCGCGTCAATAATATTATCATTAAACATTTATCAAACCTGGATAAAGAACAATTGGAAGGATTGGACGGTAAAACAAAATTAGAAGAAAATTTAAAGGATGAGATCAATGAGATCCTTCCTAAGGGAAAGGTTGTTCAGGTGTATATTACTTCTATTGTTATACAGTAAATAAATTCTAATGAATAGAAATTTTAATCGATTTACAAATGGGCGGGAGGTGATCGTTTGGCATCGGAGGAAATTTTATCGCAGAGTGAAATTGATGCCCTGTTATCAGCTTTATCAACGGGTGAGGTCAATCCGGAAGAGATTAAAAAGGAAGAACAAGAAAGAAAAGTAAAAACGTATGATTTTAAACGGGCTCTTCGCTTTTCTAAGGAACAAATCCGCACATTAACACGAATACATGAAAACCTTGCCCGCCTGTTGACTACATATTTTTCTGGGAAACTGCGTACATATGTGCAAATTAATGTGGCAGCTGCGGACCAGGTTCCGTATGAGGAATTTATTCGTTCGATACCGAACATGACGATATTATATTTATACGAAATGCCGCCACTGGATGGACAAATCTTGATTGAAATTAACCCAAATATTGCCTATGCCATGCTGGATCGTGTTTTAGGTGGCGAAGGGACAAGTTTAAATAAAATTGATCAGTTAACGGATATTGAATCAAAAATTATGACCAATTTGTTTGAAAATGCATTCAATCATTTGCAAGAATCGTGGGAAACAATTATTGATATTGCTCCGTTATTAAAAGGATTTGAAGTTAACCCACAATTTTTACAAATGGTATCACCAAATGAAACGGTTGTCGTCATTTCCCTGAATACGACAATTGGTGAAGTGAGCGGTATGATCAATATTTGTATCCCGCATATGGTGATTGAGCCCATTATTCCGAAACTTTCTTCTACATACTGGATGCATACAGAGAAAAAGGAGAAGAAGAAACTATATCCGCTCGTGGCGGAAAAAATCAAACAGGGAGAACTTGCGGTCGTTGCCGAACTGGGGCAATCGGTCATTACCGTTGAGGAATTTTTAAATCTTGCCGTCGGCGACTGTATCGAGCTCAGACAGCCGATTGATCAGCCAATTATTGTAAAAGTCGGTGAACAACCGAAATTTTTAGCCCAGCCGGGGATTTCCCGTGATAAAATGGCACTACAAATTTTAGATGTCTATCGAGAGGGGGAAGAGGATGAAGGATAATAGTATGCTCTCCCAGGAAGAAATTGATGCATTGTTAAATAATTCGTGGGATGAAGAGATTCAAGTTGAAGAAGGATCTTTGTCAGATATTGAAATAGATACTTTGGGGGAAATTGGAAATATTTCCATCGGTAATTCGGCGACGGCCCTGTCCCAATTATTGAATCAAAAGGTGGAAATCACAACTCCCAGTGTAAAAATATTGTTGAAAAATCAATTGAATGAAGAGTTCCCGCAGCCGTATGTGGCGGTCGTTGTCGATTATACGAAAGGCTTTTCCGGATCTAATTTGTTGGTCATTAAAGAGCGGGACGCCTTGATCATCGCTGATTTAATGATGGGCGGAGATGGCAATCCGGAACAAACTGAACTAAACGAAATTCATCTTTCCGCATTACAGGAAGCGATGAATCAAATGATGGGTTCCGCGGCGACAAGCATGTCAACGATATTCCAAAAACGGGTGGAGATTTCACCACCGCTTGTTGATTTTTTAAACATTCCCGAAGGAGTTGGTATTGAAAATATTCCGTCGGAAGATCCGGTTGTGAAAGTTTCCTTCCAATTAAAAGTTGGGAATTTAATTGATTCACAAATCATGCAAATCTTACCGATTACCTTTGCTAAAGGACTGGCATCTGAAGCGATGGGGGGAAACGCTGATGAAAGCAGGGAATCCCAAACAGTGAACGAACATCAGCAACCGGTATCCGAATCGATTCAACCGAGGGAAGAACCAGTGAAACATGAACCGGTCCGCCAAGAGCTGGAGTGGTCGAATCCGCAAAGTCAGAAGAGGGTTCAGCCAGCTATGTTTTCCCATTTCGATACGCATATGGAGGAAGAACAAAAGCAGCCGCGCAATTTAAATATGCTTTTTGATATTCCTCTGCAAGTAACGGTAGAATTAGGCAGAACTTCCAAATTAGTCCGGGAAATTTTGGAACTGGGACCCGGTTCCATTATTGAACTGGATAAACTCGCTGGCGAACCGGTGGATATATTTGTCAATCAACGTTTAGTTGCCCGCGGCGAAGTTGTCGTTATCGATGAAAACTTCGGTGTCCGCGTAACAGAAATAGGCAGTAAAAACGAACTACTGAACAAAATGAAGGATTGATGGAGGAAAACATATGGGAAATCGTATTTTAATCGTCGATGATGCAGCATTCATGAGAATGATGATCAAAGATATATTAGAAAAAAATGGTTATGAAGTGGTCGGGGAAGCACAAGATGGTGCCCAGGCCGTGGAAAAATTTAAAGAACTACGTCCCGATTTAGTCACGATGGATATCACGATGCCGGAAATGGACGGCATTGCCGCATTGAAAAAAATTCGCGAAATCGATGCGAACGCAAAAGTCATCATGTGTTCTGCGATGGGACAGCAGGCGATGGTTATCGATGCCATTCAGGCTGGAGCGAAGGATTTTATCGTCAAGCCATTCCAGGCAGACCGCGTAATTGAAGCGGTGAAGAAAACATTAGGTAGCTAATCTGGCTCAAATAGATGCCGCAGTGAAACAGGACAGGAGGCGGCCTATGCTGCAAAAAAAAATCTACATATTTGTTTTTCTTATACTTTTATTCAACGCATTTTATCCTGATAGTCTTCAAATGACAAAGGCTGCTGAAAATGGCAATGAAAGTGTGGAAGAATGGATTAGCAAGCAAGTTCAGAAGGAAAATCCTCTTCCCGATTTAGAAGAAAATAATTCACAATCAAAGGATGAACAAGTGGGCATTACTGCAGGTGATGTGATCCGCAGTATCTTAGCCCTCTTGTTTGTCATCGGATTACTCTTATTTGTATTAAAATGGCTCCAAAAAAAAACTGCCCCGATTTCAGAAACCGATATAGTGAAAAATTTAGGCGGGACGAGTGTTGGCAATAATCGCTCGATCCAGTTGATTAAAATCGGTAACCGGATACTTGTCGTCGGGGTTGGCGAGGACGTCACGCTTCTCAAGGAAATGACCGATGCTGAAGAAGTTGACAACATTTTAAATGAGTATAAAAAGCAGTTTCGGGACGTCCCGGAAGCCATGGATATATTTAAGAGATTTACGAAGTTAACTAAAAACAAAAATGACAGGACCGACCAGTCATTTCAAGAGGAATTTAAGAAACAGCTGAATGATATCGTGCGTCAAAGAAAAGAAACACTTGCTAAAGGCAAAGAGAAGGAATGGGACAGCCATGGATGAATTTTTTAGTTATTTTAATAACAGTGATCCGGAAGTCGTATCAACTTCTGTAAAACTATTAATTTTACTTACCGTACTCTCTTTGGCGCCCGGTATTCTCATTCTTTTGACATCTTTTACCCGTGTGGTCATTGTTTTATCCTTTGTTCGGACCGGTCTTGGAACGAACCAAACGCCACCGGCGCAAATCATCATCGGATTAGCGCTTTTTATTACTTTTTTTATCATGGCCCCGACCTTTAGCCAGGTCCATGAAGAAGCGTTGCAGCCGCTGTTTAATGATGAAATCGGGTTGGAAGAAGCGTATTCGCGGGCGGCTGTTCCGTTTAAAGAGTTCATGGCCAAACATACCCGACAAAAAGATCTAGCTCTATTTCTTGATTATGCTCAGGCAGAGGCTCCGGAGGCGATTGAAGATATACCGATGACGGCATTGATTCCGGCTTTTGTCCTCAGCGAGTTGAAAACCGCATTTCAGATGGGCTTCATGATCTTTATCCCATTTCTCGTCATCGATATGATCGTGGCGAGTGTCCTCATGTCGATGGGAATGATGATGTTGCCACCGGTCATGATCAGTCTACCATTTAAGATTTTATTGTTCGTCCTCGTTGATGGCTGGTATCTCGTGATCGGCTCGTTGTTAAAAAGTTATTAAGTAGGTGAATGAACATGAATGCCCATGATGTGATACAGGTTGCCGAACAGGGTGTGCTCACCGTGTTAATGGTTGCCGGTCCGCTTCTTGTCATCGCGTTATCGGTTGGACTGATTATCAGTATCCTTCAGGCCATGACGCAAATTCAGGAACAGACTTTATCGTTTATTCCGAAAATTATTGCCGTCCTTCTGGGCATTATCATCTTCGGCCCCTGGATGCTTGAACATATGGTTCATTTTGCATCCTCGATTTTTTCCAATTTAACTCAGTTTATAGGATGATAAAATGCAAGAATTGATAAATTTTTGGCCAGCATTTCTCTTAATACTCGTGCGAATTGCAACCTTCATGATGGTCGTCCCGATTTTTTCTTATCGGAATATACCGGCGATGGCAAAAATCGGCCTTTCCTTTTTCATCGCGATTCCGATCTTTTTTACGATCGATCCAGATCCGGTTGCGGTCGATGGAATATTTCTCTTTCTCGTACTGAAAGAAGCACTCGTTGGCCTTTCCATCGCTTTAATTGCCCATATTTTAATGGGAGCGGTGCAAACAGCCGGTGGAATCATCGACTTTCAAATGGGGTTTGCGATGGCGAACGTTGTCGATCCTTTAACCGGTTCACAAAGTCCTGTCACGGGTCAGTATTTATACATCTTTACCATGTTGTTTTTACTGGCAACGGACGGCCATCACTTATTGATCGATGCGATTTTCCATAGCTATTCATTTATTCCGCTTACGGAATTAAGTGTCCATTTTGGTGATGCACATACCGTTTTTTTGATAGCGAAAAGCTTTGCAACGATGTTTTTAATCGCTGTGCAAATTTCCATTCCTATCGTGGCCAGTATTTTAATGGTCGATATCGCCCTTGGAATACTGGCGAAAACCGTTCCGCAATTAAATATTTTTGCCGTCGGTTTTCCTATGAAAATATTGAGCGGGTTTATTCTCCTGTTTATGGTGATTGGTGTAATGATTTTTTCCGTCGAACGATTGTTTGAAATTATTCTTTATGCCATGCGGGATTTGATGAGATTACTAGGTCAGTAAGTTGGGGGGAACCAGGTGCTTTATCCAGTAAATCTGCAATTTTTTGCAGATGATGATAAGACAGAAAAGGCGACGCCGAAAAAACGGGAGGATGTTCGCAAAAAAGGGCAGACGGCGAAAAGTCAGGAAGTGGTTTCGGCCCTTGTCTTTTTAGCCGTATTTTTCACCTTATCGATCGCGATCTCCCACATTTTGGAAGGAATCATCGGCATCTTCCAGGAATCATTCCGCCATTACATTTTATTAGATGTGACCGTGAACACGATCATCCATATTTTTGTAAATTTACTCATAGAACTCATGATTATTTTATTACCGGTGTTTTTAGCAGCGTTTATTGCTGCAGTTTTGGCGAATTTCCTTCAGGTAGGTGTCATGATTACAGCAGAGCCACTGAAAATGAAAGGCGAACGCATCAACCCGATCAACGGTGCCAAACGGATTTTTTCCATGAAGGCTGTTGTGGAATTGGTGAAATCTATTTTAAAAATCGCGATCATTGCCGCGATTGTCATCGTTTTTTTGAAAAACCATCTCCATGAACTGCTCGAATTAATTTATATTGCCCCGCAAGGGATCGTGCAGGTGATAGCAGACTTTATCGTGCAAATGGGGTTATACAGCGCCATCGGATTGGTGGCAATCGGCATCCTCGATTATTTTTATCAAAAGTTTGATTTTGAAAAAAGTATCCGCATGTCGAAACAGGAGATCAAAGAAGAATACAAAAATATCGAAGGAAACCCCCAGATCAAATCCCGGATCCGGCAAACCCAGCGGGAAATGGTCCGCCGCCGGATGCTTGAGGAAATCCCGGAGGCTGATGTGGTGATCACGAACCCGACGCATTATGCCGTTTGTTTAAAATATGATGAAGCTCAAAATGATGCCCCGGTTTGTGTCGCCAAAGGGGTCGATTACATGGCGCAAAAAATTAAAGATATTGCCAGAGAACATGATGTCATGATTGTCGAAAATAAGCCCCTGGCCCGTGCTCTATACGCTGCCACCGATATTGGCGAAGCGATCCCGGAGGAATTTTTCAAGGCGGTAGCGGAAATTCTCGCCTATGTCTACCGCGTGCAGCGCAAGATTTGATAGTAAAACTTGAAGTTTAGGAGAGAAAGAACATGCAAGCAAAAGACTTATCCGTCATTGCAGGAGTTATCTTTATCATTATCATGTTGGTGCTTCCGTTACCAACAACCTTAATCGATATTCTCCTGATCATCAATCTAGCTCTTGCTTTATTAATCTTATTGACAACAATGAATATCCATAAAGCGCTGGAATTTGCGATTTTTCCCTCTCTCCTATTATTAATGACCTTATTCCGCCTCGGTTTAAATGTATCGACGACAAGATCGATTTTATCGCGTGGCGATGCCGGGGGCGTGATTGATACCTTTGGTTCCTTTGTGGTCGGTGGGGAAATTTTAGTTGGACTCGTTATCTTTTTTATTTTAGTGATTATTAACTTCATCGTGATCACAAAGGGTGCCGAGCGCGTTGCCGAAGTATCGGCCCGTTTCACATTAGATGCGATGCCCGGTAAGCAAATGAGTATCGATGCGGATTTAAATGCCGGCTTAATTTCCGAGCAGGAAGCAAGACGGCGCCGGGAAGAGGTTGCCCGCGAGGCAGACTTTTACGGGGCGATGGACGGGGCCAGTAAGTTTGTTAAAGGAGACGCCATTGCCGGTATTATCATTGTACTTATCAACTTGATTTTCGGAATCATCATCGGCATGGTCAATGACGGTCTCACTTTTGCCGAAGCCGTAAATAAATATTCGACATTAACTGTTGGTGACGGCCTCGTTTCCCAGATCCCGGCTTTACTGATGTCGACATCGATGGCGATTATCGTCACAAGAGCAGCTTCTACCGGGAATCTCGGCTCGGATGTGACGACCCAGATTCTCGCCTATCCGAAAATGTTATATGTGACCGGTGTGACCATCTTTTTACTCGGACTGTTTACACCGATTCCCGATCTCGTAACGATACCGATTAGCGGACTGTTGCTATTTGGCGGCTATAAAATATCACAACAGCAATCCCGCGATGTCCTTGAGGAAGAAAGGGACGAAGAGGAAATCATTGAAGAAGAAATGAAGAAGCCGGAAAATGTCATGAGCTTGCTCGATATCGATCCGATCGAGTTCGAATTTGGCTACGGATTAATTCCACTGGCTGATGCCAATCAGGGAGGAGATTTACTCGACCGGGTCGTGATGATTCGCCGGCAACTGGCCATTGAAACAGGACTCGTTATTCCTACGGTACGCATCCGCGACAATATTCAGTTAGAACCGAACGAATACCGGATCAAAATTAAAGGAAATGAAGTAGCGAAGGGGACGGTTTTCCTCGACCATTATCTGGCGATGAGCCCCGGAGAAGATGACCCGCGAGTTACGGGAATCGATACCGTTGAGCCTGCCTTCGGTATTCCTGCCAAGTGGATCACGGAAGATGTAAAACCGCTCGCTGAAGATGCGGGCTATACCGTTGTTGATCCACCGACGGTTATCAGCACCCATCTCACCGAATGTTTAAAAAACCACGCCGGAGAAATTCTCGGGCGTGAAGAGACGAAAAAACTGATTGACCACCTGCAAGAGTCTTATCCGATTTTAGTCGAAGAAGTGACCCCGAATCCATTATCGGTTGGTGATATTCAAAAGGTACTGGCGAAATTATTGCAGGAGCGGGTATCTATTCGGAATTTGCCGACAATTTTCGAAACACTGGCTGATTTTTGCAAGTTGACAACAGATACGGACATCTTAACGGAATATGTGAGACAGAGCCTGTCAAAACAAATCACGAAACAATATCAACCGGATGAAGGTCCGCTTAAAGTCATCACCCTGGCAGCGGAAGTGGAACAGGCGATTTCGGAAAGTGTGAAACAAACGGAGCAAGGGAATTACCTCGCCCTCGAACCAAACAAAACGGAAACTATTTTGCAAAACTTGGCGCAGCTACTCGAACAGCTGCAATTAAGGGGCGAGTCGCCAATTATTCTCTGTTCCCCGGCGATTCGGATGTATTTCCGCTCTTTAACGGAACGGTATTTTCCACAAGTTCCAGTTCTATCTTACAATGAGCTGGAGCCGACCGTGGAAGTTCAAAGCGTTGGGATGGTGAATATGAATTGAAGGTAAAAAAATACGTGGCAGCTACTTTACCGGAAGCGATTAAACTCGTTCGTGACGATTTAGGGCATGATGCCGTGATACTAAATACGAAACCGATTGAAACAAAAGGGATTTTGCCCTTTTTTAAAAAGAAAAAGGTGGAAGTGATTGCGGCATTGGACGAAGCACCCCGCTCCCGTATTCCTATGCCAGCAAAAGTGCATTCTTCCGTTTCAAGAGAAGAACCGGATGCTAGGGTGCGCGAACAGAGAATGAACGAATTTCCCGCCACAAATAGTCAGCACAATTTGTACCGGGAAATTCAAGAATTAAAAGAGCTCGTTCATCATTTTACGCAGCAGGCAAGCGATACCAAGCTCAATCCGTTTCCCGAAGTGTTCCAGCCGGTTATTGCCAAACTTTCCCAGCAGGGTGTGAAAATTGATTATCAAAAACTGGCTGATCACGTCTTCTCGCACTATTACCAAAAAAACGGTCAGTTGAGCGAAACGGAAGCACAGCATGTGATTACCGATTTCTTACTTGGCGAGTTGCAAGCCATTCCTTTAAATCGTAATCGCCATTCGAAAAAATACTTTTGCTTAATCGGTCCCACCGGTGTCGGCAAAACGACCACTCTTGTGAAAATCGCCGCCTATTTCGCCCTTGAGTTACATGAACGAATCGCTTTTATCACAATCGATACGTACCGTATAGGTGCCGTGGAACAATTAAAGACGTATGGGAAAATTTTAAATGCGCCGGTATATGTTTGCTATGAAAAGAGCGATTTTGAAGCGGCTTTAAACAAACTGCAAGATTATGACCGCATTTTTATCGATACGGTCGGAAGAAACTTTTTAGATACGGAGAATGTAAAAAGCCTGACGCAGTGGATTGACTTCCGCGATCAGCTAGAAACCTATTTTGTTCTTTCACTAACAATGAAAGAGGAGGATGCCCGCGAAGTCTACCAACAATTTGACCATTTTCCTTTTGACGGTTTTATTTTTACAAAAATGGATGAAACGAAAACTTACGGTACTCTTTACAATCTTCCGGTCGCCTATCAGAAGGGGGTCGCCTACATCACAACCGGTCAGGAAGTACCGGATGATATCGTCGAGGCCGATCCGTCATACATTGTTCAGCAAATCGTAGGAGCTGGTACCGATGGTTGATCAGGCGGAAAAGTTGCGTAAAAAAGTGCAAATGCAAAAAAAGAGACAGCATATCCAGAATCGTGCGAAAACAATCGCGGTGATTAGCGGGAAAGGCGGCGTCGGCAAATCCGTGTTTTCCCTGAATTTTGCCGTAACTCTTGCTCAAGCCGGGAAAAAGGTACTGTTATTCGATTTAGATATCGGGATGGGGAATATTGAACTGTTAGCCGGGGTATCGACGAACCGGTCCATTGCCCATTTTTTCACGGAACATTACAGCCTGGAAGAGATTATCACCAAAGGACCGGGAAATATCTCCATCATCAGCGGGGGAACCGGTTTGAATGACTTTGTCAAACTGGACAGGTTGCGCGTCGATTATTTTATCAGAGAGTTAAACGAATTAGTCAAGGACTTTGATTACTTGCTTTTTGACATTGGAGCAGGTATGGATGATGAACGGGTTCATTTTCTCAGCACAGTTGATCACGCCTTCGTCATCGTCACTCCGGAAATCACCTCGATTATGGATGCATATTCCGCTATTAAATATGTAGTTTTACGGATTCCGGATATCAAGATACATTTCATCGGGAATCGCATGAAAAACGAAAAGGAAAACAGAAACGTCTTGGGCCGGATTAACGAAACGATGTATCGCTTTTTACAAAGAAAAGGAGAAATAGCCGGATTTATCCCCGAGGATCACCATATTCGTTCCGCTGTCAAAAAACAAGTACCCTATGTCTTGGATAAACCGAACAGTCCTGCTTCTAAAAGAATGAAACAACTCGTAACGGACTTTCTACAGGAGCACGAACAGGGACTGGAGTTACAAAAAGATCCGGAAAGCTTCCTGTTCAAGTTGAAAACATTTCTTTTAAAAAGGTAGTGAATAAACTTGTCATCTGTGAGAGTACTGCTCGTTGACGATTCTGCATTCATGCGTCAATTTGTTTCTGATTTACTTTCGGATGTTGGCGATATCAATGTAATCGGGACAGCGAAAAATGGGATGGAAGCCTTGCGTCAGATTCGCAAGCTCTCCCCGGAAGTCGTCATCTTGGATATTGAAATGCCTGTTTTAGATGGTTTGAAAACTTTAGAAATTATCATGGAAACACACCCATTACCGGTCATCTTGTTCAGCGGGTGGAATAAACAAGGTGCCAATATAACGTTTCAGGCGATGGAAAAGGGTGCTTACGACTTTATTCCAAAACCGGTGAGTAACGAACCGGGCGAAATTGAGCGATTTAAAAGGGAATTATCCCAGAAAATTATTGCCGCCAAAAAGGCAAATCTAAACGCTTTAACGAGACATGTCGGGACAAATTTCGGAATGAAACCGGTGATACCGAACCATGAGCAGGTGCCCGGAAATTCGCTTGTCCTCATCGGCTCATCGACCGGAGGGCCGCGTTCTCTGGAGACAGTTATCGGCAATTTACCGAAAAACTTTCCCGCTCCGGTGATTATTGTGCAGCATATGCCGCCGAGATTTACCCGCCTGCTCGCAGAACGCCTCGATCGTTTAGGGATGATCACTGTAAAAGAAGCAGAAGACGGCGAGAAAATTGAAAAGGGTGTCGCTTATGTCGCTCCTGGTGGTTATCACTTAACCTTGCAAAAAGCAGGTAACGATCTGGTTGCTTCTCTCAATCAAGATGCACCGCGAAAAGGTCTTCGTCCTGCCTACGATTGTTTACTGGAATCTGTCACCGATTTAGATGATTACCGGAAAATTGCTGTTTTCTTAACAGGAATGGGGTCCGACGGTGCCAAAGGTTTGATACAATTAAAGAAAAGTAAACATGTGTATGCGATTGCGGAATCGGAAGAAACGGCGGTCATTTTCGGTATGCCGCGCGCCGCAATTGAAACCGGTCTTGTCGATGAGGTAGCTCGATTGGAGGCAATCGCATCGCTCATCAATAAAAAGGTGCATTTGGGGTGGACATGATGGAAATGGATCAATATTTAGAAATATTTATTGAAGAAGCGAAAGAGCATTTACAAAACTGTAATGAGAATTTACTGAAACTTGAGGAAAATCCCGATGATTTAATGATCATTAATGAAATATTCCGCTCCGCTCATACCCTGAAAGGGATGAGTGCCACAATGGGTTATGAGGATATGGCTAATTTAACCCATGCGCTGGAAGGGGTGCTCGATGCACTCCGCAATGGAAAATTTTCCTTTTCCTCGGAATTGCTCGATAAAATTTTCGAGGCTATGGATGAGTTGGAAAATATGGTCGAGTCGATTATAAGCGGTGGCGATGGTCGCGCTGATGTATCGGAAATTATCGAGCAATTACAGATGCTCGCCGACTCTTCTAATCCGGTAATGAAAATGGTCAATCCAGAGCGAGAAACAAGTGCAAATTCCAGCGCCGGTAAGCTCACTTACGATGAATTCGAATGGACCGTGATTAAGCAATCTAGAGAGCAGGGTTATCATGTTTACGAAGTGACCATTGTCTTGCAACCAGATTGTTTACTGAAATCCGCCCGGGTCTATATGGTGTTTGATGCCATGGAAAAAATTGGCGAGATCATCAAATCCGAGCCGTCCGTTGAAGACCTGGAAGCAGAACAATTTGACAATGAGTTCACATTTACACTCATTACAAAGGAACCGGACCGTCACGTAAAAGAGACGATTTTAAACATCTCGGAAATTGCCGAAGTTCGCATCCATCCTCTAGACCGGGCTAACGAACCAGTGGATGAGCCCGCTGATCAGGAAGAATCGAAGGGGCAATTACAAAATAATGGGTCGAAGACAAAAAGTTCCCCAACTTCAGGAAGCACAACAAAAGCATCCGGTCAGAAAAAGGCAACCAATATGCAGCGGACGATTCGGGTCAATATCGATCGCTTAAATTCCGTGATGAACTTATTTGAAGAGCTAGTCATCGATCGGGGGCGGCTCGAACAAATCGCAACGGAACTCAACCATCCGGAATTGACGGAAACGGTGGAAAAAATATCACGGGTGACGAGCAATTTACAAACGAATATTTTAAATATCCGGATGGTGCCGATTGAGACGGTGTTCAATCGCTTTCCGAAAATGATTCGTCAGCTCGCCAGGGATTTAGGGAAAAAAATCCGCTTGCATATCGTCGGTCAGGATACGGAATTGGACCGGACGGTCATCGATGAAATCGGCGATCCTTTGATCCATTTATTAAGAAACTCCGCCGATCACGGGATTGAAATGCCGGAAGAAAGAAAAGCTCTCGGTAAACCAGAGGAAGGAACGATATTGTTAAAAGCTTATCATAGCGGCAATCAAGTATTCATCGAAATTGAAGATGACGGAGCAGGAATCAACAGGGATAAGGTCATACAAAAAGCTTTGCAGAACGGATTGATCACGGAAGAAGAAAAGGATCATTTAACGGATCAAGAAGTTTACGACTTGATTTTCTCCTCGGGCTTTTCCACCGCTGATAAAGTCTCCGATGTCTCCGGGCGCGGCGTCGGGCTTGATGTCGTGAAAAATACGATTGAATCGCTCGGCGGTTCGATTTCGGTGACTTCGGAAAGAAATAAGGGTTCGAAATTTTTAATTCAACTACCATTAACGCTTTCAATTATCTCGATATTACTCGTTCAGGTCCAGGATGAAAAATACGGAATTCCCTTAACTTCGATACTGGAGACGGGGATGATTCATAAAACCGATATTCAATATGCCCATGACCAGCCGGTGATTGATTTTCGCGGAAAAATCGTTCCCCTCTTATCGTTAAAGGAGATTTTCCATGTGCCCGTAACGAAAGAGCAAGATCAGGACAATCTATCCATTGTTATCATCCGTAAAGGGGATAAGATCGCCGCACTAATCGTCGATCAATTTATCGGCCAGCAGGAAGTCGTTTTAAAATCACTAGGCAATTACTTAACGGATGTCTTTGCCATCTCGGGGGCAACGATTTTAGGAGATGGACAGATTTCCTTGATTCTCGATTGCAATGCTTTAATCAAGTAGCTATCGGCATTCATCAGGCTGTAGTTTCAAGAGAGGGGGAGTTGGATGGTTCAACTAGTAGAAAATAAGCGGGTCAATGTCCAGGAAGAAGAAATTGTTGTTTTTTCCCTGGCAGGAAAAGAATATGGAATAAATGTAAAATATGTCACATCCATCGAAAAAATTACCTTTATAACCCGGGTTCCGAATACGAAACCGTACATAAAAGGGGTTATGAATTTACGGGGCATCATCGTTCCTATCATCGATTTACGAACCCGGTTCGGGCTGGAAGAAACGCACTACACGGAGAAAAGCCGCATCCTCATTATTTCCTTTGAAGATATCACGGTGGGCTTGATTGTCGATGCGGCGAATGATGTGATCAAAATTACCGAAAGCAATGTCGAAGCCCAGCCGGAAGTCATCGGTGTGGAGAAGCAAAACTACATCCAGGGTGTTGTCCATTTACAAGATCGCCTCATTATTTTATTACATTTGCATAAAATATTAAATTTATCAGGAGAACACGATGAACATGAAGCATAATCCAGCGAATCTATCGTTAAACGAGGCGCAAAAAGATATTTTAAAAGAAATCGGTAATATCGGAGCGGGCCATGCCGCCAGTTCCCTGTCGCATCTTCTCAATAAAACGATTTCGATGAATGTTCCGAATGTCCATTTTGCTCCATTTGAAGAAATCATGGAGCTAAGCGGTGGTGCGGAACGGATTGTTGCCAGTGTTTTCTTAAGGTTCTCCGGCGATGTGAATGGCAACATGTTTTTCGTCTTGCCCGTGGATCAGGCCACACGGTTTGTCCGGGCACTTGTTGCGGAAGATTTTTCGTTTGCAAACCCGCCTTATCCGGAAATCGCGCTATCGGCCTATCAGGAAATCGGCAATATTTTAGCCGGTTCCTATTTGAGCGCTTTATCGGATTTTTTAAATATCCGGATTGCACCGTCTGTACCTGAAGTGGCTATCGATATGTTTGGCGCTATCATCAGTTTTGGTTTGCTGGAAATTTCCCGGGTTGCTGATTATGCCATCGCCATCGATGCAGAGATCAAAGATCATGAAGCGAACGATCAAAATGAATCGATCAAGGGGCACTTCTTTTTACTACCCGATCCGGAATCGTTACAGTACATATTTTCACTATTAGGGGAACAGTTACAATGAATGATACCCGGACGATCATTAATGTGGGTATTGCGGATATGAAAATCGCGAAAGCCCCTGATTGCCTCCGCACATCAGGACTCGGCTCCTGCGTCGGCGTCGTTCTTTACGATTTGAAGAAGGAACTGGCAGGACTCGCCCATATCATGCTGCCGGATTCAACGCTTGCACGCAATCAAACACAAAATCTAGCAAAATATGCTGATACAGCAATACCTGCATTACTGGATGAGCTAAAAAAAGAAGGCAGCCCCAGCTGGACATTACAGGCGAAAATCGCTGGTGGAGCCCAAATGTTCAAAACAATCAGCAGCAGCGATTTAATGCGGATCGGCCCGAGAAATGTGGAGGCGGTGAAACGGATTTTACAGCAATACGACATCCCCATCGTTGCCGAGGATGTCGGCGGGAACAACGGAAGAACGATCATTTTTGATCCCCAAACGGGGGAACTTTCCATTCGTACAGTCAATAAAGGGGTTTCGATCATTTAACAGCGAGTGCGTGAATTCGTAAGGAGGGGAGACAATGCCTTATCGTGCCAGTCAAGATCAAGTTGTTTTGCAAGACCTTTCAGAGGTAGATGAGGATATACTGTTTATGGAATGGCAGAAAAACCAGAATCATGCTGCCGGAAACGCCCTCGTTCGGAAATACATGCCGTTAGTACAGATGATTGTAGAAAAAATGGCCAGAACGGTGCCGCGTTCCGTTGAAAAGGATGAATTGAGGAGCCTGGCATTGACGGGACTTTACGAGGCTTTGACGAAGTATGATCCGAAGCGGAATTTGAAATTCACGACCTATGCATCGTTTCGTATCCGCGGGGCCATTTTAGACGGGTTGCGAAAGGAAGATTGGCTCCCCCGTAAAACAAGGGAAAAGGTGCGAAAACTTGAACAAACGATAGCTGCCATGGAACAAAAGTTCATGCGTTCCCCGACACCAGATGAGATCGCCCGTGCGGCGGGTATTCCGGTGGAAGAGGTCCAGTCCTTGCTGGATGAAGTATATTTTTCGAACATCCTCTCCATCGATGATAATAAGCAGGATGATGATGAACAGGAAGGTAAAGGCTATACGCTACGGGATGACAGCGTGAAAGGTCCCGAAGAGGAAATAGTTTTTTCGGAAACGGTTCAGGAATTGGCGGAAAATATCAAACAGTTGAATGAGAAAGAACAGCTCGTGTTAAGTTTAATCTATCAGGAAGAACTAACATTAACCGAAATCGGTCAGATTATGGATTTATCCACATCGAGGATTTCCCAGATCCATTCGAAGGCAGTGAAAAAACTGCGCGCCATGATGAACGAATAAGGCGGGATAATCATGAGCTTGAAAAATATCGACATGCAGCTTGCTGTCCAGCGAACAGAAAATGCCAGTCGACTACAGCACACCATGAATCGAGAAGCTCAACTCATGAATATGGCAGCAGCCCATACGGTTCAGAAACAAGAGGAGAAAAAAACGAAAACCGTGCTGCGCCGGGAAGAAGCGGGCAAATTAGCCTTAAGAAATGATAAACGGGAACGAACATTATATAAACATCGCCGAGGAAGTAAACAGAAAAATGCGGATGGAGAGGAGATGCTCCATCCGTACAAAGGAAAATTTATTGACACCAATGGATAAAGGAAGAGTTGAATGAAAACACTCATCGTGATTAATTTTGTACTTTTACTTTGCACCGTTTTCCTCGCTATCATTCTATTTAAAAAATATAATCAACTGGCTGACCTGGAGGAAAAATATGAGCTGATGCAGCGGGAATTTGCCGGCCAGATGGAAGCTTTCCTTCTGGAAATTAAGGAAGAGAATGAAAAATTTATCCAGGAGTTTCAGCAAACCATTGAAGAAAGAGATGTTCACCACCCCGCAAGCGATGCCCGGACGGATCATCCCCCTGTAGTGGATGGAGAGGAAAACGCGGAAGAGGCGGATATTTCCGGACCCGAAACAAGGGAAGATACACCCGAACTTTCCTTTAATAAATATGAAAAAGATGTCCAGCAAGTTGCGGACTATCTGACAAAAGGTTTTTCCGTACCGGAAATCGCGAAGGCTTTAAATCGCGGGAAAACGGAAATCGAACTCTTGATCAAATTCAACCCGACACTGATGAATATTTATTCCAAAAATGTACAAAATTGAAGTAGGGAAAAGGCTGCAAAGCGTCTTGCGAATGTTCCCTATTTCTTTTTTTTCGTTTTCTTACCTTGATTGTTGAAAAATGTTGTGCTATAGTATTTCTGGTGTGAGTACACACGTTCATGGATTCAAGTGGAGGTGCTATATAGCAATTATATAGTCCCACTTGAATAGGAAATGAACGGAGGAAATAACCAATATTATAGGAGGAATTTTATTTATGTCAGTACTTACCATGAAGCAATTGCTTGAAGCTGGTGTCCATTTCGGTCACCAAACACGCCGTTGGAATCCGAAAATGAAAAAATACATTTTCCAGGAAAGAAACGGCATTTATATTATTGATTTACAAAAAACCGTCAAAATGGTTGACACGGCTTACAATTTCATCCGTGATATTGCTGCACAAGGTGGTAAAGTTCTCTTTGTCGGAACGAAAAAACAAGCTCAAGATGCAGTTAAAGAGGAAGCCGAACGTTGCGGTATGTTCTATGTCAACCAACGCTGGCTCGGTGGTACATTAACAAACTTCCAAACGATCAAAACCCGGATTCAACGTCTCAAAGACATTGAAAAAATGGAAGAAGACGGTACATTTGATGTACTTCCGAAAAAAGAAGTATTGCTCTTGAAACGGGAAAAAGAAAAATTAGAAAAATTCCTCGGTGGAATTAAAGAAATGACCGATTATCCGGATGCGATTTTCATTATCGATCCCCGGAAAGAACGCATTGCCGTTCAAGAAGCACGCAAACTCAATATTCCCATCGTCGCCATGGTGGATACGAACTGTGATCCGGATGAAATTGATTACGTCATCCCTTCCAACGATGATGCGATTCGCGCTGTTCGCTTAATTACAAGCAAAATGGCCGATGCTGTCATCGAAGGAAGACAGGGCGAACAAGTTCAAGAAACGGAAACAAAAGTAGAAACGAGTGCAGAAGCAGCTGAAGCAGAAAAAGAAGAAGTGGAAGCTGTCGAAGCCGAGTAAATTAAGGGATAATCTATGAGGTGATAAGCGGGAAAGCCCTTATCACCTTTTTTTAAGAATGAATACATATTACCTATCATGCATTTTAGAACATGATCCTGATGGATGCAGTAGTATAAAATGGAAAAGGAAAATAAGGAGGAACAAGCATGGAAATTACCGCTAAAATGGTTAAAGAATTGCGTGAAAAAACTGGTGCCGGCATGATGGACTGTAAAAAAGCTTTACAGGAGACAAACGGTGATATCGATAAAGCGATCGATTATCTACGGGAGAAAGGTATTTCCAAAGCTGCGAAAAAAGCTGACCGCATTGCTGCTGAAGGAGTCACTTCTATTTTAGTGGACGGAAATACGGCAGTTATTTTGGAAGTGAACTCGGAAACCGACTTTGTTGCCAGAAACGATTTATTCTTAGGATATGTTAATGATTTAGCAAAGCATTTAATTGCGAAAAAACCTGCAACCGTTGAAGAAGCTTTAGAACAAACGATGGAAGACGGTACAACCGTTGCTGAATTCATTAATGCTGCCATTTCTAAAATTGGTGAAAAGATTTCGCTCCGCCGTTTTGCTATTTTAGAAAAATCCGATAATGATGCCTTCGGTGCATATCAACATATGGGCGGACGTATTTCCGCATTAACTTTATTAGAAGGTACAACGGATGAAGCTGTTGCGAAAGATGTAGCCATGCATGTCGCTGCCATCAATCCGAAATATGTCCATCGCGATGAAGTTCCGGAAGCAGAAGTCAATCGTGAAAAAGAAATTTTAACGAAAGAAGCATTGAATGAAGGTAAACCGGAACATATCGTTGAAAAAATTGTGCAAGGTCGTTTAAATAAATACTTTGAAGAAGTGTGCTTGAACGATCAAAAATTTGTTAAAGATCCGGACGTAACTGTAAGCAAATTTGTTGGATCCCACAACGCTACCGTTAAGACTTTCGTCCGTTACGAAGTTGGCGAAGGTATCGAGAAACGTGAAGAAAACTTCGCTGAAGAAGTTATGAAACAAATGAAAGAGTAATGAAGGTGGAAAGGTTGACATAAGTGAAAGCTTACGTCAACCTTTTCAAAGAATTTTACAGACAATTCATGATCGCATCCTTTCATTTGCTGTAATGGACGCAAGTGGAGTGAAATCGAATTAAGTAGTGGGGGATTTTATGGCAGAACCAAAATATAACCGTGTTGTTTTAAAGTTGAGTGGAGAAGCTCTGGCAGGAGAACAAGGTTTTGGAATCAATCCGGCAGTCATCCAATCTATTGCTGAACAAATTAAAGAAGTGCAAGAAATGGGTGTGGAAATCGCCGTAGTCGTTGGCGGTGGCAATATCTGGCGCGGAAAAATTGGCAGTGAAATGGGAATGGACCGGGCCACAGCCGATTATATGGGAATGCTGGCCACGGTGATGAATTCACTCGCCTTGCAAGATAGCCTCGAACAACTCGGCGTGGAAACCCGCGTGCAAACATCGATCGAAATGCGGCAAGTGGCGGAACCGTATATCCGCAGACGGGCCATTCGGCATTTAGAGAAAAAACGGGTTGTTATTTTTGCTGCCGGTACCGGTAATCCATATTTTTCAACGGATACGACCGCTGCCCTCAGAGCTGCCGAAATCGAAGCAGAAGTTATTTTAATGGCGAAAAACAA
This sequence comes from uncultured Bacillaceae bacterium, assembly GCA_937951955.1. Classification (GTDB taxonomy): domain Bacteria; phylum Bacillota; class Bacilli; order Bacillales; family Caldibacillaceae; genus CALGAD01. Next base: position 19,576 of record CALGAD010000112.1, read on the forward strand.
TGTGGATGGCGTCTATACAGCCGATCCGTTAAAAGATAAAAATGCGAAAAAATATACGGAATTATCCTATCTCGATGTGATCAAGTACGGCCTGCAAGTAATGGATTCTACAGCATCATCTTTATGTATGGATAATGATATTCCGCTTATCGTCTTTTCCATTATGGAGGAAGGTAATATTAAACGTGCAATTGTTGGCGAAAAAATCGGAACGATTGTAAGGGGGAAAAATTAATGGTTAAAGAAATCCTGGATCAATCCCGCGAAAAAATGAATAAAGCGGTTCAAGCGTATATCCGCGAGTTGGCTACAATTCGAGCTGGCCGGGCCAATGCTTCCTTATTGGATCGGATTACTGTTGAATATTACGGTGTGGATACCCCGCTCAATCAATTAGCCGGTATCTCCGTTCCGGAACCGCGCATGCTCGTTGTGCAGCCTTATGATAAATCAATTATTGGTGAAATTGAAAAAGCGATTTTAAAATCCGACCTTGGTGTCAATCCGACAACAGATGGTAACGTGATCCGTATCGTCATTCCTCCATTGACCGAAGAACGGCGAAAAGAACTTGCCAAGCTCGTCAAGAAAGATTCGGAGGAAGCCAAAGTGGCCATCCGCAACATCCGTCGTGATGCGAATGAAGAGTTAAAAAAACTCGAAAAGAACGGTGAAATTTCTAAAGATGATCTACATAGCTATACCGACGATGTTCAGAAATTGACCGATGAATTTATTGCGAAAATTGACAAGTTGACGAAAGAAAAAGAAGAAGAAATTATGGAAGTGTAAGTGTGATACGAATGCGCACGCCGCATAAGACAAGCCCCTCTTACAGCAGGGGTTTTTTCTATTATTCGTGAAAATAAAAAAACTTTGATGAACAGCTAATAAAAAAATTAGGCAGCTTGAGAAAAGATTTGGTATGATAAAAAGGCGATAAAATTTGCTGCATATATAGGACAAATTTCCCAAAAAATCCATGAACGTAACGAAATGGCAGAAACTTTCTCTGTTGTTGAAAATTGGAGGATGAATCATGTTTTATAAAAAACTTTTTCGAAAAAAAAAGGAAATCACGTTAAATAAACGGGTCGATATGATTAAACAAAAAGAAGTACCGAATCACGTTGCCATAATCATGGATGGTAATGGGCGCTGGGCGAAAAAACGGTCATTGCCGCGGGTTGCTGGACACCATGAAGGGATGAAAGTGGTGCGGAAAATCGCCGTCGTTGCCAATGACCTGGGAATCAAAACCCTCTCCCTTTATGCCTTTTCAACGGAAAACTGGAAACGTCCGAAATCAGAAGTCGACTATTTGATGAAGCTGCCTGAGGAATTTTTAGATATATATTTACCGGAATTGATCGAAAAAAATGTGAAAATTACGATGATCGGTCAGCGGGACGGGCTGCCGGTTCATACCTTAAGGGCTGTGGATCGGGCAATTGAAAAAACAGCAAACAATGATGGTTTAACATTAAACTTCGCGCTCAATTATGGGGGCCGTTCGGAAATTCTCTCTGCGGTAAAAGATGTGGTACACGATATTAAAAATGGTATAATAAATGAAAATGATTTATCCGAACAAACCTTCTCCAAATACTTGATGACGAAAGATTTAATCGATCCCGATTTATTGATCCGGACAAGCGGTGAAATCAGGCTCAGTAATTTTATGCTCTGGCAGTTAGCCTACACCGAGTTCTGGTTTACCGACTGTCTTTGGCCGGATTTTAATGAGTTTGTCTTTCTTGATGCAATTGAACATTATCAAAATCGCTCCCGCCGCTTTGGCGGTATATAAAGGTGATGGATTTTTATGAAACAGCGTATCATTACTGCAATAGTTGCCATGCTTATTTTTCTACCTGCCGCATTTTTAGGCGGGTTACCCTTTACGATATTGATCTACGCGATGGCATCGATTGCCTTATTTGAGTTATTGCGTATGCGTAAAATTTCACTCCGATCGGTACCCGGAATGTTTTCGTTAATTTTATTATGGATTTTATTATTGCCCTTTGAATACATACCTGTTTTTGAACATATAGATGATTATGTAAAGCTTCAACTGATCATCATCGGTGTATTGATTTTCTTATCGTATTCGGTGTTTTCCAAAAACGAATTCACCTTTGATGATATCGGTTTCTGCTTTATGGCGATCATCTATATCGGCGTAGGTTTTTATTACATGCTCGCAACTCGAGCAGCCGGGATTTTATACATCTTTTTTGCTTTGTTACTAATCTGGGCGACGGATTCCGGTGCTTATTTTTTTGGCAGGGCATTTGGCAAGAGAAAGTTACTGCCGAGTATCAGTCCGAATAAGACGGTTGAAGGTGCGATCGGCGGGATCATTTCGGCCATCGCTGGCACACTGCTATTTTTCTTTTTCACCGATTTGCATGACTACGTGCAACTTCCCGCATTGTTACTGGTAGCGATTGTCCTGTCCGTTTTCGGACAGATTGGCGATTTGGTGGAATCAGCTTTGAAACGATATTATAATGTGAAAGATTCCGGGAATTTACTGCCGGGTCATGGCGGAATTTTGGACAGGGTCGATAGCTGGCTTTTTGTCTTTCCGCTCCTGCATTTTCTTCTCTTGATTTAAATAGAGAAGAATTTAATATAAAGGGTAATTTTTTTATGACAGTCTCGCATTTGCGTTATAATAGGTTTAAATTATGGACTTGATCGATGGCTCTCAACGATTTACTGTGATATGCGGTCGATCTGACCAATAGTGAAGCAGGGCTTTTGTAGTTTCAGATACAATTAACGCAATTCCTTTTGAAGGGAAGTACAGGGCATGTACATAGATGGAATAAAAAAGATGCGAAAGGCTAAACTGATCACGGTTGATAAAAGAAGGTGGTATGCAAGATGAATACACTCGTTACCGTAACGGCGTTTATCATTTTATTCGGCTCGCTCGTCTTCTTCCATGAATTAGGGCACTTTATTTTTGCCAAGCGGGCCGGGATCCTGTGCCGGGAATTTGCCATCGGTTTTGGACCGAAAATATTTGCCTTTAAAAAGAATGAAACGGTCTACACGATTCGCTTGCTACCACTGGGCGGATATGTGCGGATGGCCGGGGAGGATCCGGAAATCATCGAGTTAAACCCGGGATTAAGGGTCGGTCTGGAACTCGATGAAAATGAAGTTGTCCGTAAAATTATCCTGAACCAAAAGGACAGGTATCCGAACGCGCGCATCATCGAAATTGATCAGGCGGATATTGAACATGAGTTAATGATCCGGGGGTATGATGACGAAGAACAGCCCGTATCCTATTCCGTCCATCCCCGGGCGGTACTTGTTGACCACGGGAATGAAATCCAGATTGCCCCGTATGACCGGCAGTTTTCTTCCAAACCATTGCTGGCCCGGACGTTGACGATATTTGCCGGTCCGCTGTTTAACTTTCTTTTGGCGGCCATCGTCTTTTTTGCCATCGGCATGATTTTCGGGGTGCCGAAAGAGCAACCCGTGGCAACGTTAGGAAAAATTGCGGAAGATGGCGTTGCCTATGAAGCCGGTTTAGAAGAAGGGGATATCGTCCGCAAGATTAATGGAGAAGATATTGCCAACTGGCAAGAAATGGTACAAACAGTCCAGAAAAATCCGGGGGAAGAATTATTGTTTGAAATTGAACGCAACGGTGAACTCATGACGATAACCCTCGTACCGCGAAACGAGGATGGAATCGGCATCATCGGCGTTCACCATCCAACCGAACGTTCGCTATTCGTTGCCCTTCCTTACAGCCTGGAAATGACCTGGTTTTATACGAAGCAGATTTTCATCATCCTCGGTGATTTAATTTCCAGCGGTATTTCCGTGGATGATTTTGCCGGGCCGGTGGGAATTTATGCCTCCACGGAAATGATGGCCCAAAGAGGGATTTTAGATTTGATGTTATGGGGTGCCGTTTTAAGCATCAACCTCGGAATTATGAACTTGCTGCCGATTCCCGCTCTCGATGGCGGACGCCTTATGTTTTTTGCCATCGAAGCGATCAGAGGAAAGCCGGTTTCGAAAGAAAAGGAAAGCCTCGTTCATTTTCTCGGTTTTGCCTTGCTCATGCTCTTAATGCTGGCTGTAACCTGGAACGATTTTCAACGCTTTTTTATCGAAAAAAACTATTAATCATTATGTAATATGAGGTGTAAGGTATGAAGCAAAGTCAAACGTTTATCCCTACTTTAAAAGAAACACCAAAAGATGCGGAAATAAAAAGCCATCAATTGCTGCTCCGGGCAGGGTATATCCGGCAGGTGGCCAGTGGTATTTACTCCTTTTTACCTTTAGGGAAAAAAGTGCTGAATAAAATTGAAAACATCGTCCGGGAAGAAATGAATGCCGCCGGGGCTGTCGAAATGCTCATGCCTGCCTTGCAGCCGGCGGAACTATGGGAAGAGTCGGGCCGTTGGCAATCTTACGGTCCTGAATTGATGCGCATGCATGACCGTCATGAGCGGCCGTTCGTTTTAGGACCGACCCATGAGGAAGTAATCACGAGTCTGGTGCGCAATGAAATTCGATCGTATAAACGCCTGCCCATCAATATGTATCAGATTCAAACAAAATACCGGGATGAAAAACGCCCCCGCTTCGGTTTATTGCGCGGCCGCGAGTTTATCATGAAAGATGCTTATTCTTTCCATGCGGATGAAGAGAGTCTCGATGAGACGTATCAAAAAATGGTCGAAACGTATAAAAATATCCTTACCCGGTTAGACCTGGACTACCGGGTTGTCCATGCCGACTCCGGTGCCATTGGCGGCAGCAGCAGTCATGAGTTCATGGTGTTATCAGATACGGGGGAAGATATCATCGCTTATTCCGATTCCTCGGACTATGCGGCCAATATCGAAAAAGCCGAGGTTGTCACAACGTATGAAAAGCCGGATGAGCCTCTAAAAGAACTGGAAAAAGTGGATACCGGCGATAACCGGACGATTGAAGCAGTTGCCGGGTATTTACAAATTAAACCGGAACAGTTGATCAAGTCGCTGCTCTTTGTCGTCGATGATGAATTCGTGCTCGCCCTCGTACGCGGCGATCATGAAGTCAACGACGTTAAGTTGAAAAACTTGTTCAATGCCCAAACAGTGGAACTCGCCTCTCCGGAACAGGCGAAAGAAGTGCTTGGAGCATCCGTTGGCTTTGTCGGTCCGATTGGGGCAGATGTGAAAATCGTTGCTGACCATGCGGTGCAATATATGGTCAACGCCGTCTGTGGCGCCAACGAAGAACGGATGCACTACATCAATGTCAATCCCGGACGGGACTTTACTCCGGATCAGTATGCCGACCTCCGCTTTATTCAAGAGGGCGATCCTTCACCAGATGGTAAAGGAACGATTAAATTTGCCCGCGGTATTGAAATCGGCCACGTCTTCAAATTAGGTACGAAATATAGTGAAGCCATGGGAGCAACCTTTCTCGATGAAAACGGTAAAGAAAAACCGCTTATCATGGGATGTTACGGAATTGGCGTCAGCCGCTTGCTCGCTGCTGTGGCGGAACAAAAAGCGGATGATAAAGGGTTGATCTGGCCGGAAGAGATTACACCGTATGAACTGCATCTCATCGTCGTGAACAAAAAAGACCCCCTCCAGTGGGAAAAAGCGAACGAATTGTACGAAACATTAACGGCCGAACGGTTTGACGTTCTCTTTGACGACCGGGACGAACGCGCCGGTGTGAAGTTTGCGGACAGTGATTTAATCGGTATCCCGTATCGGGCGATTGTCGGTAAGAAAATCCATGAAGGGATTATCGAAGTGAAAGACCGCCGTACGGGTGAAGTGAAAGATATCGTTTTAGACGAATTACTGGAAAAGCATCGCCGCATTTTTAAACGTTACTAGTTTCCAAACCCTTTAAGTATTGATTCAGATACTCCCTTGAATCGGTACTTGAAGGGTTTTTCTTTATTGAAAACTTTTGGTTAACCGGAAAACATATTGCAATCTCACAATCGTTTTCGGCAACCATTTCCATCTAGCAAAATAATAAAGAAACCGGCTATAAAAAATGGTATGATAGATTATAAGCTCAAAAACTTTTCAAATGCATCTCGTTGAAATGTTTTGGACGGGGGGAAATTTTTAGATGCAACTGGAGCAGGAAAAAAAGAGACGCTTTCAAATTTTGTTACAGCAAATCAATATGCACGCTGACGAATACGTTCCCTTTTTCCAAAATGCGCGTATCGATAAATTAATTGTGGATAAAAAACATCGCCGGTGGGAATTTCATTTTTCCTTAAAGGCGATTTTACCTTTCGAAGTATTTTTATCTTTTTACAAAGGAATTAAACAAGCTTTTCAAAAAATCGCTTCGGTCTCCTTCGTTATCCACACGGAAAATCAGGAGACGAATGAACAGCTGATTCACGATTACTGGAATTTCTGCATTCATCAGCTCGAGGGAATGTCCCCGGCGCTGTTAACGGTCTTAAATGAACAAAAGCCAAAGGTTAAAGGAAACAAGCTCATCGTTCAGGTACGCAATGAAACCGAGGCCTTAACGATCAAAAGAAAATACGCACCTCTTATAACCGGGGTGTATCAGCAATGCGGCTTTCCTGTTTTAACGCTCGATATCGATAACGAGTACACTGAAACAGCCGAGGACTATGAAAAATTCCTCGCCCAAAAAGAAGAAGAAGATAAAAGACGGGCGGAGCAAGCTGTTCTCGAGCTGCAGCAGCGAAATCAGCAAAAACAGGCGGATGGCGAAGCTGGCGATGGCCCGCTAGTCATCGGTTACCGCATTCCCGCTGATGAAAAAATTAGGAGTTTGCATGAAATCGTCGATGAGGAAAGACGGATTGTCGTCGAAGGATATGTTTTCAGCGCCGAGACGAAAGTTTTACGGAGCGGGAGAACATTACTGGAATGTAAAATTACCGACTATACCGATTCCATCTTGATCAAGATGTTTTCAAAGGATAATAAGGAAAGCGCAGAAAAATTAAATCAAGTGAAAAAAGGTATGTGGATCCGTGCCCGGGGAAATGTGCAAAATGATACATTTGTTCGTGATTTGGTGATGATTGCCAACGATTTAATGGAAATTAAAGGGCCGGAGCGCACGGATGATGCACCGGAAGGGGAAAAGCGGGTCGAATTACATGCCCACACGAAGATGAGTCAGATGGATGCTGTCTCTTCTGCCGAAGCGATCATTGCTCAGGCGAAAAAATGGGGACATAAAGCGATTGCCATCACCGATCACGCCGCGGTGCAGAGTTTTCCGGAAGCGTATCAGGCCGCGAAAAAACACGGGATTAAAGTCATCTACGGCATGGAAGCGTATGTCGTTGACGATGGGGTGCCGATCGCTTACAATCCCCAGCACCGGAAACTAGCCGATGAAACGTATGTCGTTTTCGACGTGGAAACGACGGGACTATCGGCCGTGTATGATAAAGTGATCCAGCTTGCGGCTGTAAAAATGAAAGATGGGGAAATCATCGATCGGTTCAATGAATTTGCCAATCCCCGCCACAAGCTGAGTGCCTTTACGATCGAGTTAACAGGGATTACCGATGAAATGGTCGAAAACGCCCCTGATCCCGAGGTCGTCATCGACAAATTCCGGGATTGGGTCGGCGATGCGATACTCGTTGCCCATAACGCCTCCTTCGATATGAGCTTTTTAAATGCCGGATATAAAAAACTCGGCTACGAATATGTGACGAACCCGGTGATCGATACCCTGGAATTGGCACGCTTTTTATACCCGGAAATGAAAAATCACCGCTTGAACACTCTGGCGAAAAAGTTCAATGTCTCCCTGGAACATCACCACCGGGCGGATTATGACGCGGAGGCAACCGGGTATATTTTCATGAGACTCTTGCGCGATGCGGAAGAAAAAGGGATTTACTTCCATAATGAATTGAATGAACAGAGCAAAAATGAAACGGCCTATAAAAGAAGCCGGCCATTCCACTGCACGCTTCTTGTGCAAAACGAGTTAGGTTTGAAAAACTTATTTAAACTAGTGTCTTTAGCAAACGTTAAATACTACTACCGCGTTCCCCGTATCCCGCGCTCGGTATTGCTGCAGTACCGGGAAGGCATTTTAGTCGGCTCGGCATGTGCGCAAGGGGAACTGTTTGAAGCGGCGATGCAAAAGCCGATCGAAGATTTGGAAGAGATGGCGCGATTTTATGATTTTCTCGAAGTCATGCCGAAAGCCGTGTATGCACCGTTATTAGAAAACGAAACGATTGGATCGGAACGACAGCTCGAGGAAATCATTAAAAAGATCGTGAAACTCGGGGAGAAATTAAATATTCCCGTTGTCGCCACGGGCAATGTCCATTATGTCAATCCGGAAGATAAAATATACCGGAAAATCTTGATCCACTCCCAGGGCGGCGCCAACCCGTTAAACCGGCAAAAATTACCAGACGTCCAATTCCGTACGACAACGGAAATGCTCGATGCGTTCTCCTTCCTCGGTGAGGAAAAAGCAAGGGAGATCGTCGTTGAAAATACGAATAAAATTGCCGATTTAATCGATGATGTGAAACCCTTTAAGGAAAAATTGTATACACCGAAAATTGAAGGTGCTGAAGAAACGATTACGGAAATGAGCTATAAACAGGCCAGGGAGATTTATGGTGATCCGCTGCCGGAAATCGTGGAAAAACGTCTGGAAAAAGAATTGCGCAGCATTATCGGGAACGGCTTTGCGGTTATTTACTTGATCTCGCACAAGCTCGTTAAAAAATCGAACGATGATGGCTATCTCGTCGGTAGCCGGGGCTCCGTCGGCTCTTCCTTTGTAGCGACGATGCTGAATATCACCGAAGTAAATCCCCTGCAGCCCCATTACGTCTGTCCGGAATGCCACCATTCCGAATTCTTCACTGACGGTTCTGTGGGCAGTGGTTTCGATTTACCTGATAAACGCTGCCCCGAGTGCGGCGCATGGTATCGTAAAGACGGTCACGATATCCCCTTCGAAACCTTCTTGGGCTTCAAAGGGGATAAAGTACCGGATATCGACCTGAACTTCTCCGGGGAATACCAGCCCCATGCCCACAACTACACGAAAGTACTGTTCGGTGAAGATTATGTGTATCGTGCGGGAACGATCGGTACCGTCGCCGATAAAACTGCTTATGGCTTCGTTAAAGGGTATGAAGAAGATCACGATCTCCACTTGCGCAATGCGGAGGTTGAGCGCCTGGCCCAGGGAATGACTGGAGTGAAAAGAACGACCGGTCAGCACCCGGGGGGGATTATCGTTATTCCGGATGATATGGAAGTGTATGACTTTACACCGATACAATATCCGGCGGATGATCAAAGCGCCGAATGGCGTACCACCCATTTTGATTACCATTCGATCGAGGATAACTTATTGAAACTCGATATTCTCGGACACGATGATCCGACGGTGTTGCGACTGTTACAGGAATTAAGCGGCATCGACCCGAAAACGATCCCGATGGACGACCCGGAAGTAATGGAAATCTTCAGCAGTACGGAACCGTTAGGGGTCAGACCGGAACAAATTTTGAGTAAAACCGGTACATTAGGAATTCCCGAATTCGGAACCCGGTTTGTACGGCAGATGCTGGAGGAAACGAAACCGACGAAATTCTCCGAACTGCTCGTGATTTCCGGTCTGTCCCACGGAACCGATGTGTGGCTCGGCAATGCCCAGGACTTGATCCGCGAAGGTACATGTACGCTGAGCGATGTCATCGGCTGTCGGGACGATATCATGGTCGACTTAATGCACTACGGGATCGAGCCATCCATGGCCTTTAAGATTATGGAATTCGTCCGTAAAGGTCGGGGCCTGACAGAAGAAATGGAAAAGGAAATGCGGGAACACAATGTGCCTAATTGGTATATCGAATCTTGTAAAAAGATTAAATATATGTTCCCGAAGGCGCACGCTGCCGCATATATTATTAATGCGGTTCGTATCGCCTGGTTTAAAGTTCATCATCCCCTCCTGTTTTATGCGACTTATTTTACCGTTCGTGCCGAAGATTTCGATTTGGATATCATGGTTCGCGGGGCTAATTCCATTCGGGAAAGAATCATGGAGATCAATGAAAAAGGCTTACAGGCTACTCCGAAAGAGAAAAACCTGGTCACCGTACTGGAACTGGCACTGGAAATGTGCGAGCGGGGCTATTCCTTTAAACGGATTGACCTGAACAAATCCCGCGCGACAGAGTTTATTATCGAAGGTAATTCCTTAATCCCGCCGTTCAATGCGATCCCGGGACTCGGCAATAATGCGGCCTACAACATCGTAAAGGCCAGGGAAGAAGGGGAATTCCTCTCGAAGGAAGACTTGCAAACCCGCGGGAAAGTATCGAAGACTGTGATGGAGTATCTGGAAAATCACGGCGCGCTGGAATCATTGCCGGATCAAAACCAGCTTTCCTTATTCTAAAATAGTATTAAAGAACGCATGCTTTTGATGCGAGTTATATCTAAATCCTCAAGCAGTTTGAAAAACAGGGTTTGCCCGTTCGAAAGGCAAGCAAGTTTGCATAAAGGGAAGGATTATGATATATTTTTAGTGGAAATACTAACGTAAATCTCCGATGGCAAAGAGTGGGACGTTCCCACTCTTTCCTGTTTGTATGGGGAAGATTTCTATCTGGCGTGATTTTTTGAGCGGGATGCGCTTCATGCAGAACTTGATTGCCAGTCTATTCGTGCAAATTTTTTTGCCTGAAAAATGAAGCGGTCTTTCGTGTAACCATCAGATCTTCCATACTTCGCTGATTATTCATGAAAAAAGTATCCGCTGCAAAAGATAGTAACGACCATATTGCCAAAGTTAAACTGTAGGAGGGCATATATGAGTAAAATTACGGAAACCGTTGAAAAACTGACGCAACCAATTGTGGAAGAATTGGGTCTCGAAATTTACGATATTGAGTACGTAAAAGAAGGAAAAGATTGGTTTTTGCGCGTTTACATCGATAAAGAAACAGGAGTCGATATTGAAGAATGTGGAATTGTCAGTGAGCGGTTAAGTAAAAAGCTCGATGAAATTGATCCGATTCCGCACAATTACTACTTAGAAGTATCTTCTCCTGGTGCTGAACGACCATTAAAGAAACCGGCTGATTACGAAAAAGCAATCGGTAAAAAAGTATATGTGAAAACATATGAAGCCATCGACGGTTTGAAAGAATTTAATGGCGTTTTAACCGGGTTTGACGGTGAACAAGTGACGCTCGAAATTTTAATTAAAACGAGGAAAAAGACGGTAACGATTCCTGTTCAAAAAATTGCCCAGGCCCGGTTATCCGTGTTTTAGTACTGAAAATTTTTTTAGGGGGATGCCTGAAAAATGAGTAATGAACTGTTAAATGCTTTAGATATGCTCGAGAAAGAAAAGGGGATATCTAAAGACATTTTGATTGAAGCGATCGAAGCTGCGCTAGTTTCTGCCTACCGGAGGAATTTCAACCAGGCGCAAAATGTGCGCACGCACTTCGATTTAAATACGGGAATAATTAAAGTTTATGCTCGCAAAGAAGTGGTCGAGAAAGTAGAGGATACTCGCCTGGAGATTTCTCTGGAAGAAGCGCGGGCAATCGATCCGGCTTATGAAATTGGCGATGTTGTGGAAATTGAAGTTACACCGATGAATTTCGGCCGTATCGCTGCTCAGACAGCGAAACAGGTCGTCACACAGCGGGTCCGGGAAGCGGAACGGAAAATCATCTACGAAGAATTCGTGGACCGGGAAGAAGATATTATGACCGGAATTGTCCAGCGCCGCGACCAGCGGAATATTTATATTAACCTCGGTCGCACAGAGGGAATCATGCCCTTGCACGAAACGATGGCCAATGAAGAATATAAACAAAATGACCGGATCAAAGTGTATATCACGAAAGTAGAAAAAACGACGAAAGGCCCGCAAATTTTCGTTTCCCGTTCCCATCCGAATCTGTTAAAACGGTTGTTTGAACTGGAAGTACCGGAAATTTATGACGGTATCGTCGAAATAAAATCGATCGCCCGGGAAGCTGGTGATCGTTCGAAAATTTCCGTTTATTCGGAAAATGAAGAAGTGGATCCCGTCGGTGCCTGTGTCGGACCGAAGGGTACCCGCGTTCAGGCAGTTGTCGATGAACTGAACGGTGAAAAAATCGATATCGTAAAATATTCCAACGATCCGGTTGAGTTTGTCGCCAATGCCTTAAGCCCGGCCAAAGTCCTCGATGTCATCGTTCATGAAGAGGAAAAGGCTACAACCGTTATCGTTCCAGACTATCAGCTTTCCCTTGCCATCGGGAAAAGGGGACAGAATGCCCGTCTCGCCGCGAAGTTAACCGGCTGGAAAATCGATATTAAATCGGAATCGGATGCTCGCGAACTTGGCATTTATCCGCAAGAGGAACCTTTGCTCTCGAAAGATATTACACTGGAAGATCTGGAACGCGTTCACGAATCTTTTTCCGACCAGAATGACGATTAAAGGGGGAGGAGTCGATGAACAAGAAAAAGAAAGTTCCCATGCGTAAATGTGTTGTGACTGGCGAAATGTTTCCGAAAAAAGAACTCATCCGCATCGTGAGAACGAAAGAAGGTGAAGTGTTCGTCGATCCGACGGGCAAAAAGTCTGGCCGCGGCGCCTATCTGTCGAAAAGTGAAGAAACGGTTCGCCTCGCCAGGAAAAAGAAAGTTCTTGAACAGCATTTGCAAGTGAAAATTGACGATGCGATATACGATGAGTTGCTTGCATACATCCAGAAGGAGAACTCCATGCAAAAATGAATAGCAAACAATGGTTATCCTTTTTAGGATTGGCTAATCGGGCAGGAAAAATAATTTCAGGGGAAGAGTTAGTCGTTAAAAGTATTCAAAACAAGCGCGCCAGGCTTGTGATACTGTCGAAGGATGCTTCGGCGAGAACGACGAAAAAAATTTTGGATAAATGTGAGTTTTATCAAGTCCCCGTAAGAATTGCCGCAGATCGCTACACCCTGGGAGAGTCCATCGGAAAAGCAGCAAGAGTGGTCATCGCTGTAATAGATGAAGGCTTTTCAAACAAATTATTAACGATGCTCGATTCAAATTAACGGGGGTGAAACTATGAAGAAAATACGTGTTTATGAGTATGCGAAAAAACACCAATTACAAAGTAAAGTCGTCATAGCGAAATTGAAGGAACTGAATATACCGGTTTCCAATCATATGTCGACGATTACCGAAGATACGATCAAACGACTGGACGAAGCGTTCGGACATCAGCCGAAACAAAAGGAAAACGGCCAGCATAAAAAAGAAAAAAGAACGGAACATTATCAAAAAGATCGCAAGCCGAAACGAAATGGAAAACATAAACCTCATCATCCGGCTATGAAAAAAGCGCAAGCGAAACCACATGAGAAAGTCAACGATAAAGCGAAAAAACCGCACGTTGAAATGGCGGATGAAGATGAGTTAACGGTGCCGAAAAAAGTGAAAGTTAAACCGACCGCACCGAAAAATAAAGAAGGTAAAAAATACGAGCAGGAATACAAGTCAAAGGAAAGCAAAGCCTTTACGCCCAAGAAAAAGAAAAAAGTGAAAGCCAAGAATAAACAGAAAGAACAAAAACAGGTGCAGCCAGTGAAAACAGAAAAAGAACTACCGAAGAAAATCACCTATACCGATTCCTTAACAGTAGGTGAATTAGCGAAAAAATTACATCGTGAACCGGCGGAAATTATTAAAAAATTATTCTCCCTCGGTGTCATGGCAACTATCAATCAGGATCTAGATAAAGATGCCATCGAATTAATTTGTACCGATTACGGTGTCGAAGTCGAAGAAAAGGTCAGTGTCGACTTAACCGACCTCGACAGCTTCATCGAACCGGACAATCCGGAAGATTTAGTGGAGCGTCCACCCGTTGTTACGATAATGGGTCACGTTGACCACGGAAAAACGACATTGCTCGATGCGATTCGTCAATCGAAAGTGACGGAACAGGAAGCGGGTGGAATCACCCAACATATCGGTGCTTATCAAGTAACGGCACAAGGGAAGAAAATTACCTTTATCGATACCCCGGGACACGCCGCCTTTACAACAATGCGGGCACGGGGAGCGAAGGTAACCGACATTACCATTTTAGTCGTTGCTGCTGATGACGGAGTTAAACCGCAAACGGTTGAAGCCCTCAACCACGCGAAAGCAGCGGGAGTACCGATCATCGTCGCCGTGAACAAAATCGATAAACCGACCGCCAGTCCGGAAAAAGTCATGCAGGAATTGGCTGAATATGAACTGATTGCCGAAGACTGGGGCGGCGATACGATCTTCGTACCGATCTCGGCCTTGAAACGGGAAGGCATTGATCAGCTCCTGGAAATGGTCTTGCTCGTTGCGGAAATGGAAGAATTGAAGGCCAATCCGAACCGGAAAGCTCACGGTACGGTTATCGAAGCGAAATTAGATAAAGGCCGCGGTCCGGTTGCGACACTGCTCGTACAAAACGGAACATTAAAGGTTGGCGACCCGATTGTTGTCGGCCATACGTACGGGCGCGTTCGGGCGATGGTTAATGACCTCGGCCGCCGGGTGAAAGAAGCCGATCCTTCCATGCCGGTTGAGATTACGGGATTAAATGAAGTTCCTCAGGCCGGTGACCGGTTTGTCGTCTTTGACGATGAGAAAACAGCCCGTCAAGTCGGGGAAGCCCGGGCACAGAAAGCGATCGAAGAAACCCGTGTGGAAACGAATCGCATCAGCCTCGATACGTTGTTTGAACAAATGAAAGAAGGCGATGTGAAAGAGCTGAACATCATCGTTAAAGCAGATGTTCAGGGAACGGTCGAAGCCTTGAGCGCCGCCTTGCAGAAAATCGATGTGGAAGGTGTGAAAGTCAATATTATTCACACTGGAGTCGGTGCCATCACCGAATCGGATGTTATCCTGGCCACAGCTTCCAATGCGATTATCATCGGTTTTAACGTCCGACCGAATCCGAATGCGAAACGGATGGCCGAGGAAGAAAAAGTGGATATCCGTCTCCACCGCATCATTTATAAAGCCATTGAAGAAATTGAAGCGGCGATGAAAGGGATGCTTGATCCTGAATACGCTGAAAAAGTGATCGGTCAAGTCGAAGTGCGCACAACCTTTAAAGTTTCAAAAGTCGGCACGATTGCCGGTTCCTATGTAACAGAAGGAAAAGTTACCCGCGACAGTTCCGTACGGGTCATTCGCGATGGAATCGTCATTTATGAAGGCGAAATTGACAGCCTCAAACGATATAAAGATGATGTGAAAGAAGTCGCGCAAGGGTATGAATGCGGTATAACCGTGAAAAACTTCAATGATATTAAAGAAGGCGACATCTTCGAAATTTATATCATGGAGGAAATCAAACAGTCATGATTTTATCCACGAAAGTGGAATGTATCATTTACGATGCCCACTCATTAAAAGAAAAACGTGCTGTCTTACAACGGATTATCAAGAGAATCCGGCAGCGATTTAATGTTGCTATTTGTGAAATGGATTATTTAGATCTGTGGCAGCGGACGGCCCTTTCCATAGTAACTGTCTCCTCCTCCCGGATTCAGGCGGAAAAGGAAATGCAAAAGGTGCTTGCATTCATTGACTCTTTCCCGGAATTAGAAAGGACCGTTACCAACTTCGAGTGGCTGTAGTGAGGTGATTTCTGTGAAAATTCGTCCAAGACAGGTTGGCGAACAAATGAAAAAGGAGCTCAGCGATATTATCAGCCGCAAGCTCAAAGATCCGCGCATCGGCTTTGTCACCGTGACGGACGTGGAAGTAACCGGAGACTTGCAGCAAGCAACGGTTTACATCACGGTGCTCGGTGATGAAGAGGAAAAAGAAAATACGTTAATCGGGTTAAATAAAGCCAAAGGATTTATCCGATCCGAAATAGGCCACCGGATCCGTCTGAGAAAAACGCCAGAAATTTATTTCAAGTTCGATGAATCGATTGAGTACGGAAATCGCATCGAAGCGCTGATTAATCAAATACAAAAAGAAGAAAAACCTGAATAAGGTTACGATAAGGGGGTGGCTTGTCCATCCTCTTCTTCATTCAATGAGTTGATTTTGAGAATAGAACGAACTAACGAAAATCCTGGCAGCGAAGAAAAATACAAAATAGGAGAAGAATACGGATGGATGGGATTTTACCGCTATGGAAACCAGCAGGGATGACCTCCCATGATTGTGTGGTCAGACTGCGAAAAATGTTAAAAACAAAAAAGATCGGCCATACCGGAACACTCGATCCGAGTGTGGAAGGGGTATTGCCGATTTGTATCGGTCGGGCAACAAAAGTTTCCCAATACGTGATGGACATGGGGAAAAGCTATCTTGCCGAAGTGACGATCGGTATCGCGACGACGACAGAAGATCAAGATGGTGAAGTTGTCGAGCGCAAAAAAATAGCCGCACCGATCACTCGAGAAGAAATCGAGCAAGTGCTTGCATCACTGACCGGGGAAATTACCCAGATCCCGCCGCTGTACTCCAGTGTTCGGGTGCAGGGGAAGCATCTGTATGAATATGCCCGGCAGGGAATTGCAGTGGAACGGCCGGAGCGGAAAGTGATGATACATAAGATCGAGCTCCTGGATGACCGCAGCGTTTTCGATGAGGATCCGGTTCGCTTTACGATTCATGTGGAATGCGGGAAAGGGACGTATATCCGCACCCTTGCTGTCATGATCGGTGAGAGGCTCGGTTATCCGGCCCATATGTCCAGGCTCATCCGGACGGTTTCCGCAGGGATTACAAGAGAAAAATGCCTGACATTTGCCGATGTTGAAAAGAACGTGGAAGAAGGTACGATTACGGAATGCCTCCTTTCCATCGAAGACGTGCTGAACACATTGCCGAAATATGAATGTAACGATGCTTTAGCAGCGCAAGTGAAAAATGGCAGGGTATTAAAACTCCCGTCCTTTTTAAAAGATCTGGACGATTCTCCCATTGCCATGTACCATCACGGGAAAATCATCGCAATTTATAAAAAACATCCGACAAAAAACGGGCTCATCAAACCGGCCCGGGTTTTGCATGTAAATTAATGAAAGGTGCGAAACGAAGTGGAAGTCATTCATGTTGATAATCCGAAATCGCTCAAACTCCCCCCTTTGGCAATGGCTCTTGGTTTTTTTGACGGTGTTCACCTCGGCCATCAACGCGTCATCGGTGAGGCGAAAAAAATCGCCGATCGCGAGGGGTGGAAAAGTGCGGTCATGTTTTTTAATCCTTCACCGAAGGAAGTGCTCGGGAAAACCCCCGGGGACGTACATTACATCACCCTGTTAGATGAAAAAATCAAGCTCATTGAACAACTGGGCATTGATTATATATTGATCGTCCCCTTTACGAAGGAATTTGCCGGGAAATCCCCGGAAACTTTTGTCGAAGAATATATCGTTGCTTTAAACGTTCAGCACGTCGTTGCCGGTTTCGACTTCACGTACGGTAAATTTGGCAAGGGGAATATGGAAACATTAAAAGAACATAGCAAAGGACGCTTTTCCCAGACAACGATCGGGAAAATCACCCACGGGGAACTAAAAATTAGTTCCACCCATATCCGCGAGCTGATCAAAAAGGGCGAGATGGAAGAAGTGACGAAATACCTCGGCCGTTTCTATGCCCATAAGGCGAAAGTCATTCACGGACAAAAACGCGGGTCCAAATTAGGCTTCCCGACAGCGAATCTACAGGTGGATCCGCGCTACGTTCTCCCAGAGAAATACGGCGTCTATGCCGCCCGTCTGTTCGTAAAAGGGATTTGGCATAACGGTGTTTTGAACATCGGTACGAACCCGACCTTCAATAAGGAGACGTCCAAACAGTTTATCGAAATCTATTTGCTCGATTTTTCCGATACGATCTACGGTGAGGAAGTCATCCTGGAATGGCATCGCTACCAGCGGGAAGAATTGAAGTTTCATGATGTCAATGATTTGATTAAACAGATGGAACAGGATGAAAAAGAAGCGCGGGCCTATTTCGCCAATTTAGACAACAATCGTCCCATCCGTGAGAACGAGTGATTTTCATCCCGAATATACTTGCTTTTTTGCGAAAAAAGTAGTATTCTAAATAGCGTATTCGAAGAACCTTTTCCTTGGTAAGTTGAAGACTCCGGCGCTTACTCGGGTAAAGGGGATTGAACAATCAGGAGGTGAAAACAGTGGCATTAACACCAGAGCGCAAGCAAGAAATCATTGAACAGTTCAAAACTCATGAAAACGACACCGGTTCTCCGGAAGTCCAAATTGCCCTGTTAACAGAGCAAATCAATATCTTAAATGAGCATTTGAAGGTTCATAAAAAGGACAACCATTCACGTCGTGGTTTGATGAAAATGGTAGGTAAACGTCGTAACCTGTTAACCTATTTACGGAACAAAGACGTTCAACGTTACCGTGAATTGATTAATAAACTCGGTTTACGTCGATAAGAAAAAGCGGGAGTCTTCCCGCTTTTTTGTTAGGATACACGTTTTTTTGATCTGATTCCTCGAGAAAATAATTGGTACGATTCACCTCCAGCGCTGGAAATACACCCGACGAACAGTCCACAATAGATAAATCTAACACCGTGTTATCCTTCGTTTTCTGAATAGTATTTTTTAAAGGATGAATCGAATTTCTTCATCTTGTCTAAATTGAAGGAATAGAAACGGTGTAGAAAAATTTATACGTAAATGAACAGGATTTCGATTATACTTTGTATAGGCATAGATTCCAAAACTTTACGATAATGATGCCTATTCGTTTGTTTACAATACATAATAATAGCCAGGAAAAATGATATAAACCCGAGGATTCTCGCGATTCCTCAGGAACACATAATTAATCGCAAATGTAAAGAATTTGTTTGAACAGAGAGGAGTTCGTATATGGAAAATGGAAAACATGTATTTTCCATGGATTGGGCGGGCCGACCGCTCACTGTGGAAATTGGCGAACTAGCCAAACAAGCCAATGGTGCCTGTCTCGTCCGTTACGGTGACAGTGCAGTATTGTGTACAGTTACCGCTTCCAAAGAACCAAAATCCGTCGATTTCTTCCCGCTGACGGTCAATTATGAAGAACGTTTGTATGCCGTTGGTAAAATTCCAGGCGGTTTTATTAAGAGGGAAGGTCGTCCGAGTGAGGAGGCGATCCTGGCGAGCCGTTTAATCGACCGGCCGATTCGTCCGCTATTCCCGGATGGGTTCCGCAATGAAGTCCAGGTTGTTGACCTCGTGATGAGTGTTGACCAAAATTGCTCTACCGAAATTTCTGCACTCCTCGGTTCGTCCATTGCGCTATCCATTTCGGATATCCCGTTTAATGGACCGATCGCCGGTGTTCATGTCGGCCGTGTTGACGGTGAATTCGTCATCAACCCAACGGTCGAACAGGCCGAAAAAAGCGATATTCACCTGACGGTTGCAGGAACGAAAGATGCGATCAACATGGTTGAAGCGGGCGCCGATGAAGTGCCGGAAGAAGTAATGCTTGAGGCCATCATGTTCGGGCATGAAGAAATTAAACGCCTCATTGCCTTCCAGGAAGAAATCATCGCACAATGCGGTAAAGAAAAAATGGAGTTCCCGCTCTTTGAAATTGATGAAGCCCTGGAGCAAGAAGTTCGCAGCATGTGTGAAGAGAAAATGATCGCGGCGATCCAGGTACCGGAAAAACTGGCGCGCGAAGAAGCCATTGAAACGGTAAAACAGGAAGTCATCAGCCAATATGAAGAACAAGAGGCCGAAGAGGACGTTCTCAAACAAGTCGAGCAAATTTTGGAAAACATCGTGAAAGAAGAAGTTCGCCGTCTCATCACGGAAGAAAAAGTGCGTCCGGATGGCCGGAAAGCGGATGAAATCAGACCGCTCTCTTCCCGGGTCGGGGTGTTGCCAAGGGCTCACGGTTCCGGTCTCTTTACAAGAGGACAAACCCAGGTCATGAGCGTCTGTACGCTAGGTGCTTTAGGCGATGTGCAAGTATTAGATGGTCTCGGACTGGAAGAATCGAAACGGTTCATGCACCACTACAATTTCCCGCACTTTTCCGTTGGAGAAACAGGACCGATTCGCGGACCGGGCCGCAGGGAAATTGGACACGGAAATCTCGGTGAACGGGCTCTCGAGCCAGTCATTCCTTCCGAGAAGGAATTCCCGTACACGATCCGTCTCGTGTCAGAAGTGCTCGAATCGAACGGTTCTTCATCGCAAGCAAGTATTTGTGGTTCCACTTTGGCCTTGATGGATGCTGGGGTACCGATTAAAGCTCCGGTAGCCGGAATTGCCATGGGCCTGGTGAAATCGGGTGAACACTACACGATTTTAACGGATATTCAAGGCATGGAAGACCACCTCGGTGATATGGACTTTAAAGTCGCCGGTACGAGAAAAGGTGTTACCGCCTTACAGATGGACATCAAAATCGCTGGATTGTCCCGGGAAATCCTCGAAGAAGCATTACAGCAAGCAAGAAAAGGCCGGATGGAAATTCTCGATCATATGATGGAAACGATCGACCAGCCGCGTCCTCACCTATCACCTTATGCACCGAAGATTATCACGATGACCATTAATCCTGATAAAATTGGAGATGTCATCGGACCGAGCGGAAAACACGTCAAAAGCATTATCGACGAAACGGGCGTGAAAATCGACATCGAACAGGACGGAACGATTTATATTTCCTCCACCGACATGGAGCAAAACAAAAAAGCCCAGAAAATGATCGAAGACATCGTTCGCGAAGTAAAAGTCGGCGATTACTACCTCGGTAAAGTGCGCCGCATTGAAAAATTCGGGGCCTTTGTCGAACTTTTCCGCGGCAAAGAAGGTCTCGTGCATATTTCCGAACTGGCTGAAGAGCGGGTCAACAGAGTGGAAGATGTCGTCAATATTGACGATGAAGTACTCGTAAAAGTTATCGAAATTGACAAGCAAGGCCGCATTAATTTATCCCGGAAAGCCGTGTTAAGGGAACGGAAAAACCGGAAAGCCAAAACGAAAAGCAGAAGATAATTGATCTTCTGCCTTCCTTAAATGGACTAACTCTTGAAAGAGCTGGTCCTTTTTAATTTTTTGGACCTTTTTCAAATAATCCAGGACAAGTTCAGTTCTACCCTGTCCCTCTTATTCATATTTTGGGAATAAGGGGGGATTTTCATGAAATGGTCGTATCGCCAGCTGACGACACTTTTTATCCTGTTTTTATTTGCTTTTTTTATGGTTGAAAACCCGTTGACGGATTTGTATATCGCGAAATTAAAAGCGGATGCGGTGACCGTATCGAATATACGGGACTCGCTCTATTATGAAATCGATGAGAAAAAGGAAGAGTATGACAAAAAGCCCATTGATGCTAAAATAGATCCGGTCTGGAAAAAGATGCCGGGTTTGTACGGGTATGAAGTCGATGTGGAAGCATCATATAAACGGATGAAAGAATCCGGTACTTTCGATGAAAATCATTTAGTGTATCGCGAAATCCCTCCCCGCGTATCTTTAAAAGATCTGCCGCCAGCACCGATTTATCGCGGTTCTCCGGAAAAACCGATGGTTGCCTTCACCTTTAATGTCGCCTGGGGAAATGAACATATTTCTCCAATCTTAAAAATCCTGAAAGATAAAAATATCCATGCGACGTTTTTTATTGAAGGCCGGTGGGCGAAACAACATCCGGATTTAGTGAAAATGATTGCCGATGCCGGACACGAAATTGGCAATCATTCCTATTCCCATCCCGACATGCGCAATTTAAATCGTGAGCAGATAAAAAAAGAACTCGCTGACACGAATAGTGTCCTCCAGGCTGCCGCCGGTAAGGAAATCGAGTATTTCGCCCCGCCGAGCGGAACATACAACGATGCGGTCGTGAAGATGGCCGCGGAAATGGGAATGGAGACGATCATGTGGACCGTGGATACGATTGACTGGCAAAAACCTGCTCCCGCAACTATTGTGATAAGAGTAACGAAACAGGTGCATAACGGGGCCATCGTCTTGATGCATCCGACAGAGCCGACAGTACAGGCGCTGGAGCCGATGATTACCCAATTGAAAGAAAAAGGCTATGCAATCGGCAGTGTCGGTGAACTGTTAGATGAACGGCTAGTTGATGTTGTGACGGTAAATGAAGATTGAAAAATTGGCAAATCGAGAGGGGATTTGTTACAATTTATTCAATTCGAGAAGAAAACGATTTTAAGAAATTTGCTTGCATCGCGAGAATAGGAGGAACACATCTTGCTGACACGCTATACATGTACCAATGGGGTACGCGTTGTTTTGGAAAAAATTCCTAACGTTCGATCCGTGACAATCGGAATCTGGGTGAAAACCGGATCGCGCCATGAAACTGCCGAACTGAACGGCATCTCCCATTTTTTAGAACATATGTTTTTTAAAGGGACGGAAAACTTAACGGCAAAAGAGATTGCCGAAAGTTTTGACCGGATCGGCGGACAGGTAAATGCCTTTACCTCGAAAGAATATACATGTTATTATGCAAAAGTTTTGGACAATCATGCTACATACGCCCTGGAAATATTAGCGGATATGTTTTTCAATTCCACGTTTGATGAAGAAGAACTGGCTAAAGAAAAAAACGTTGTTTACGAAGAAATCAAAATGTACGAGGATACCCCGGACGATATTGTCCACGATCTCCTCACGAAAGCTATTTTTGAAAACCATCCCCTCGGGTATCCGATACTGGGGTCTGAGGAAACCCTGGCGACGTTCACGAAAGATATGTTGAAAGACTATATGTACAATTCCTATACGCCGGATAAAGTCGTTATTTCCATCGCCGGGAATGTCGAGGAGTCGTTCATGAAAGAGGTAGAAAAGCGGTTCGGAACGTATAAAGGTGGAAATAGGAAAGAACTGGATGCCAAACCGATTTTCCATAAAAACGAGGTGATTCGCCGCAAGGATACGGAACAGGCCCATCTATGTATCGGCTTTAACGGCTATTCCGTTCGCGATAAGCGGATCTATCCTTTAATTATTGCCAACAACATTTTAGGCGGCAGCATGAGCAGTCGCCTGTTCCAGGAAGTCCGGGAAAAGCGGGGACTCGCCTATTCGGTTTATTCGTATCATTCCTCGTACGAAGATACAGGGACCGTAACGATTTACGGTGGTACGGCCGTCAATCAACTCGATGTACTGGCGGAGACGATTTTCAATATCTTACATGATTTGAAAAATAACGGCATCACCGTTAAGGAACTGGAAAATAGCAAGGAACAGATTAAAGGAAATTTAGTGCTCGGTACCGAGGGCACGAACAGCCGGATGAGCCGCAATGGTAAAAACGAGCTGCTGTTAGGTGAGCATAAATCGATTGATGAAATGATCCAGATCATCGATGCGGTAACGATAGATGAAGTGAACCAGGTATGTAGCGAGCTGTTCACGGAAGAATATTCCATATCCCTTATTGCACCGGATGGAGTTCATATTTAAATATTTTTCTGAAAGCCCGATCGATAGCGATCGGCTTTTTTTATGGCAAAGACGTAGTTTGTAACAACTTTTTCCACCATTTTCCTTCGTCCTTCTCGATGCTTCGGAATTGTTTGTGGGGTCTTCTAAAATGCCCCGGTCGGAAATACATTAGTAGAAGAAGGACAGGAAAGGGTGAAAAATATGGTGCGGTTAAGTGAATTAGGTGGTAAAGAAATCGTCGATGTTAAAAAAGCAGAACGCCTCGGTATTCTTGGCCAGGCCGATCTGGAAATCAACGAGGAAACCGGCCAAATTGTCGCATTAATTATCCCGACTGGGAAGTGGTTTCAATTGAAAAGAACCGGTTCAGAAATACGCGTCCCCTGGAAATATATTAAAAAAATCGGGACGGATATGATTATTATTGATTTCGGAGATGACGATATCGATTCCCTGTAACGCTGATCCGACAACCGGAGTACCGGTTGTTTTTTTATTGCTAATTTTTCAAGCTATTATTGTTTAATTGGCGGCTCTACATAATCACATTAAATTTCCACTTTTCATACTATAGGTAAGAATGTACGTCAAGGGGTTTTTGTTTAAGAAGGTGAACAGATCATGTTAACAGGATTACAGATAGCCATCATCGGTGGGGATGCGAGACAGATTGAAATTGTCCGCAAAATGACGGAATTAGATGCGAAAGTTTTCCTTATCGGCTTTGAACAGCTCGATCATTTTTTTGCCGGTGCCGTTAAAGAAAAATTGAATGAAGTGAATTTATCCACTATTGATGCAATTATTCTCCCCGTGGCCGGTACAGATCTTACTGGTGAAGTGGAAACGATTTTTTCCAATGAAACGATACGATTGACGGAAGAAATCCTTGAACAAACCCCGCCCCACTGCACAATATACTCCGGTATTTCTAACGAGTATTTGGATGAAATCACCCGGAAAGCAAACCGCCGGCTCGTTCTTTTGTTCGAGCGAAATGATGTCGCCATATACAATTCCATACCAACCGTCGAAGGCACGATCATGATGGCGATTCAGCATACCGATTTCACGATTCACGGATCAAAAACCGTCGTTCTCGGTCTCGGCAGGGTGGGCATGACGGTTGCGAGAACCTTCGCCGCTCTGGGGGCAAAAGTGCGAGTCGGGGCGAGAAAACCGGAGCATATCGCCCGTATTGAAGAAATGGGGTATGAAGCCTTTTATTTAAAAGATATTCATGAAAACATTCAGGACGTTGATATATGTATCAATACGATCCCGCATCTAGTGATTACCGCCAGTGTTATTGCCAAAATGCCTGCCCATACGCTGATCATTGATCTTGCTTCCAAACCGGGTGGTACAGACTTTCGCTATGCCGAAAAACGCGGCATCAAAGCCCTGCTTGCACCGAGCCTGCCGGGCATTGTCGCTCCGAAAACTGCCGGTCAGATTCTGGCGAATGTTTTATCCGATTTATTAAAAGAAGATTTACACAAAGGAAAGGGGACCGATTCATGAACGTAAAGGGGAAACGAATTGGGTTTGGTTTTACCGCTTCCCACTGCACGTACGATGCGGTGTTTCCAGAATTAGAAAAACTCGTTGCCTTAGGTGCCGAGGTGATTCCTATCGTAACGTATACGGTGAAAAATACCGATACCCGCTTTGGTAAAGGGGAAGACTGGGTAAAGAAAATGGAGGAAGCCACGGGAAGAAAAGTGATCGATACCATTGTGGAGGCGGAACCATTAGGACCGACTTTGCCTTTGGACTGTATGGTCATCGCACCGCTTACCGGTGCTTCGATGAGTAAATTGGCCAATGCATTAACCGACAGTCCGGTTCTCATGGCGGCGAAGGCAACGATGCGCAATCACCGGCCTGTTGTTCTCGGAATATCGACAAACGATGCCCTCGGTTTAAACGGTGTCAATCTCATGCGCCTGATGGCCACAAAAAACATTTATTTCATACCTTTCGGCCAGGACGATCCGTTCAAAAAGCCGAATTCCATGGTTGCAGATATGACCCAGCTCATTCCGACCGTTGAACATGCCCTCGAACATAAACAAATCCAACCCGTCCTCATCGAACGCTACAAGCATTGAATCTGTGAAGCAAATAATATATATTTATTAATCTGGAGAGTATGATAAAATACAATCAGAAGATGCGGGAAATGGAGGTCTCCTCGAGTCTCTTCTTTCCCCTTTTTATTTATCGATGAAATTGGAAGGAGTTCTCTGTATGACAAATTCGGGCTTTGTTGTAGCTGTCGTAGGAGCAACTGGAGCTGTAGGCAATGAAATGGTTCAACTACTGGAAAAAAGTGATATTCCGATAAAACAAATAAAATTATTATCCTCAGCCCGTTCGGCTGGAAAAACGGTCTCTTTTAAAGGGGAAACCGTCACGATCGAAGAAGCGACACCGGAAAGCTTTAACGGTGTGGACATCGCTTTATTTTCCGCCGGGGGCAGCGTATCGAAGAAACTCGCACCGGAAGCGGTGAAACGCGGCGCCGTTGTCGTTGATAATACAAGTGCTTTCCGCATGCAGGAAGATGTACCCCTTGTCGTTCCAGAAGTTAACGAAGATGATTTGAAAAACCATCAGGGCATCATCGCCAATCCAAACTGTTCGACCATTCAAATGGTTGTTGCCCTGGAACCGATCAGAAAACAGTTCGGCTTAAAACGGGTTATTGTTTCCACATATCAAGCGGTTAGTGGTGCGGGAAATAGCGCTGTTGAAGAACTGTATGAACAAACAAAAGCGATTCTGGAAGGGAAAGAACCGGAGGCGAATATTTTACCGGTTAAAAGTGATAAAAAACATTATCCGATTGCCTTCAATGCATTGCCGCAAATTGACCTTTTCCAGGAAAATGGCTATACGTTTGAAGAAATGAAAATGGTTAATGAAACGAAAAAAATCATGCACCTTCCGGATTTGTCTGTCGCGGTCACGTGCGTCCGGCTTCCAATCGAACGGGGGCATAGTGAATCCATTTATTTCGAAGTGGAAAAAGATGGCGTAACCGTTAGCGATATCCACGGTACCCTTAGAGATGCTCCAGGTATTGTTTTAATGGATAATCCGGAAGAACAGGTCTATCCGACTCCCTTGATTGCTGCTGGAAAAACGGATACATTTGTCGGTCGGGTGCGGAAAGACCTCGATGACGACCATGGCTTCCACATGTGGGTTGTCAGCGATAACTTGTTAAAAGGAGCAGCATATAATTCGATTCAAATTGTTCGCAGCTTGATCAAATTGAATTTGCTCAATAATTAGGAAAATATCCTTGCGAATGAGGTGCACTATGAACATCGTTGTCCAAAAATTTGGAGGAACTTCTGTAAGAACAGAGGAAAATCGAAAAGCCGCATTAAAACATATTCAAAAAACGATTGCCGAAGGATATAAAACGGTGATTGTCGTCAGTGCGATGGGGCGAAAAGGCGACCCCTATGCCACGGATACCCTTCTTTCCCTGGTCGGCGGAGATGAGACAAAGCTGCCGAAACGGGAGCTCGATTTGCTCATGAGCTGTGGGGAAGTGATTTCTGCCGTTGTATTTACAGAAATGTTGCTGGAAAATGGCATCAAAGCCTGTGCTTTAACGGGACAGCAGGCGGGATTTTTAACGAATAGTGAGTTTTCCGAGGCCAAGATTATTGAAATGAAACCGGAGCGGGTTTTACAGGAACTGAAGAGGAACGATGCGGTCGTTGTTGCCGGTTTTCAGGGCGCCGATAAAAATGGCGAAATTACCACGATCGGAAGAGGGGGCAGCGACACATCGGCAGCTGCTTTAGGTGCCGCCCTGCAGGCAGAATGGATTGATATTTTTACCGATGTGGAAGGAATCATGACGGCCGATCCGAAAATCGTGGAAAATGCCCGGCCGCTCGATGAGGTTACGTATAATGAAGTGGTCAACCTCGCCCATCAAGGGGCAAAAGTGATCCATCCCCGTGCTGTGGAAATCGCGATGCAGGCGGATATCCCCATTCGCATCCGCCCGACATATACCGATGGCGTCGGTACTCTGGTGACGAAATTATCGCGCAAAAACCGCGGCGCCGATGTGAAAGAGCGCTTGGTCACCGGAATTGCTTACGTTTCCAATATTACCCAGATTAAAGTCTTTGCGAAAAAAGACCAGTACAACTTGCAAGTGGAAGTTTTTAAAGCGATGGCCAACAACGGAATATCCGTTGATTTCATCAATATCTCACCGAATAGCGTCGTCTATACGGTCCATAACCAGGTAGCCGATCAAGCACAGGCCATTCTCGAGTCCCTCGGTCACGAACCGGTAATTGAAAGAAACTGTGCGAAAGTTTCCGTTGTGGGCGCGGGGATTACCGGTGTTCCAGGTGTTGCTGCCCGAATCGTGACTTCCCTTTCCGAAGAAGGCATCCAAATTTTACAATCGGCAGACAGCTATACGACCATCTGGGTTCTCGTGAAACAAAAAGATTTAACGAAAGCCATCAATGCCCTCCACGCAGCGTTCCACCTCGATCAAGATGAAGACGTGCGCCAGGCCATTGATGAAAAAAGTTCATTGATTTCGAATAGGTAAGGAGTGATAGCATGCCTCGCTTTGGACGGATCGTTACGGCGATGGTCACCCCTTTTGATAAAAATGGGAATGTCGACTTTGAAAAAACGACTTTGTTAATCGAGTATTTGTTAAAAAATGGTACCGATTCATTAGTCGTTTCCGGTACGACCGGAGAGTCGCCAACATTAACGAAACAGGAAAAATTGGCCCTCTTTGAACATGTGGTCAAAGTCGTTGATAAACGGGTCCCGGTAATTGCCGGAACCGGAAATTACAATACGAAAGAATCGATCGACTTCACGAAGGAAGCGGAGCAAATTGGTGTGGACGGGGTTTTACTCGTTGCCCCGTATTACAATAAACCGAGTCAAGCCGGCCTGTACGAGCACTTTAAGGCAATCGCCGCGGAAACGGAGCTACCGATCATGCTCTACAATATCCCCGGTCGTTCTGTGGTGGAAATCGCTCCGGAAACCGTTATTAAGTTAAGTGAGATTCCGAATATCGTCGCGATTAAAGATGCAGGCGGCGACCTGGATAAAATGACGACGATCATTGCGAATACGCCCGATGATTTTGAACTGTATGTCGGCGATGACGGTTTAACATTACCGTCCCTTGCCATCGGTGGTGTCGGGGTAGTTTCCGTCGCCTCCCATGTCATCGGCAGTGAAATGCAGGAAATGATCAACAGTTTCCTTGCCGGCGATTACAAAAAAGCAGCTAGATGGCATCAAAAACTGCTTCCGGTCATGAATCAGTTGTTTGCCCAGCCGAGTCCGGCTCCGGTGAAAACCGCATTGCAGTTAAAAGGTTTGAATGTCGGTTCCGTACGGCTCCCTCTCGTTCCGTTAACGGCGGAGGAAAGAGAAGAGCTGCAAAACGTATTAAATCAAATTGCTGAATAATCATAAAAAATATAAAAGTGTAATTGTCAATCCCTGTCAGGTAAACGATGCACATATTTCATACCTGGCAGGGATTTTTTATTGATTAATGAAAATAGTTTTTTAAGAAAAAATTCGGAAGCGGTCTTTCTCGCTGAATGGCACTTTATCACCATGAAGTTTTTTCTTGCCAACTCCTTCAATGCCTTCTGCCGTATGAAAAAAGGACCCGTGCGAATACTAAGCATAATCATACGGGAAGGAGTATGTATATGGACGAGAAAAGAAATCAGGAAAAACCCTTGCCCGAACCGGGTGAGAAAAAACCGGCATCCTCGCCAGTCATCGAAAAAATTCAGCAACTCGGACAAACGAATGTACCGCAAATGACGAAGGATTCCAATATCCACTGCCTGACGATTGTCGGTCAGATTGAAGGGCATATCCAGCTGCCTTCACAAAATAAAACGACCAAATACGAACATGTCATCCCGCAAATTGTCGCGATTGAACAAAATCCGAAAATCGAAGGGTTGTTAATTATTTTGAATACAGTAGGCGGGGATGTGGAGGCCGGTCTTGCCATTGCCGAAATGATCGCCTCCCTCTCAAAACCGAGCGTCTCCCTTGTACTTGGCGGAGGCCATTCCATCGGCGTTCCCATCGCCGTGAGCACCGATTATTCATTTATCGCGGAAACGGCCACGATGACCATTCATCCGATTCGCTTGACGGGACTTGTCATCGGTGTACCCCAAACGTTCGAGTATCTGGATAAAATGCAGGAGCGGGTGATCAATTTCGTCACGAAACATTCGCGGATCAGTGAGGAAGTGTTTAAAGACTTGATGTTTGCCAAAGGAAATTTAACGAGGGACATCGGTACGAATGTGATCGGTGAAGCTGCCGTTCGTTACGGGCTCATCGATGAGATCGGTGGCATCGGCCAGGCGTTGAAGAAATTAAATGAATTAATTGCCGAAAATAAGAAGGAAACGGACGGGTTGATTCAATGATATTACATACGATATTACCACCGGAAGCGATTTTTCAAGAATATTATTTCCAGCAAACGCCCGGCCAGGAGCTGGTTATGTCCTACCAGGGGATTCCGGTCATCGTTGAAGTGGGGAATAATGAGCTGACGATCAAGCAAATCTTGAGCACGGATCCCCAGCATTTTCTGAACGAGGAAGTCGCCCCGGGGACAAAAATTACTATTTAATCATTGCCTGGCGCATTTTGCCAGCCGGTAAAATATGGTATAATAAGGAGGACAACAGGCAGCCAGAACTGACGGCTGCTTTCTTCATTTCAGCGTGCTGAATTCGTTCAAATCGCGGAAAGAAGCGGTTATTTTTATATAGATCAGGTGATTAAACATGGCGAAACGGAAAAAACGAAAAACGAAAAAACAAATGCAGTTCCGGCGCATGGTCCAATTTGAGGTCGGAGCGTTAATCCTCCTCACCCTTTCGATTATCACGATCGCGAATCTGGGCCTCGTTGGACATGTTCTCGTGTCGTTTTGCCGCCTGTTATTCGGTGAATGGTATATGATCTTGCCGATCGGCGGCGTGATTTTAAGTGTTGTTCTCATGTGGAAAAGAGATTGGCCGGACTTTTTTAACCGGTACTTGATCGGGATTTATTTAATTTTAATCGCGATGCTATTATTGCATCACATCAGTTTATTTGATCTGTTATCACGACCGGGTCCTTTTGTGAAACCGAGCGTGATCGCCAATACGTGGAACTTATATATCATGGAGCTTGGCGGTGAAACGAGTACGACCGGTTTGGGTGGGGGCATGGTCGGAGCACTTCTTTTTGCTCTGACGTACATGCTCTTTGATGCACAGGGGTCGAAACTGATCGCCTGGTTGTTGATCATGACCGGATTGATCGTCTTTACCGGAAAATCGTTTAGCGAACTGTTCCAGAAAATCTTCGGTAAAATCAGTTCCTTTTTCCAGAACACGTGGCAAAACTTTAAAAAGGATATGGAGTCGCTGAAGAAAGAGAAAGAGAAAAAGAAAGAAAGAGCGATCAAACGCCAGAGAAAAGTCGAACAGGACCCGCAAGAAGTTGTTCCTATTGATGCGGAAGCAGAAGAGCTCACGAGTGCAGAACCGATAATCTCTAATTTTGCAGAAAAAACGGCTTATCGCGAAGAGGAAGAAATGAGCCCGCGTGAGGAAAATGAAGAATCGGAACCGGAAGTCATCCATTTTGTTGAAATGGAAAATGTGGATTACAAACTACCACCAATCCATCTATTGAAACTTCCGAAACAGACGGATCAAAGCAATGAATACGAACTCGTTCATGCAAATGCTGCCAAGCTAGAACGGACATTCCAGAGCTTCGGTGTCAAGGCGCGGGTCACGCAAGTTCATATTGGTCCGGCTGTAACGAAATATGAAGTGCATCCGGATGTCGGTGTCAAGGTCAGCCGCATCGTAAGTCTGACCGATGATCTGGCGCTGGCCCTTGCCGCAAAAGATATCCGCATGGAGGCGCCGATACCTGGTAAATCCGCCATCGGGATTGAAGTGCCGAATTCCGAGATTGCGGTCGTCTCCTTGCGGGAAGTACTGGAAGAAAGCATGGATGAGCTCGATGAGAAACTATTAATCGGTCTCGGCCGGGATATTACCGGTGAAGCCGTCTTTGCTCGTCTGAATAAGATGCCGCACCTGTTGATTGCGGGTGCTACCGGGGCAGGGAAGAGTGTCTGTATCAATGGAATTATCACGAGTTTACTCATGCGGACGAAGCCTCATGAAGTGAAAATGATGCTGATTGACCCGAAAAAAGTGGAGCTTGCCGTCTACAACGGTGTTCCCCATCTCCTCGCTCCGGTTGTTACCGATCCGAAGCGGGCGAGCCAGGCTTTAAAGAAAGTCGTCGATGAGATGGAGCGGCGCTATGAGCTGTTCTCCCATACCGGGACGAGAAATATCGAGGGATACAATGAACAAATTGCCCGCCATAATCGGGAAACGGGCGAAAACCAGCCGCTATTACCGTATATCGTTGTGATCGTGGACGAGCTTTCTGATTTGATGATGGTCGCACCGAATGATGTAGAAGAGTCTATTACGCGTCTTGCCCAGATGGCCCGGGCCGCTGGCATTCACTTGATCATCGCCACCCAGCGTCCTTCCGTCGATGTCATCACAGGGGTCATCAAGGCAAACATTCCATCCCGGATCGCCTTTGCCGTCTCCAGTCAAACCGACTCCCGGACGATTCTCGATATGGGAGGAGCAGAAAAGCTGCTCGGTCGCGGCGACATGCTCTATTTACCAGCCGGTACGAGCAAACCGATTCGCGTACAGGGTGCCTTCGTCTCTGATGAAGAAGTGGAAAAAGTCGTAGAATTCGTCACGGATCAACAAAAGGCACAGTATCAGGAAGACATGATTCCCGATGAAGTTTCCGAAGTGGAAGATGAAGTGGATGATGAATTGTACGAAGATGCGGTGCAGTTAGTGGCGGAACTCCAGACGGCATCGGTCTCGATGTTACAGCGGAGATTCCGCATCGGTTATACCCGGGCTGCTCGTTTGATCGACGAGATGGAAAAAAGAGGGGTTGTCGGTCCGTATGTCGGCAGCAAACCCCGGGAAGTCTTGATTCCGAAACCGGATGATGAAGATGCGAAAACTTCCTAGATGGAGTTTCTTCTAATGGTGGAGTGAACGGCGGTTCGTTCCACCTTTTATCCTCTTTTTTACCTCTGAACAAAGTTTCTTCATTCCTAATCAAGCGTACATTTTCAGAAAATTGTTTGGATAAGCAAAAGAAACAATTGAGATAATAATGTAACCGCTGTCACAAAGCTGTTACAATTTAAGATAAATTTTTCTTTAGGCTGTTCCTGTTTTACATTTTTCATGTTATATTAACAATAGATGGTAGAAATATGGTAGAAAATGTCGAGTCAGTTTTGTATATGAGTAAGAAATTTACATAACCTATACATAAATTGGCTCGCCAGTCTACCCAATATTTCTACTATAAAAAGATAAGGGGGTTTTTTTGTGAAGAAGCAAAAATGGTATTTACTTCTTCTTCTCCTCGCAGTCAGCCTCGTTCTTGCTGCATGCGGTGGAGGAAATGACAACGCCGAAGGAGGAGACGGTGGAGACGAAGCGGCAGAAGATAATTTCTCTGTTGCGATGGTTACCGACATCGGTGGTGTCGATGACAAATCCTTTAACCAATCTGCCTGGGAAGGATTACAAGCCTTCGGTGAAGAATACAATTTAGAAAAAGGCGACAATGGTTACGACTATCTGCAATCCAACTCTGATGCAGACTACATTCCGAACTTAAACCAATTAGTTCGCCGTAACTTTGACTTGATCTACGGTATCGGCTTCATGTTGAAAGAACCGATCATGGAAGTTGCTGACCAAAACCCTGAAGTAAACTTCGGTCTTGTTGACGATGTTATCGAAGGAAAAGATAACGTTGTCAGCATCATGTTTAAAGAACAAGAAGTTTCCTTCTTAGCTGGTGTTGCAGCTGCCAAAGAAACAAAGACCGGAAAAGTTGGTTTCGTTGGCGGTATGGAAAGCCCGGTTATCAGCCGCTTTGAAGAAGGATTTAAAGCTGGTGTAAAATCCGTTGATCCGAACATCGAAATTATCGTCAACTATGTAGGATCTTTCGGTGACGCTGCTGGTGGACAACAAGCTGCAAACGCTATCTACAGCCAAGGCGCTGACATTATTTTCCACGCTTCCGGTGCTACCGGTAACGGTGTATTCGCCGAAGCAAAAGAACGGATTCAACAAAACCCTGACCAACCGGTTTGGGTAATCGGTGTTGACAGTGACCAGTACGAAGAAGGTAAAGTTAGCGACGATGTCAACGTAACGTTAACATCCACCTTGAAACGGGTAGACGTTGCTGTTAAAGAAATTGCTGAAAGAGCAATGAACGGCGACTTCCCTGGCGGAGAAACAATCACCTTCGGACTTGCCGATAACGGTGTCGAACTGGCTGAAACAGGTGGACATATCCCTCAAGAAACATGGGATGTCATCAATGAATACAAACAAAAAATCATTGACGGTGAAATCACACCACCTGGAACACCAGAAGAATATGAAAACTTCCTCAAAGATTTAGGAATCGAGGAGTAATTATTAACAGGATACAGGCTGCGGCCTGTATCCTAACTTTTCAAAACAGAAAAGGGTATTTTTTTTGTTTTTTTTATGATAATTATTGATAGTTATACAAAAAATATCAGTTAACGAATACCCTACCTGTTCTTCAAAATTCTCAATCGAGCAATGTTCTCCCAACTATTCTTTCGTACATAACCGTTTCATAAACAACCATGCTAGACTCCAGCTACATTTAATTGTCATAGGGGGGATCAAAAGTGGAATATGTAGTTGAAATGCTGAATATAACGAAAAAATTCGGCGATTTTAAAGCGAATGATAATATCACCTTGCAAGTGAAAAAAGGGGAAATCCATGCCTTATTAGGTGAAAATGGTGCCGGAAAATCCACATTGATGAACGTGTTGTTCGGCTTATACCAACCGGACGGCGGGGAAATCCGGATTAAAGGAAAACCGGTAAAAATCACCGACCCGAACGTGGCCAATGATTTAGGGATCGGGATGGTCCACCAGCACTTCATGCTCGTCGATACGTTTACAGTTACGGAAAATATTATCCTCGGCATGGAACCTGTGAAACGGGGAACCATCGACATTAAGGATGCCGCAGATGAAATCAGCCGGCTTTCCAAACTGTACGGGCTTGATGTCGATCCTTATGCATACATAAGTGATATTTCGGTCGGCATGCAGCAAAGAGTAGAAATCTTGAAAACGCTATACCGCGGTGCAGATATCATTATCTTTGACGAGCCAACTGCCGTGCTCACACCGCAGGAGATTGATGAACTCCTCGAGATTATGAAAAAGCTCATCAAAGAAGGCAAATCGATTATTTTAATCACCCATAAGCTGAAAGAAATCATGACGGCCGCCGATCGCGTAACGGTTATCCGCCGCGGTAAGGGCATTAAAACATTGGATGTAGCGGATACGAACCCGGATGAACTGGCTAGTTTGATGGTTGGCCGAAATGTTCATTTCAAAACGGACAAGAAACCGGCCCAGCCGAAAGAGGAAGTCCTTCGGGTTGAAAATCTCGTCGTGAAAGATTATCGCGGTGTCGAAAAAGTAAAAGGCCTGAACCTTTCTGTACGCCGCGGGGAAATTTTAGGAATTGCCGGGGTTGACGGAAACGGACAGTCCGAACTCATCGAAGCGATTACCGGGTTAAGACATGCTGATTCAGGAAAAATTTACCTGAATGGGAAAGATATTACAAACAAACGCCCCCGGGAAATTACAGAAACGGGTCTCGGGCACATTCCCCAGGACCGGCAAAAACACGGTCTCGTTCTCCAGTACTCCATTGCCGAGAACGTGATTTTACAAACATACTATAAAGAACCGAATTCCAAATTTGGTGTTCTCCAGTTTAACACCGTCTACCAAAGTGCCCGCGATATTATCGAAAAGTATGATGTCCGGACACAGAGTGAATTCGAAGCAGCTGGCAGCCTCTCCGGTGGTAACCAGCAAAAAGTCATCATCGGCCGGGAAATCGAGCGCCAACCGGACTTATTAATTGCTGCACAACCGACCCGGGGACTTGATGTCGGTGCGATTGAATTCATTCATAAACAGCTCGTGGAACAGCGGGATAGCGGAAAAGGTGTTCTCCTCGTATCTTTCGAGCTCGATGAAATCATGAGCGTCAGCGATCGCATTGCTGTTATTTTTGACGGACAAATCATCGGTATCGTCGATCCGAAAGAGACGAACGAACAAGAACTCGGTCTATTGATGGCCGGTCAAACTGAACCACTGGAAAAAAAATCAGACAAAACGATAGAGAGAGAAGGTGAATAAATTGTCAAAAAATCTCAATAAACTACTAATTCCAGTTTTGTCTGTTATTCTCGGTCTTGTTGTCGGTGCGATTATCATGCTCGTTTTCGGTTATAACCCGATTCAAGGTTATTCCCAACTATGGAACGGAATCGTCGGGGATGTTTACGTGCTTGGCGAATCGATCCGGCAAATCACGCCTTACATTTTAGCCGGTCTTGCATTCGCATTTGCGATTAAAACAGGACTCTTTAATATCGGTATTGAAGGACAGCTTATTGTCGGCTGGTTCGCAGCGACATATGTCGGTGTCGTGCTTGATTTACCACCGGGTATTCACTTGATCGTTGCCTTGCTCGCCGGTGGTCTTGCCGGAGCCTTATGGGGATTCGTACCCGGTATTTTAAAGGCGAAGTTAGGCGTTAACGAAGTTGTTGTGACGATCATGATGAACTATACCGCCTTGCACGTGACGAACGCTTTAGTTCGCGCCTGGGCTGGAAAGGATACGTCCGAGCGGATTCACGAAACCGCCAGCTTGCGTATTCCTGCCTGGGAAGAGGCGACGATGTACTCCAGAATGCACGCCGGTATCTTTGTAGCACTGATTGCCGTCTTCGTGATCTGGTACATATTGAAATACACCACTTTAGGTTATGAATTGAAGGCAGTCGGTTTGAACAGAGATGCGGCCCAATACGCCGGTATGAACGTGGAAAGAAACATTGTGATTGCCATGATCATTTCCGGATTTTTAGCCGGTCTGGCCGGATCAATGGAAGGTCTTGGAACATTTGAATATGTGGCTACAAAAAGCAGCTTAACAGGAATCGGTTTTGACGGGATTGCGGTAAGTATCTTGGGTGCTAACCACCCGATCGGTGTTATTTTCGGTGCCGTGCTCTTTGGTGCGCTGAAATACGGCTCACTGAGCATGCCCAACCCGCCAGCTCAAATTCCAGAAGAAATGATTTCGATCATTATCGCAATTATCGTATTCTTTGTTGCCAGCACCTACTTATTCCCGTGGCTGAAAGAAAAGTTTACAAGAAAGAAAGGGGCGAATTAACGTGAGCTTTTTGGAAATTATTGCATATATTTTCTATAACGCCCTCTATTTTGCAGCACCCATCATGTTAACGGGTATCGGTACGACATTTTCCGAACGTTCCGGTGTTACAAACATGGGGGTAGAAGGTGGCATGCAGGTCGGTGCTTTCACCGCCATCATTGCCAACCTCGCTCTTGCGGAAACTTTTGGCGGCTGGACCCCATGGGTTGCTATCTTAATTGCAAGTATTACCGGTTTACTGTTCTCCCTATTACTCGCAATTTTCTCGGTTACTTTCCGGGCGGACCAGATTATCATCGGGACCGCGATGAACATGCTGGCTGCCGGTGGTACGGTCTTCCTTGTTAAGAAAATGTTCGAAGGAAGAGGTCAAACACCGATGATTTCGGAAACAATTCACCGTTATAATATTCCGGTTTTACGAGAAATCCCGGTGATCGGACCGATTTTCTTTGAAAACGTCTATATCACATCGATCCTGGCTGTGGTCGTTGCCATTCTCGGCTGGGTTGTGATGTTTAAAACACCATTCGGTCTCCGGTTACGTTCCGTTGGGGAACACCCATTGGCAGCCGATACGATGGGTATTAAAGTTAACCGGATGCGCTATATCGCCGTTATGATCAGTGGTGTTCTATCCGGAATCGGTGGGGCCATTTTCGCCCAGACGATCACCCTCGATTACAGCCATGCGACTATCAGTGGTCAGGGCTTTATGGCGATTGCGGCGATGATTTTCGGTAAGTGGAACCCGCTAGGTACGATGGGGGCGGCCATCTTCTTCGGTTTTGCCAACAGCTTGAGTGCCATCGGACCAAGCTTACCGGTAATCAAAGACATTCCGCAAGTTTACCTTTACATCTTGCCTTATGTCTTGACGATTTTAGCCGTTGCCGGATTTATCGGAAAATCCCAGGCTCCAAAAGCCTTGAACCGACCTTATGTTAAGGAAAACAAATAGAATTTACTATAAGACTTCCACCGTTTTGGTGGAAGTTTTTTTATCTTCTTTTTATCCGGTTGCCATCATATACATCAAGGGGTACCGGATTATTCTGTCTTGTTTCCGAAAACTTGCACGTTCACAAATTTTACAGGTAAAATAAGAGAGAAAGCTCATGAACGGTGCAATAATCCATTTATCTTTGCACATGATAAGGGAAGAGATCGTTTGCCTATACCGCATTGAGGAGGATCTTTATGGTAGTTGAAAGGGAAATAAAGGAAAAAAAGGGTGGAATTACCTTTCATTTCATCCCGACGAAAAAATTTAAGACGAATACCATCATTTTAAAATTGAAAGCCCCTTTAGCCGAGGAAGATGCGACAAAGCGGGCTCTTTTGGCCAATGTCCTGCAGAGCGGAACGAAAAATTATCCGACGCGAACGAAATTGCGCGCCTTTTTAGACGATTTATACGGCGCCAGTTTCTCCATCGATTTGCAAAAAAAAGGCGAGTATCATATTATCAGCCTGACTCTTGAAGTTGCCAACGAAAAGTATCTTACGAATCCCGACCCGCTCATCGATCATGCCCTGCACTTCCTGCATGAAATTATTTTCAATCCTCTTACGACGTCAGATTCCTTTGATGAAGCGATTGTAGAAAAAGAAAAACAAATGCTGAAACAGCGCATTCAGGCGATCTACGATGATAAAATGCGCTATGCCAACATGCGCCTGATTGAAGAAATGTGTCAAGATGAGCCGTATCGGATTCCGGTGAACGGCATACTGGAAGATGTGGACGCCATATCGGCGCAATCGCTATATTCCTACTACGAGCGCGTTGTAGCCGAAGATGAAATCGATCTCTATATTATCGGGGATATCAATACGGATGAAGTGCTTGCCCGCTGTGAAAAG
Organism: uncultured Bacillaceae bacterium; assembly: GCA_937951955.1. Taxonomy (GTDB): domain Bacteria; phylum Bacillota; class Bacilli; order Bacillales; family Caldibacillaceae; genus CALGAD01. Next base: position 58,410 of record CALGAD010000112.1, read on the forward strand.
GAATTCCCATTTGCCGAACGAATGCCGAAAGTGATCGAACCTGTGGCAGTCGCGCGCAAGGAAGCGGAAAATGTTGTCGTCGAGAAGCAGGATGTCGCCCAGGGGAAATTGAATATCGGGTTCCGGACGAATACACGCTACGGTGATGCCGATTACTTTGCCCTGCAGTTGTTTAACGGCCTGTTCGGCGGTTTTCCCCATTCGAAATTGTTCATGAATGTCCGGGAAAAGGCGAGCCTCGCGTATTATGCGGCAAGTCGCCTCGAGAGTCATAAAGGATTGTTGCTCGTCATGACGGGTATTGAAACGAAAAATTACGAAAAGGCGCTGGCGATCATCAAAGAGCAGCTGGAAGCGATGAAACAGGGTGATTTTACCGATAGAGAAATCGAACAGACGAAAGCTGTGATCCAGAATCAAATGCTCGAGACCCTCGATACGTCCCGGGGTTTGACGGAAGTGTTGTATCACAATGTCATCAGTAAAACGAATATTACCGATGATATGTGGATTGAAGGGATTAACAACACGACGAAAGAAGATATCGTTCAGGTCGCGCAAAAAATCGATCTGGATACGGTGTACTTTTTATCGGGAATGGAGGCGTGATCGTTGGAAAAAATTGAAATTCGACAGTTACAGGAAGAGTTGTATTATGAACAATTGCCCAATGGGCTCGATGTATACATTTTACCGAAAGCGGGTTTCCATAAAACGTACGTGACGTTTACGACGAAATACGGTTCCATAGATAATGAGTTTGTTCCTCAAGGTGCAACAGAATTCAAAAAAGTACCGGACGGGATCGCCCATTTTCTCGAACATAAGTTGTTTGAAAAAGAAGACGGCGATGTGTTCCAGCAATTCAGTCAACAAGGGGCATCAGCGAATGCCTTCACATCGTTTACCCGCACGGCCTATTTGTTTTCCGCCACGAAAAATGTGGAAGAAAACTTGAAGACGCTCATCGATATGGTACAAACCCCTTATTTTTCGGAAAAAACCGTGGAGAAGGAAAAGGGGATTATCGGTCAGGAAATTCAAATGTACAACGACAACCCGGATTGGCGGTTATACTTTGGAACGATTGAAAATATGTATCACTACCATCCGGTGAAAATCGATATCGCGGGAACGATCGAGTCGATCGCGCAAATTACGGAAAAGTTGCTGTATGAATGCTATCACACCTTTTATCACCCGAGCAATATGTTGCTTTTTATTTGCGGACCCGTGGATGTGGAGAACATGATCGAATTGATCCGGAACGATCAGGAGGAAAGAGGATTTACGAAACAGCCGGAAATCAAGCGCCGGGTGGTCGATGAACCGCTGTCCGTTCATAAGAAAGAAAATGTTTTAAAAATGAATGTGAAAACACCGAAATGTATGGTCGGGGTGAAGAGCCACCTCACCGGAAAACAGGGCGAGGAATTGCTGAAAACCGAATTATCGTTACAATTATTACTGGATATGTTATTTAGTTTGAGCTCCGATCATTATCAAGAATTGTACGATTCGGGATATATTGATGAGACGTTTTCTTACGATTTCACGCAGGAAGAAACGTATGGCTTCGCCTTGATCGGCGGCGATACCCAGCATCCGGATGAACTGGCAAACGCCATCAAGGAAATCTTGTTAAAAGCGAAAAACGGTGAAAATATAACCGCGGAACAGTTGGAACGGATGAAAAGAAAGAAAATCGGTTACTATTTGCGGGCCTTTAATTCACCGGAATTCATTGCCAACCAGTTTACCCGCTATGCATTCAACGAGATGAATTTATTCCAGGTCGTTCCGGTGCTCGAGACGATCACATTCGAGGATGTCGCCAATCTTGCGGATGAATTTGTCGATCCGGAGCGGATAACGGTCTGCAAAGTTTTACCGAAAGCATAAAATTTCCATGATTTTCGTTTCAACCCCGTCACCCGTGTTGAAGATTTAATGTGTTGCAATCAGCCCGAGTGATTGTAAACAACGCCTGTTTATGTCACTCGGTTGTTTTATGTTTAATTTTGTAAAGAGGTGGAGTTGTTTTGGTGAAAGAAGCGATTTTAATCACGGGAGCTAGCGGCGATATCGGTCAGGCGATCGCGAAAACGCTGGCGCGCGCCGGCTACTCACTTTATCTGCACTACCATAAAAATAAAGAAACGATTGCAGGCTTAATTGAAGAGTTCGAGACAAAAAATTTAGGCGGCGAATACATTCCGATTCAGGCCGATTTGCGAAAGAAAGAAGATGTCATGCGTTTGTGCCAGGAGATTTATCAAATCGATGGGATCATTCACAATAGCGGTGTGAGCGTGACGAAACTATTAACCCAGATGATCGATGAAGAAATCGAAGAGTTGATGGCCGTTCACGTCACAAGCCCGATGCTCATCACGAAAACCTTGTTGCCGAAGATAATCAGGCAAAAACGCGGGAATATCATTTTTATCTCCTCGATCTGGGGCCAAACCGGGGCATCGTGCGAAACGGTTTACTCAGCTGCTAAAGGAGCCCAGATTGCTTTTGCGAAAGCATTAAGTAAGGAACTGGCGCCGAGCCGGATCCGGGTCAATTGCGTTGCCCCGGGAAGCATCCGCACGAAAATGTTAAACCATCTGGATGAAAATGAACTGGAAGAAATCATTACCGATATTCCCCTCGGCCGCCTCGGAACGCCGGAAGATGTGGCGCAAGCGGTTCAATTTCTGTTATCAGAAAATGCGAGCTACATCACGGGACAGGTTTTAGGTGTCAATGGTGGCTGGTATATGTAATCCCGCCAAAAACTGGCAAGTTTTTCGTATATTTCACCTGAGGCGTCCAACAATAAAGATAAAAGGGAAACATTGTAAAAATTTGTTAATAACATTGTTATACACTTGTTGTGGACATTAATTCGAACAAGTGAGACAATCCGTTCAGCGGCGTATTTCGTATTATGAACTTATTTTCACAAAATATATTTTCCTTCCGAATAATTGCTAGAAAACCTTTAATAGTGGAGGAAAATCATATATTATATAATGAGAGAAGAGTGAATACATAAGCAACGAGACAATGACAGATTTTCACACCCCAGATTCACTTTTTTTAAAAAATGATTGTGAAGGGGAATTGGCATTGTCCAGGCTGGATCAGAAAAAAGAATGGTATTTAGAATATGAGATTTTGATTAACCGTCCAGGTTTGTTGGGAGATATTTCATCCTTGTTAGGGATGCTTTCCATAAATATCGTCACGATCAACGGGATCGACCGCGGTCGCAGGGGACTCTTGATTCTGGCGAATAACGATTATCAAATCGCCCGCCTTGAGTCGATTTTGCGGCAAATGGAAACGATTCGCCTCCTCAAACTCCGGGAGCCGGAGCTGAGGGACAGGATTGCGGTGAGACACGGACGGTACATTCAAAGGGATAAAGGAGACCGGAAGACGATCCGGTTCGTCCGGGATGAAATAGGTTTATTGGTTGATTTTATGAGTGAAATTTTTAAACGAGATGAACCTTCTGTCATCGGTATACGGGGGATGCCCCGTGTCGGCAAATCGGAATCGATCGTTGCCGCCAGTGTTTCGGCCAATAAGAAATGGCTGTTCATCTCGTCGACATTATTAAAGCAAACGCTGCGGGAAAATCTGTTTCGCGATGAATACAACAACGATAATATATACATCATCGATGGCGCCGTATCGGCGAAAAGCCTCAATGAAAGACACTGGGCACTCATTCGCGAAATCATGAATTTGCCCGTCACGAAAGTCATCGAACATCCGGATTTATTTGTCCATGCATTCAATTATTCATGGGACGATTTCGATTACATCATTGAATTAAGACATGATGAAGCTGAAGAAATACGGTACGATACGAATTTATTAAGCGGATCAGATTTTGATGGATATGATTTTTAAAATGGCAGGTGTTTTTCAGTGTCGGAACTAGGCAACAGACTACGTGAAGCAAGAGAAGAAAAAGGGTTAACCCTGGACGATTTAGAGGAAATGACGAAAATTCAAAAGCGCTACTTGAAGGGGATTGAAGAAGGAAATTACGATTTGATCCCTGGCAAATTTTATGTCCGCGCCTTCATCAAACAATATGCGGAAACGGTCGGCCTTGATGCAGATTTAGTCTTTGAAGAATACCGTTCAGAAATTCCTTCTGTTTATGATGAAGACCTGCCAGAGGCCATTAGCCGGACGCAAGCGCGCAGACAGGTCAGTCGCGGTGCGTCTCGCTTTTTCGAAGTCCTTCCGAAAATCATCCTCGCCGTCTTTATCGTCGGTGCGGTTGTCCTGCTCTGGTATTTCGTCCAGAAGGGCGTTGAAAATCAGGCGGGAGAAGCGGTGAATGAAGCGAGGGGAGAAGAAATCAATGTCCACCAGTCGGGTGAACTCCCCGCCGCTGATGAAAATGAGGATGCCGGGGAAGATGAAGCGACCGCTGAAGAAAATGAGTCAGCAGAAGAACCCGGAGATGAAGCGGGTCAGCAAATTCATTTTGTATCCGAAGAAAATAACCGTGAGATTTATGAACTCGTGAATGCGGATCAGTTTCTGCTAAAACTTGCTGTTGTTGATGGGGGTACGAGCTGGGTGTCCGTCAGGGGCAGTGATGGCAAAGAGATTCAGCAGGCTACCCTCAATATCAATAATCCGGAGCTGGAACTTGATGTCAGTGATCAAGAATTTGTCGATATCCGCATGGGGTATTCACCGGCAACGGAAATTTTTGTGAACGAAGAAAAACTGGAATTTGAACCGACGAACGATGTGAAAAATATCCGGATACAATTTACCCAATCGGAAGAATAGCCTTCTCTGGCTATTCTTCTTTCTTAACGGTAAATTTTCTGGTATAATTTTCCCGTATCTGGTGAAAAACCAGTGCAACTAACTATTGGAATAATTTTGGAGGTTTGACCGTGAATTTACCGAATCGAATTACATTAGCACGTGTTTGCATGATACCGATCTTTGTCCTTTTTATGCTCTGGGATTTTGGGACAAATTTGCAATTTGGCAATGTTTCGATGCCGTTATCGCAAATGATCGCGACGATTATTTTTGTCATCGCGGCATCGACAGACTGGATTGACGGCCACTTTGCAAGAAAATATAATTTGGTGACGAACTTCGGGAAGTTTTTAGACCCGTTAGCCGATAAAATGCTCGTCATTTCCGCGTTAATCATTTTAACGGAAATGAATCTCGCTCCTTCATGGATTGTCATCATTATCATTGCCCGGGAATTTGCCGTAACGGGCTTGCGGCTTGTTCTTGCGGATTCCGGAGAAGTCGTGGCGGCGAACATGCTCGGAAAAATCAAAACGTGGACGCAGATGATTGCCGTGATTGCGCTTCTTTTGGAAAATGTACCATTTAATTTTATTCATTTTCCTTTTGCCGATATCGCCCTGTATATTGCGGCATTTTTCACACTCTGGTCAGGAATCGATTATTTTGTCAAAAACAAACATGCTTTTAGCGATTCCAAATAATATTTCTTAAAAGTTGTTTTACAGGTAAGCGCTGCTTGCCTTTTTTATTATGATAAACAAAGGGGATATTCCGGAAAGAGGTGGAAGCGTTGAACGCAGAAATTATCGCCGTGGGATCCGAGCTGTTGCTCGGGCAGATCACGAATACGAATGCCCGTTTCCTGTCAGAAGAACTGGCTAAAATCGGCATCAATGTGTATTACCATACGGTCGTCGGGGATAACCCAGGCCGGCTAAAAAAGGCCATTGAGACGGCTCAGTCCCGGGCAGATCTCATTGTTTTTAGCGGGGGACTCGGTCCGACAAAGGATGATTTAACGAAAGAAATGATCGCGAAAACCTTAGGTGTCGGTCTCGTTAAAGACGAGCAGGCGATGCAATTGATCGAGCAGTTTTTCCGGAAGCGCAGCATGCCGATGACACCGAATAACCGAAAACAGGCGAATGTTTTAGCGGGATCGACCGTGCTACCGAATGACACGGGATTAGCACCCGGTATGGCTTTGAAAAAAGATGGCAAGATTTATATGCTTTTCCCCGGGCCGCCGAGCGAGTTGGAACCGATGTTTGTCCGCTACGGTAGACCGTATTTGCTGAATGAGTTGAATAAAGTGGAGAAAATCGAATCAAGAGTGCTCCGGTTTTTCGGAATCGGCGAGGCGGTGTTGGAAACGGAGCTCGAAGATTTGATCGACAGGCAAACGAATCCGACGATCGCACCGCTTGCGGGCGATGGTGATGTCACGGTGCGGCTCACGGCAAAAGAAGATTCCGATAAAAAGCGGAAAGAGATGCTCGATGCGCTGGAGAAGGAAATATTACAGCGGGTCGGTTCTTACTTTTACGGGTACGATGATACGAATATCATGCAGGAACTAGCCCGTCTTCTCAAGGAAAAAAACTTGACGATCGCCGTGGCGGAAAGTTTGACCGGCGGTCTTTTCCAGGAAAAGGCGACGGCTATCCCCGGTGCCAGCCAGTGGTTTAAAGGCGGCATCGTTTCCTATACAAATGATGTGAAAATCAATGTGTTAAAAGTAAAAGAAGAAACGATAAATAGCGATGGAGCAGTTAGCGATACGTGCGCGACAGAAATGGCGAAAAATGTGAAGACATTGCTCGGTGCGGATATCGGCATCAGTTTTACCGGTGTTGCCGGTCCGGACCCGTCAGAAGGAAAGGAACCGGGAACGGTGTATTGCGGAATCGCCGCAGGTAAAGAGCCGCCGAAAAGTTTCCTGTTTAAACTGGCGGGAAATCGAGAGGCGATCCGCCGCCGGGCCGTGAATCACGGCGCCTGGCTCGCGTTAAAGGAAGTTCGTCATATGTAAAACAATTCGACGTTCCGATGGTTTCGGAACGTTTTTTATCATCAGGAAAGGTGGAAGTGAACGATATGCCAGAGATTTATATCGATGCGGACGGCTCACCGGTTGTGGATTTAGTCCTGGCGCTTGCTACAAAATACGGCTTGAAGACGTATATCATTTGCGACACGTCCCATCATATCGAAAGGGAGGGAGCGGAGACGGTCATCGTATCCAGGGGTGCCGATGCCGTTGATTTTGTCATCGTCAACCGGGTGAAAGAACATGATATTGTCATCACGCAAGATTACGGATTGGCGGCGATGGTCCTCGCACGGAGAGCCCATGCGATCAATCAAAATGGTTTGATTTTTACGGACAAGAATATCGGCAATTTACTGGAGTCCCGCCACTTTTCCCAAAAAGTACGCCGCGCCGGGGGACGGACGAAAGGACCGAAAAAGCGGACGAAGGAACAGGATGAAATTTTTGCTAAAAGATTCGAGGAACTGATCCGGTCTGTTCTCGAGAAAGCAGGAGAATAGGTTTTTGCTAGTTTTCGAGTAACTGCTAATTATTTGTTGACCAGACTTTTTCAAAATACTCGTTTCTTGTGAATGATATTTCAATCTTTCGCGAATCGAGCAGATGCTTTCGTGATGTTCCGTTTTTCTTTCGCGAATGGAGATTGACGTTTCGCGAAATTTTCCGCATGTTCCGTGAATTTTCCAGCTTCTTTCGCGAATTCACTCGCACTTTTCGCGGAATTCTCCACCGCTTTCGCGGAATCCCGCTACACCTTCATCATTCAAGCAACAAGAACAGGCATAAACCCGCATCACGGCGGATTTATGCCTGTTCAATAACCATATATATTCATCTTTACAACAGCGGATGTTCATCCATCGCCTTCAGTCGTTCCCAGCGGTAATCGACAAATCGCTGTATTTCCGCCAGTAAATCTTTATTTTCCTCCTGAACTAAATGTTTCGTTTTCCCCATCAATTTGAGCCATTCAGAGACCGGCAATTTTTTGTTTCTCTTTTCAGGATTGTACGTGATCGTCGTTTGCTGGCGTTCGATTTCATAAAGGGGGAAGAAACACGTATCGACGGCAAGTTCAACGAGTTTCGTTCCCATATTCGCTTCGGTTTTCCAGTTGAGGGGACAGGCACTCAATATTTTGCCATACGCCAGACCTTCATGTTGCGCATACCACTGGGCTTTCGCGGCTTTCCGCAGCATATCTTGCGGGTTTGCCTCAACGGCGGTAAAGACGTAAGGAATCCCGGTAGCCGCCATGATTTGCGGTGTATCTTTATGATGGAACGATTTCCCCCGCTGGGTTTTCCCGACTTGTGATGTACTTGTCGCATGTCCGAGTGGTGTCGAGTAGGAAAGCTGGGAACCGGTATTCATATAGCCTTCGTTATCGTATTCGAGAATGATCATCTTATGTCCCCGTAGTGCCGCACCAATACTTGATCCCATACCGATATCCATCCCGCCATCACCGGTGACCATGATGAAGGTCACATCATCATCCACCTCGATTTCCCCGCGCCGTTTCAATTCCATAAAAGCTTCCACCGTACCGGATAGGGTGGCGGCACCGTTTTGAAACAAGTTATGGATAAATGTTTGCCGGTGTGCGGTATACGGATAGGCGGCGGAGGTGACGTAACCGCAACCCGTCTGGAATAAGGTCACCACGTCGCCTTCAATTCCTTTATAAAACAATTCCAGGCCGGAGAAAATCCCGCAACCGGGACAAGCTCCGTGTCCGGAAGCGAGGCGATTCGGTTTTTCCATCAGTTTCCGCGGCGGGGGAATTTTCACTTTGAGTTTATTCGTTTCCTCATCCACCGTCACTTGAATGAGGCCGGTTTTATACGGAGAACCGGACTTTTTCTTCATTTCCGGCATTGTATGAACTTCCGCACCATGCGAAACACCGTAATAAGCAAAGGGTTTTGCTACTTTTCCTTTTTCTAGAGCATCGAGCGCCAGCTGGAAGAAATTTGCCGCATCCTCAGGATAAAAGTCCTTTCCTCCCAAACCGTACACCCGGCTGATCACGAGGGTCCGGTTTTCCGGATCATCTTTTAAGGCGGCTTTGATTTCATGGGTGAGATTGGCACCGCTGGCCCCGTAAGAATCGGCCCGTTCGCCAATAACGAGGACTTTTACATGGCGCAGTGCATCCTGAATTTCTTTAACAGGGAAGGGGCGGATAATATTAGGATAAATCAAACCGGCTTTGATCCCTCTTTTCCGCAGCTCGTCCACCGCATCTTTGGCCGTTTCCGCCGCGGAGTTGACTAAAAAGAGGGCGACTTCCGCATCAGCCATTTGATATGTATTGAGCTTCCGGTATTCCCGTCCCGACAATTCTGCATACTCAGTGGTGATGCGTTCAAACACATGGCCGGCCTTTTCGTGTGCCTGAGCGAGTTGATAATGGTGATTCATTAAATCATTGCCCAGCATATGGGCACCGACGGTAATGGGGCGCTCTAGATCCACGACCGTTGGGAAAGTGTGATCCGGCCTGCCGACAAACTCTTGCACCGTCTCTTGATCGTGAAAGACGGATACGCGCCGCTTCTGGTGGCTTGTGAAAAAGCCGTCGTAAGCAATGAGCACCGGTAGCCGCACTTCCGGATCTTCCGCAAGTTTCAGGCCGATGATATTCAAATCGTAGACTGCTTGCGGTGTGGATGCTGTTAAAATAATCCAGCCGGTATTGAGCGCATAATACAGATCGGAATGGTCGCCGTGGATATTTAACGGCGCACTGACCGTTCGGGTAACCAAATTCATCACGAGCGGAAAACGGGTACCGGACTGCACCGGCAGCTGTTCCAGCATGTATAATAAACCTTGCGAACTTGTCGCGGTGATCACCCGTGCTCCGGTGAGGGATGCGCCGTAGTTAATCCCGCCAGCACTATGTTCTCCATCGGCAGGGATAAGCTTGATATTGTGTTCGCCGCGGGCTTTCATCGCATCTAAAATTTGCGCAATTTCCGTCGAGGGTGTGATCGGGAAATAGCCCATGATGTGATAGTCGATTTGTGCGGCCGCTTTAGCCGCCATCTCATTTCCAGAGGCGAAGGTGATGACTTGTTCGGTTTCTCTTTTTATATCAATGACCACTAGTAAACTTCCTCCATCCATACCGGATCTTGCTTAGGTGTGCGGTATTTTTCCGCATATCCGTCCGTTTCCCGAATCGCTTTCAGTGCGTCGGTAGGGCACACTTCAATACATTTCAAACAGCCTTTACAATACTGATAATCGATGCCTTTTAAAAACATCAGCGGCCGGCCCCGTTTATCTTCTTTTTGTTCCCAGACGAAACACATGTCCGGACAGACGAGATCGCATTTCGCACAGCTGATACATTTTTCAAGATCCAGTTCCGGTAAAAAGCCTGTTCGTGAACTGCTTAAATCCTTTTCCAGGCTGTTGGCCGGGGTGGTGATTATTCCACCAATCGGCACGGTATCATAACCATTTTGAGTTTTTAAAATCGGTACTGGCTTGTCATGTTTGTATCCGCTTTCTATCTCTCCCTCAGGTTCCAGTTTCACTTCGTGATAACCCCGTTCAAAAGTTTTTAAATTCGCGGCAATCAACTCCGGTGATTTATCGGCAAAAGTTTTGCGTATGACGTTGCGCATATGATCGGGGTTTAAAAATTCCAGCACGCGATACAAAGCACCGAGCATGGCCGTATTGATTCTCGTTTTTTCCTCAATGGAAATTGAAAGGGCATCCACCGTCGCGATGCGTCCGTGGGTGAGCTTGAGCATTTCGCGCACCTCGGCGAAACCTTTCGTTGTATTTACCAAAATGATGCCGTCCGTATGTAAGCCGTCGGTTACGGGGATTGTTTTATGAAGGGCTTCATGAAAAACAGCGATCACATGGGGCTTTTTAACGGGGCTGTGGTCGTTAATGGCGGTAGCGTGATCGGCAAAGCGGATAAAACTTTTTACCGGTGTTCCTTTTTTCTCCGAACCGTAGGAAGAAAAGTTGACACCGTTGAATCCGTCACCGAGCACCCCCGCTTCAGCCAGCATTTGTCCGGCTAAATTTGCACCGAGCCCGCCGATTGATTCGAAGCGGATTTCAAAAAAGCCTTTTTCGTTCTTTAAAGGTAATCGTGCCATGGAATTCCTCCTGAAAAAAACTTTCTTTAAAACAATATCGGTATATGTTCATTATAAACCGAAACAATATTGCAAAAGGTGAAATTGATAAAAATTTCACAATTAGTTCAAAGAAAAAACCACAGGGGCAAAACCTGTGGCTGATTGAAAGAGAATTACAAGATACTCCTGATTTATTTGCCGATAAACATCTGGGTCCAGTGGAATTCTTCCTGTTCAACGCCAACGCCGATATGGGTAAAATCAGGATTCAGGATGTTGGCGCGGTGCCCGGAACTGTTCATCCAGGCATTGACGACATCTTCCGGCGTGCGCTGACCCTGGGCGATGTTTTCGCCGGCTGTTTTATATTCAATGCCGGAATCGCGCATCATGTCAAAAGGAGATCCATACGTTGGCGACGTGTGGGAAAAATAGTTGTTCTGGTGCATATCCTGGGATTTTTTCTGAGCCACTTTACTTAATTCCGGATCATGGGTTAAAGGCTTGAGACCATTGGCTTGCCGGTGCTGGTTCGTCAAATCGATGACCTGCTGGACGAACTGGCTGACATTGCTTTGATCGACGGCTTCTTCCTTCGGTGGTCCGGGGGTGCCGGCCTTTTCCTCACGCTTTTGTGTTTCCTGTTCGGGAGCCGGTGCTGGAGCTTGATTTTGCTGATTCGTTCCTTTTCCATTATTAAAATTCGACCACCAGCGGGTTTGGCCGGCGCGTTTTCTCAGTTCCGTTCGAACTTGATCGCGCATATTTTCTGCACCAAAATCCGGTGCATTCGTTTGATCGTCCGGTGTGCCGGTATCCTTTTTGGCACTTCCTTCATTTTGGGGTACGGCCTTGAACTTGGCTTCCTGGACAATGATCGCCCGCGTGTGAGGATATTTATCACTCGGTACCGAAGTTTTCGTCGATGAGATATTGTCATCAACACGGTCTACGCCGTCCAGGCGGTCGACATCGTTGAAATTATTTCTGTTATTGTGATTGCGAATATTCATCGCGACGGGATTTCTGATCGGAACGACGGGACTGTTATTCGGTCCCTGCATGTCATTAAAGGCTTCATCCTGGTTATTGTTACAAGCAATCAGGCTCGCCGATAGGGCTACCATCAACAATATACGGGGAAATTTTTTGATCAATCCACTCACTCCTTTGTTTATAGTCCGGGCATCCTTATTTTTTATTCGGATGGAAGAAAATATAGATGGTAATAATCGTGAAGTTTGGAAAAAAGCGTAAGGAAAGAAAGTAAATGGATGGCCATGTTGAAACATAGGTTTTCATGGAGTGAACAGGTGGAATTGATCGCGTGGAAGGGAACGATCGATCGCGAAGGAAGCGGGAATCAGCAACAACCAACCGGCTGTGAAGGAGCTCGGTAAAACGTAATGGAAACGAAGAGGGATTCGGGATTCGAAAAGTAAATTTGTTCATGCATTGAAAAAAGCCGCTCTATGAGCAGCGGCTTACGCTTATTCGCGCGATGTGAAGGAAAACTGCGCTCGAAAAGAGGTTTTCTGCTTCGTTTCTTCCACACCCTCAACGTAAATGATGTTTTTATCTTGTTGTGATGTATCCTTTTTCAAGATCAACGTCTCTCCGGGTAGCGCTTCATTCAAGTAATTGACTTCAAGGGAGCGGATGTCATTTTTTTGATGTTCTTCCATGGAGAAGCAATCCATAATATAATCGACATACTTCGAATTCGTGAGATGTCCATTCAAATCGATATCACTGTAACCGATCGTTTTCCGGTAGGCCGTTTCCAGATGTCCAAAAGAGCGGATTTTTCCGAGTTCGCAAACGATGGCCCGTTCATCCGTGGCGACGTAATCGTGCTTAATGCTATCCGTCCGGCGGATTCTCCGGCTGTTGATATCCATCAAAATCCAGGAGGAAACACCTTTCACGATCACTTCTCCGTGTTTGTCCCGAACGAGAAAATCCCGGCCGAATTCCACTTTCGTCGGGGTGATCGGCCACGTTTCAATCGTGATTTCCTCATTCAATACAGGATGGCGAATGATATCGGTACGGATCCGCATCAATACCCACGTGACCCCGTACTTTTCCAAAAGGAAATGAATGCCGAGATCGAGCTCTTCTGAGGCGAGATTCGCTGTATCCTGGAAATAGCTGAACAAGCTGCTTAGTTTTAGTTTTTTATGAAAGTCGACATCACGAAAATCCACATGAAACGTCTTTTTATAAATCGGTACTCGTGCAACCATGCCGTATCTCCTTTTCTCTATATGTACATGTCTATTATATCACGATTCCCGGCGAGCACCCGGGTCAATCGTATCAAGGAGAAGTTCCGGGAACAACCGATGTAAAGATGAGAAAAACGCCCCAAAGGGCGTTTCCTCACTTTTCAGCTTCATCTTGATTGACCACGGGATCCTGGATATTCCCGCCGTAATCGGGCACGTGACCGGCATGTTTGCGATGGTATTCCGATCCGGAAAAATCGGTCGTTTTCTTTACGGGCTGCTTGGAACGCTTTTGCCTTTTTGGCAAAACAATCACCTCCATAGTTTCTATTGTGCGAAAGTTGGCCGGGAATATTCTGTTGCCAAATGCCCGCTTACATAGAACATTCCCATCCGTTCATACTAGGGATGAATGGAGGAGATGAAATGTCTGAACGTGATCACAATCGCACCGGGAAACTGACCTGGTGGCAACTATCCCTTGTCGGCGTCGCCTCAACGATCGGGACGGGCTATTTTCTCGGCTCGGTCATCGGCATCCAGATGGCGGGGCAGGGGATTTTATTTTCGTTTTTATTTGCCGGCACCGGGACATACTTCGTTTTTGAAGCACTGGCGAAAATGGCGATCGAAAACCCCGAGGAGGGCTCTTTCCGTACATACGGGCGCCAGGCCTTCGGCAACTGGGCCGGCTTTACTATCGGCTGGATCTACTGGTTTTCGGAAATGCTCATTACCGGCAGCCAGCTCACCGCACTATCGTTACTGACAAAATTTTGGTTTCCGGATGTGCCGCTCTGGATTTTCACATTAGGCTACGGCATTCTCGGGATCATCGTCGTTCTCATCGGAACGCAAGGGTTTGTCCGCTCGCAAAATATTTTTGCCATCATTAAAATCGGCGCCATTTTGATGTTCCTCATTCTTTCCGTCCTTGTCTTATTCGGATTTTTCGGTGGCAGTACGAATGATTTTCAAATGCCGAATACTCCTCGTGAATTCTTACCGAACGGCATCTTCGGCTTATGGGCTTCCTTTATTTACGGGTTTTATGCATATGGCGGTATTGAAATCATGGGGATGATGTCGACGCAGCTGAAACGAAGGGGTGAGATATTAAAAGCGGGAATCGTGATGGTGATCGTGCTCACCACGATTTACTTACTGTCTTTTTTAATGGCAACGAGCCTTGTTTCGCTCGACAAATTTTCCACGAATGAAAGTCCGTTTATCACCGCGTTAAGCAAGTATCGCATCACCATTTTTCCGCATCTTTTTACCGGCGGAATCATAACAGCGGGATTTTCCACACTGGCCGCATCCCTTTTTGCCGTCACATCAATGGTGGAAACGCTGGCACTGGATGGCGATGCGCCGGAAATTTTCGCGAAAAAAACAAGGATGAAAGTGCCGCCCTTTGCCCTGGGCCTCACGATTTTTGGATTGCTCGTTTCGATCGTATTGAGTTTTATCATCCCGGATCGGGTCTATGAGTACGTGACAACGGCGGCGGGATTGATTCTCGTCTATATCTGGTTCTTTATTTTAATCACGTATTTAAAGTTGATGAAAGAAAGCGGGCTGGCGAAGTTAAAAGTGTTTTTCGGCATGATTTTATTGGTATTGGCCATTGCCGGTACGGTTTTCCAGCGGGAGTCCCGGTTCGGCTTTTTCATCAGCCTGTTTTTCGTCGTTTTCGTATTCCTGCTTTTATTCATACGGCGAAGCTCTAAAAAGAAGGATGACGGTGAAGGGAGTTTATTTGTAAAACTATCGTTTAAATAAAACTTACCAGCTCGCGATTTCGATGTATGCCTGGTAGCCGAAATAAACACCGAAGCCGATCAGCGACAGTCCGGATATCCAGGAAATAAAGACAAGCGCCTTATTCGTTAACAGACGGCGGAAACTGCTGGCAACAAGGGCCATAAAAAAATCCCAGAGAATCAAACCGAAAATGACGGCGAGGCTGTAAATCAAAATTTGCGGCGTCGTGTTTTCGGCCATCGTTTTGGCAAGAACGGAACCGAAAATGCCGAGCCAGAATAAAATCGTTAACGGGTTGGCGATTGAAATCATGAAGCCATATACATAGGAACGAAACAAAGTATCGGCGGAACTTCTTTCTTCACTGGCGATGCGGCCGGCCTGAACGATGGCTTCAAATCCCGTGTAAAAGAGGACAAAACAACCGAACGACCAGAGAAAAGCTTTGACAAGCGGGATCTGGATAAAATGCACCATCCCGAGATAAACAAGGAGCATGTAAAAAATATCCGCTGTCAGGGCTCCGATGCCGACGAGCCAGGAGCGGAGAAAACCGCCGGTTAATCCTTTCATGATCTGGGCAGCGTTCACTGGACCGATGGGCGCCCCCAGGGCAACACCTAACAAAACATAACTGAAAACAGCTCCCATAGTACGTCTCCTTTTTCTTTGCTTCTACTATCATATTCATCGTTTTTCCGTTTTAGGACAGGCTCTGTGTTTTTCCGCTTCCGATATTGTAAAGGAAAAGTTACACGGTGCGAAACTTTTGCTACAATGAAGGGGAGATGGAAATATTTCAGTTTTCAAATTAATGAAGCAGGAAAATGGAGATGGGAGGATCGTTTAATGGAAGTGAAAATTCCTGAAGTCACGCTGAATGATGGTTTGCGCATACCTGTTATCGGTTTAGGTACATACCAGCTAAGAGGAGCAGCGGGTGTCCAGTCGATTGTGAGCGCCATCGATATGGGTTACCGGTTAATCGACAGCGCCTACAATTATGAGAATGAAGGGACTGTCGGTGAGGCAATCCGGCGGAGCTCGGTGCCGCGGGAAAAACTGATCATTACATCGAAATTGCCGGGCCGCTATCACGACTATGATTCAGCCATTGTAGCAATCCAGGAGTCGCTCTACCGGGCCAATTTGGACTATTACGATATTTACCTCATCCACTGGCCGAACCCGAAGCAGGGGAAATACGTGGAAGCGTGGCAGGCACTGATTGATGCGAAAAAGTGGGGACTTATCCGTTCCATCGGTGTTTGCAATTTCTTGCCGGAGCATATCGAGCGGTTGGTCGAGGAAACAGGTGTCGTCCCGAGCATGAACCAGATCGAACTGCATCCGTATTTCAATCAGGAAGAGCAACGGGCATTTCATAAAAAATACAATATCCAAACGGAGTCGTGGAGTCCGCTCTACCGGGGTGTGGAAATTTTTAACGAAGAAATTATCCAGAAACTCGCCGCCAAACACGGCAAAACCCCGGCACAGATTATCTTGCGCTGGCATTACCAGCTCGGTTCGGTTTCCATACCGAAATCGCAAAATCCGGAGCGGCAGTATGAAAACGCAGCGATCTTTGATTTTGCGCTCGATGATGACGATATGGATCAGATCAATTCCCTCACCCGTCCCGATGGTCGCCGGAAAAATCAAGATCCAGCTGAATACGAAGAGTTTTAAAACAGAAAACCCGCCAACTTCCGGCGGGTTTTATGGTGTGAGGGATTTGGATGTGCTATCCGTATAAACTTTTTTCGCGATCTTTACGTAGCGGATATACATGGCCAGGCGCCAGGGCATGATCATCCCGAAGGCAATGATCCAGAACATGCCGCCTGTTTCACCGATATCGATCGTTTGCGAGAGAATCGCCTTTAAAGCCGTGCGGATGATGAGAAGCAGGATGATAATAACCCCGAACGCTTTTGAGTATTTGACATAAATCTTCTCATCGCGTATTTCAAATTTTGTCGTGATGATGAGAAAAATCGAAAAGAAAAGACCGATTAAAAATGCTTCCAGGACTTGCGGCCACGGTACGCGAAAATAAGGAAAGATAAACATCAGCGCTCCGGTACTCATCATGATCGGTGGCAAGAGAATTTTCTTCTTCGTGATCGGTGTGGTTGTCGCCTTCATGCGCAAGATCAGGAGAGCGAGCGCCATGATGATCGGAATTAAAAACGTAAGTATATACAAGGGAATCCATCCTATCCGTCACTATTCTCGTGCATAATCATACCACGGCAAAAAGGACTTGGCAAAAATTTGAAAAGATCATTCGCAAAGCCATCCTTTTTCAGGCAGGAATTTTCAACGTGAAAAGCGAATACGGTTGTAAAAAACATAAAGGAGGAGCAGGCGATGCGAATCGGTATTGTCGGAGCGGGACATATCGGCGGTACGTTAACGCGGCGGCTAACAAAACTCGGGCATGAGGTAAAAGTGGCCAATTCCCGGGGTCCGGTGACGTTACAAATTTTGGCGGAAGAAACGGGTGCAAAGCCAGTGACGGTGCACGATGCGGTGCGGGATGTCGATTTGGTCATCGTCACAATCCCAGAGAAAAATATTCCGGATTTACCGAAAGGGCTATTTGCCGATGTTCCCGAGCATGTCCCGGTGGTGGATACGGGCAACTATTATCCGAACAATCGTGACGGCTATATTAAAGAAATCGAGGAAGGCATGCCGGAAAGCAAATGGGTTGCTGAGCAACTCGGTCGTCCGGTGATCAAAGCATTTAATACGATCTGGTATAAAAACTTACTGGAAAAGGGGAGACCGAAAGGCGATCCGAACCGACTGGCCCTTCCGGTTGCCGGGGACAATGAAGAGCATAAAAAGAAAGTGATGGAACTCATTGATGAATTAGGGTTTGATCCGGTGGATGCAGGAAGCCTTGATGAGTCATGGCGGCAGCAGCCAGGAACACCGTGTTATGTCAAAGAATTAACTGCCGATAAGTTGCGGGAAGCATTACAAAAAGCAAACCCCGATAGGCCGGACGATTTCCGTTATCAAGGGTAAGATTCATAACCGAAGCGGATATTCGCTTCGGTATTTTACATAATAATTAATTTTATATAATTCTTTTTAAGTTAGAATAGTTGCGAAAATATAATATAATGGAAATGATGGAAGATATGTAGAAATATGGGGTGGGAATGCGCTTATGTTAAAGATCTTGTTAGTTTTCATGTTAGCCATCGGCCTGACTTTATTTGTGTATGGAATAAAGAAAAAATCCGGATTAACGATCCTTTTTGGTAATTTTTTCTGGATGACGGCAGTCTTTTACGCACTACACTGGAATTCTGTTGTTATGTTTGTACCGCCAATCGCACTGATTATTACCTATGTGATAACGAAAAAGCCGTTATTTCGACAAAGCGATAGATAGCTTTTTACAGTCGTTTTGCCGTTGAATATGAATAATACTTAAATGAGCAAAATGGCGGATAGAAATGAAACAGACCGGTTTCATCGTTTTATCTATTGGATTGGTCGGTCTGGCAATAATAATCGGTATTGCCAAATTAACAATGCACGTGGATGCGATGTCTGGTGAATTTTTCACAAACTGGATCCATTATCTGGCACCCGAGATGGTTTTTCCAGTTTTAATAATTATTCTTTT
>CALGAD010000113.1 GCA_937951955.1 uncultured Bacillaceae bacterium
GAATACGGTCCCTGGTCAGAATATATTACGGGTGTACAGGGACAGGATCCGGGCTATGATCCGCTGGCATTCATGATTGAAGAGGCGCATAAACGAAACCTGGAGTTTCATGCCTGGTTCAATCCGTATCGCATTACGATGAACCATACGGATTTAGACCGACTGGCGGAAGGGCATCCGGCACGGGAACATCCGGAATGGGTAGAAGCGTATGGCAATCAACTGTACTTTAACCCGGGAATACCTGAGGCAAGGGAGTTTATTGTCGAGGGGATTGTGGAAGTCGTCAGAAACTATGATATTGATGCTGTCCACATGGACGACTACTTTTATCCATACAAAATTGAGGGCGTAGAATTCCCCGATCAGGAAGAATATGAACGGTATGGGAAAGATAAATTTGACCACATTGACGACTGGCGGAGGGATAATGTCAACCAGCTCGTGCGCGATATCAATCTCGCGATTAAAAATGAGAAACCTTATGTAAAATTTGGTATTTCTCCATTTGGTGTCTGGCGCAACAAAGCAGATGATCCGACGGGTTCGGATACGACAGCCGGACAAACAAACTACGATGATTTATATGCTGATACTCGAGAATGGATTCAAAAAGGGTATATCGACTATATCACGCCACAAATTTACTGGAGCATCGGCTTTGAAGCAGCATCCTATGACATTTTAGCTGACTGGTGGGTCAATGAAACGAAGGGCCGCCCGATTCATCTCTATATTGGACAGGCTGCTTATAAAATTGACAACAATTTTGATACAAGATGGTCCGATCCAGAAGAATATCCTCGACAAATTTATTTGAACCACCAGTATGAGACGATTAAGGGAAGCATGCACTTCAGTCTAAAAGATTTAAACCGCAATCCACTCGGTATTAAAGACCGGTTGGCGAATGATTTATACCGTTATCCAGCGCTAGTCCCGGCGATGCCCTGGCTGGATAATGAAGCACCGAAAAAGCCGAAACTGCGCGATGCCAAGCGCGTGGCAGACGGTGTGGAAATTACGATCGAGGATCATAATTTAAACAAAGATACGGCTTATTACGTCATTTACCGCTTTGATGGTAATAAGCGTGGCTCCATCGATGATGCGGCTAATATTTTGGCGACGGTAAGAAAAATAGATAAAAAACAAACGTATTTAGATGATACGGCAGAGCCAGGGAAAACATATACGTATGTTGTCACCGCAGTCGACCGGCTCCATAACGAAAGCGGATATAACCGGTCGGTAACGGTAAAATAAAGAAGTTGTTTCGTTTGATACTTGGCAGGTAAATATTTGTCAGCAAGAAGTATGGAAATCGTAAGAGCTGTCTAAAAAGTCATGAATGTGACTTTTTGACAGCTCACTTTTTTGGTTAACGAGACAAGCATGAAGCTATACAGTAGTTTAGCCCCTTTTGCTAAAAAGAGAAGGATGATAAAATCCATTTTTATTATCCATGTGATCCGCGGAAAGATGCTGTCCATGTGTATTTTAGCCTGGATAATTTTTGAGGAAATTGTCTGTAGTTGGTTAGCTATTAAATACTTTCTAAAATGATAAAGTAGGTAAAACCGCACAAATCTGTATGAAAAAATGATTATTTGCATTTTATGAAATATAATGACATAAAAAACAATCCATTTTTGGTATACAGTTTCTGTATTGAAAATATTCATACTGAGTGGAGGATTTTTGTAGAGGATTGGGAAAGGGAAGAAGAAATATTGTTATAGCCGATTGTAAAATTCGTTTAAAAAAAGATGAATTGACTAATTTGGAAGCGGTTACCGGTTCTTGGATTCTCAGGAGGTGATCATCAAAACTTTCTGATTTTAGTAAATATGCAGGCGCTGGAATTCTCCTTGCAATGAAAAATGCAGAATCCCGGATATTTAGCATTGTAGCGCATCAGAAGTGGATACAACAAGAAAGTATCGTAAGGTCAAAACAGAACATGGGGAGGGAGCCGGTTGAAAATGGAAGAAAAACTTGCCAGGGAGATACTGGAACATATTGGTGGCGGGGAAAATATTGAAACGTTCACCCATTGCATGACTCGCGTGCGCATTAGCTTGAAGGATGATACCAAAGCGAATCTTGAAGCGTTAAAACATGTTGACGGGGTTTTGGGTATCGTTGCAGGGGATACCCTGCAAGTCGTCGTTGGACCGGGAACTGTCAATAAAGTAGCCAGTCAGATCAGTCAGTTAACGAATATTAAAATGGGGGAAGTACTGGATGTAAATGAAGACGATTTGGCACAGCTTACAAAGTCGCAAATTAAAAAGAAAAATGATACCCCCTTTAAAAACTTGCTGCGCAAAATCGGTAGCATTTTTATCCCGCTAATCCCAGGATTGGTCGCTTCCGGTTTGATCAACGGAACCGTTGGCTTCTTAAGGAATGCCGGTATCGATGGTTCACTGACATGGATGCAAATACTTACCCTTTTAGGCGGGGCGATATTCGGTTATCTCGCTATCATTGTCGGCTGGAATACGGCCCGGGAATTTGGGGGGACTCCTGTTTTAGGGGCAATAGCTGGAATAATTATCATGCACCCGGGGTTAGCTGAAATTACGCTTTTCGGCAATGAACTGGTAGCGGGCCGCGGTGGTTTGATCGGTGCCATGTTAGCCGCATGGCTCATGGTCTGGTTTGAAAAACAGTTTAGAAAATTTGTTCCTAATGCGATTGATATTTTATTGACCCCCCTTTTGACGATCTTAACCGTCGGTATGTTAACGATTGTCGTTGTCCAGCCTTTTGCGGGATTTTTATCAGATGGCATCACGGCAGGCATTCTTTGGTTGCTGAAATTCGGTGGACCGATTGTCGGAGCCATATTGGCTGGATTTTTCCTGCCGCTAGTTATGCTAGGGCTTCATCAGGGGTTAACCCCTATCCATCTTGAATTGATCAATACAATTGGAAACACACCGTTGCTACCTGTTTTGGCTATGGCCGGAGCCGGTCAAGTGGGCGCGGCGATTGCGATTTTTGTGAAGACGAAAAATGGGAAATTGAAAAATGTCATTAAAGGGGCTTTACCAGCGGGTTTTCTAGGCATTGGTGAACCGCTTATTTACGGGGTGACGTTACCATTAGGTCGACCGTTCATTTCCTCGTGTTTAGGAGCGGCTGTCGGTGGTGCTTTCCAGGCCTGGATGGGAACCGCAGCAAGAGCAGTCGGTGTATCCGGTTTGCCATTGATGGCGTTGATTGATGATAATCGCATATTGATTTATATTTTCGGTCTAATCATTACTTATACGGCTGGATTTTTAATCACTTATTTCTGGGGGTTTAAAGAAGAGATGGCGGATAATATATAGACATGGGGGAGGGGGGGTCCCCCTTTTTTATTAAATTGAATATATAAAGAATAACCGGGAGTATTGGATAAAATTCATATTGGCAAAAAACTGATTTGTAAATGAATAAATAATATGGTCGGGTTGAAGATGGAAAAGGAATTCGCGAAACTTGCCAGGAAAATCGCGAAAGTAAGGGAGTTGTTCGCGAAAGGAATGGGAGATTTCGCGAAAGTTGTATCATATTGTGCGAAAAAATGTAGCTAACTCGCGAAATGACTGCCAAAATTCACGAAATAATGATGGAATTTCACGAAAGGTTGTTTATTTAATAAC
>CALGAD010000114.1 GCA_937951955.1 uncultured Bacillaceae bacterium
ATTAGTAAAGTTTACTAACTAAGTTATATCCAACCGGGAAGGATTGAAAAT
The DNA here is from genome assembly GCA_937951955.1 of uncultured Bacillaceae bacterium. Taxonomy (GTDB): domain Bacteria; phylum Bacillota; class Bacilli; order Bacillales; family Caldibacillaceae; genus CALGAD01. The sequence continues at coordinate 52 of CALGAD010000114.1, forward strand.
GAAAAAGGCGAACACAAGCATGATTAAATTAATGAATCGTGAGTTAATTATCCATGAGTTGAAGGAAAATCCGAGACAGTCCCGGGCGGAACTTGCAAAAAAAACTAAATTGAGTAAACCTGCTGTTTCGGAAATCGTCAAAGAACTGATTGAAGAAGGAATAATTTTAGAAGTCGGTTTCGGTGAATCAACAGGTGGTAAAAAGCCGATTTTACTCGAGTATAATGCCCGTTCCAATTATGTGATTGGAATATTGATAGAAAATGATACTATTTTTATAGCTTTAGGCGATATGAATGGAGAAATTGTCCAATTAATAAGGAAAACCTATACCGCTCCGATCGCTGGAGAAGTTGTTGTTCGCATGATTGTCGAGGGTGTTTTTGAACTGTTGCGTCTAGAAAATATTAATGCTCGTTCGGTATTAGGGATGGCGATTGGAGTAGCTGGGATCCAATCAGATGATGATACGATTATTAGCACATCCCCATCTGTTGATTGGGGGAATCTTGATTTACAGAAAGAAATATACGACCAAACGAGTATTGATGTCATTATTGAAAATGATGTGAATTTAATGACCATTGGCGAATTTCATAAGGGTGAAGGGATCGGTATTGATAATTTTGTCTATTTATTCGTCGGCAATGGTATCGGGAGCGGTTTATTTTTAAATGGTCAGTTTTATAAAGGTCACCATTCTGCAGCTGGTGAAATCGGTTTTATGATGATCGGAGATGAAACCCGGTCAAAACCAAACTTCGGTGTGTTTGAAGCAAATTACGGCCGCTTGGGCTTGATTAATAGATTACAAGAATTGAACATTTCTATTGATAAAATTGATAAAGAAAGATCGTTTGTGAAATTTTTGCAAGAAAATAAGAATGATCGAATTATTGGCGCATTATTAGATGAAACCGTTGAACAATGGGCCAAAGCGATCATCAATATGATCAGCATGATTGATCCAGAAGTCATTATTTTTTCAGGTGAATTAAAACATTTAGATGTTGCTTCGTATCAGCAGCTTATAAGCATCATTGAAAAATACGTTCCGAAAATTCCTGAATTTAAAAAAACAAAATTAGGTGCTAAAGCTGGTTTATATGGTGCTTTTAACCTCGTGTTAAAAAAGAACCATATAACCGGCTTTAAACAATATAAACCATAATGGGGGGATTTCTGTGAGAAAGAAGTGGTTGTTTAGCTTCATCACGGTCCTTTTCATGATGCTACTTGTCGCATGTGGCGGAGGTAATGAACAAGCCACGAATGAAGCAGCAGAAGAAAATCAAAATGAAGAAGAAACAACTACAGAGGAGAGCGCAGAAGCATCTGGAAACTTAGTGATCTATACAGCTCGCGATCAAACTGTTATCGATAAAGTCGTAGAAATGTTTAATGAAAAGTATCCAGATATTCAAGTGGACGTATTAAACATGGGTGCCCAAGAAATCCTGGAAAGAGTTCGCGCTGAGCAAGCGAATCCAGGTGGCGATTTCTGGTGGGGAGGTACACAAGCTGCCTTTATTCAAGCGACAGATGAGGGCTTGTTAGAACCGTATACCCCAAGTTTCGATGAGGCCATCAAGCCGGAACATAAAGATCCAAACGGCCATTGGTATGGTGAAATGCTCTTACCGGAAGTCATCATGTACAACAGCGATGTGTTAGATGAAGATTCGGCACCACAAGATTGGGACGATTTGATCAAAGAAGAGTGGAAAGATAAGATTTTAATCCGTGATGTGTTACCATCCGGAACAATGAGAACGATTTATTCGGCGATGATCTACCGTCTCGGACCGGATAATCCGGAAGAGGGTTATGAATGGCTGGCCAAATTGGATGCCAATACGAAGGAATATGTTCAAGATCCAACCAATCTCTATTTGAAAATGGCCCGTCAAGAGGGTGTTGTTTCTCTCTGGAACTTGCAAGATATTTTAATTCAAAAACATGCCAACAATCAGCCATTCCATTATAAAGTGCCGGAAAGCGGCGCACCGATCCTCGTTGATGCTGTAGGTATCATCAAGGATGCGAAAAATATCGAAAATGCCAAGTTATTCTATGAATTCTTATTCGATCCAGAAACCGTTGTAACGCTTTCAGAAGAGACCTATCAAATTCCATCCCGTACGGACATTGATGAGGATGCCATGCCAGAATGGTATAAAGAGTTAGACCTCATCGAGCTTGAGCTGGACTGGAACGTCATGGCTGAAAAAGAAATGGAATGGATGGAATACTGGGATGCCAATATCAAAAACCAAAATTAATCTTTAAAACGGTGAAAGCAGGGCATTTATTGCCCTGCTTCATTAAAGAAAGAGGGTGTCTAGGTGAAAAGTGTCAAACTGGAAAACGTCACGAAAAAATTTGGTGACGTCATCGGGGTCGAAAATGTCAATATCGATATTAAATCCGGCGAGTTTTTTACCTTTTTAGGACCGAGTGGCTGTGGAAAGACGACGACACTGCGAATGATAGCCGGTTTTTATTATCCGACGGAAGGGCGAATTTATTTTAACAATGAAGACGTGACGAATGTAAAGCCGAATAAACGCAATATCGGTATGGTTTTCCAAAACTATGCCCTTTTCCCGCATATGACGGTTTTTGAAAATATCGCCTTCGGGTTAGAAGTACGTAAGTTACCGCGGCAAGTCATTAAGGAAAAAGTGGAACGGGCCCAGCGCCTCGTTCATTTGGAACAGTACAGTTCCAGGAAAATAAGTGAACTATCAGGCGGTCAACAACAACGGGTCGCCCTGGCACGAGCATTAGTGATCGAACCAGATATTTTATTATTGGACGAGCCTTTATCGAACCTGGATGCAAAATTACGCGAAGAAACGCGCGTGGAAATCAAACGCCTGCAAGTAGAACTCGGGATTACCACGATTTATGTTACCCATGATCAACATGAAGCAATGGCTTTATCCGACCGGATCATGGTCATGAATAAAGGACGAATCCAGCAAATTGGTACACCGCAAGAAATTTACAATAAGCCGGCGAATCTTTTCGTCGCATCATTCATTGGTGAAACAAATTTAATTGAAGGAACTGTTAAAGAAGTAACGGACAATCATGCCGTTGTAGAAGTTGATAATGGAATTATACTGAAAGGAATGAAAACGAATAGTGTACCCGAATTGAATTTTCAGGTTGGCAAACGTGTTACGCTATCCATTCGCCCTGAGGTGATCAATATCGGCGAGGGGGCGAATCAGCTACAGGGAGAAGTCCTGCTTACGGAATTTTCCGGTTCCAGCATTAACTATTTAGTAAAAGTCGGTCAAAATGAATTCAATGTGATGAGCGTGAATACGGCTCTAGCAATTTTACAGCGAGGTGATACTATCACCATGAACATTCCGGAAAATGGAATTTATTTTATGGAGCAAAAGGGGTAGGATCATGACTGCGAATACTGAATCAATCACTCCGAAAAAAAGCCTTTGGTCCAGACTGGTTGAATCGAGATATTTTGTTTATGTGATCGTTTCACCGTTATTTTTAATATTGCTCGCCTATGTCATTTTTCCTTTATATAAAACCTTTGCAGATAGTGTGTTAACCGAAGATGGCACCTGGTCAATGAGTAACTACATCAAATTTTTCAGTATGCAAACGAATGTGGAAGCATTATTGACGAGCATTTTTATTTCCATCATCAGCGTCATTACGTGTGCCATCGTTGGAGTGAGTTTGGCATTTTTACTGGAACGGTATGACTTTCCCGGAAGGAAAGCGCTATCGGTACTTTCTCTTGTGCCAATGGCGTTACCTCCACTAATCGGGTCCTTATCTTTTTGGTTCTTATACGGGGAAAGCGGGATTTTTCCACGGCTGTTTCAAACGATGTTTCAACTAGATGAACCCCCTTTTGCCATTAGTGGAATCTGGGGCGTCATTATTGTTCATACATTTACAATGTACCCGTATTTTTATTTAAGTGCATCGGCTGCGATTCGCGGTCTCGATCCTTCTTTAGAGGAAGCGGCAACGAGTCTCGGTGCTGGACGGGTAAGAATTTGGCGCAAAGTGATTTTGCCGATGTTGACACCGGCAATTGTTTCCGCCTCGTTACTCGTCTTTATGATCTCGATGGCATCTTATACGGCTCCATTGATGTTCGGCGTGGACCGGACGATGACGATGCAAATTGTCCTATCGCGAACGAACGGGAATTTGGATATGGCGGCCACCCAATCTACCATTCTATCGCTTGTTTCCATCGCTTTCTTGATTTTGATGAAATGGTATCAAAATCGCCGGAACTATCAAAGTCAAAGTAAAGGGATTGGGGTTCACCGAACGGAAGTCCGCTCCAAATTGATGAAATACATCGCGATGATTCTGTCCATCATCGGGGTTATTATCTTGTTACTGCCAATATTAGTGATCGTCTTGATTTCTTTTTCGACCGATGGTGAATGGACCGTACAGATCATTCCGACATCGTATACGCTGGAAAATTATATGAATTTATTTATGGACGACCGAACATGGCGGCCGGTTTGGAATAGTATACAAATGAGTACGGTTGCGGTCATCGGCAATATCATCTTCGGTGTTGCCGCCGCTTATGCAATGGTTCGTTTGAATTTTAAAGGAAAGTATTTATTGGACATCTTGATTATGGTTCCATGGGCATTACCGGGAACTGTCGTTGCGGTCAACTTAATTTCTGCATTTAGCCAGCCGTCTGTTTTCAGCTTTTACCAGGTACTCATCGGTACATTCTGGATTATGCCGTTAGCGTATTTTGTCCGGCAACTACCACTCGTTTTCCGGAATACTGCGGCAAGTCTCATGCAACTCGATCAGTCGATTGAGGAAGCATCTTTAAGTCTAGGAGCAAGCTGGTGGTATACGTTTAGAAAAGTTGTGTTGCCACTTATTTTCCCGGGAATATTAGCGGGAACTTTACTGGCTTTTGTACAAGGGTTAACGGAATTTGTTGCTTCGATCTTGCTGTATAATGTCCATACGATGCCATTATCGGTTGCCATCTGGCAAAAACTGTATTCGTTTAAATTCGGTACGGCTTGTGCCTACAGCACGTTACAAATTTTATTGGTTCTTATTGTCTTAGTGCTCAATGAAAGATTACAAGGTGATAATAAGCAGTCAGCGGTCATGTAGTGAATTAGTACTGGAATAAGAGGGGAGAACAAATTGAATATCACCGCAAAGCGTAAAAAAATTGTTGATCAGGAAGGTCATGCGTTTCCGTCGCGAACATATCAGGAAATTGTGTTGGAACCAGCCTTTGATCAGGCGAAGCAAAATTTTATCGAACCGATGATTCAAATCCATTTTGCCCATGTCATCATGCTCGTGGAAGAAGGGATCATCTCCAGGGAAGAAGGTATGGAAATAGCCCGGGCGATTAAAAAAATTAATATTGACGAGATCAAAAGTTCAGAGTACAATCCGGACTTCGAAGATCTGTTTTTTAAAGTCGAGCGATTATTAATTGACAAAGCAGGAGATGTAGCCGGGAATCTGCATATCGCCAGAAGTAGAAACGATATGGGGATTGCGATTTACCGGTTGACACTGCGTAAGAAGATTCTGGGGTTAATAGAGGCAGCCTTGCATTTAAGGGAATGTTTAATCGCGTTAACAGAAGAACATATCGATACGATCATGCTCGGTTACACCCATACCCAACAGGCGCAACCGACAACGCTCGGCCATTATTTTAATGCGGTTACCGATATATTAACGCGGGATATCCAGCGCTTCATGTCTGCTTTTCAAACAGTCAATCGTAGTAGTATGGGAGCAGCCGCTTTAACGACCTCCGGATTTTCAATAAATCGGGATCGCATGAAACAATTATTAGGTTTTGACGATATTATCGAAAACGCGTGGGATGCGGTTAGCGGCGCGGATTATATTGGAGAGACGGCAAGCACAGTCCATCTAGCGGCGATAAACATGGGCCGGTCTTTGCAAGATTGGTTAGTCTGGGGAACGCAAGAATTCGGTGCCTTTAAACTGTCCAGTCCCTATGTTCAAATCAGTTCGATTATGCCGCAAAAACAAAATCCCGTTTCGATTGAGCATATGCGTGCATTACTATCAAGTGTTTGCGGCGATGCACAAACGGTTTTAATGATGATGCATAATACGCCATTCGGCGATATTGTCGATACGGAAGACGATATGCAGCCGTATATTTGGAAGGCCATTGACCAGCTGAAAAATATTTATAATTTACTATCTTCTGTTCTCGTTACAATGGAAGTCAATCGCTCGCTCTTACTGGAACGGGCCAGAAAAAGTTTTGCTAATGTGACGGAGCTGGCCGATACATTAGTTCGTTCCGATAAATTGCCTTTCCGAAAATCTCATGAAATCGTGAGCGCAACGGTACAGGAGTTAACCGAAGAGGGCCTGGATTCACTCGAATACTTGACACTGGAGCGCTTGAATAAACATGCCGAACGAATAATCGGGAGAAAATTAACGATTGATGAAAAGGAATTAAAGAACGCCTTATCCCCTGAACACTTTATTAATATTCGTAAAGTACTCGGAGGACCGAGTCCGGAAACGATGAAAGAGGCGATCACTAATCGAAAAAAACAACAAAAACAATTAGAAAACTGGCTCGGTGAAAAAACAGAACAAATAGAAAAAGGAAAAAGGATGATTGAAGAAGTCTTGAAGGAATGGAACATAGAAAAAAGTTAGGGCATGTTTTCGCGATAGAAGATAGATAATCGAGGTGCAGTTACATGAATCGTTTACGAAAACAAGCACAGAGCAACATGGCTGAAAACACCGAAGCGACCCCAAAAAATTATTTAATCATTGATGGTGGGGCAACGAAGACCATTGCCGTCATTACGGACCAAGACGGCAAGATCCTCGGTAAAGCAAGAGCGGGCGCATCCAATTATCAAAATGTCGGCGAACAGGCTGCGTTTCAAGTATTAAAAGAAGCCATTCTAGGAGCGGTCAATGATTTTCAACAATCCGTTAGTTCGGATAAACGTTTCGATCGCCTTGTCCTTCGCAGAGCGGTATTTGCGATTGCGGGTATCGACACGGCTGAAGATAAAGAGAAAATGAGAGAAATTGTCCATCAGGTTGTTCAAGAATGTAGTATTCAGATACAGGACGTCATTGTTGAAAACGATGCATTGGCAGCATTATTAGGTGCCACTCGAAACGCCCCCGGGGCCATCCTTATTTCCGGAACGGGGTCGATCTGTTATGCCCATGACGGTAAAGGGAATTTCCATCGTGTCGGTGGCTGGGGACATATCGTAGGGGATGAAGGCAGTGGCTATTGGATTGGCAAAGAAGCATTAACAAAAGTTTTACAAATGGCCGATGGTCGCGAAAGAAAAACAGCACTTTATGATTTAGTATTGGAAGATTTGCGGGTTGAGCATTATGAGGCACTATACAATTGGATTCATACGCCTGATTACAAGGTAGAACGGGTCGCAAAACTAGCGACAGTCGTTGAAAAAGCGCGTTTAATGGGTGATCCGGTCAGCTTAAATATAATCGAACAAGCAATCGCTGAGCTGTTTTTGCTTGTTAAGACGGCCTTGGAAAAAACCGGGGTGAAAAATGAACGTTGCAAAATCGTTTTGCTCGGAGGCGTTTTAGAACATAACGATTTCATCCGCAAAGGAGTAACAGAAAAAATACAAAGTGAATTTGCAGATGTAGAAATTATAGAGGGAATCAATAACCCCTTTGAACTCATTATTCAAAGGGCGGTTAATTAATAAGTAAAGAGACTAATAAATGAATAGATTTATAAAGTACTCGTGTTTTTTCGCAAGATAAGGCTGTCGAGTCCGAATTAAAAACGGATTCGACAGTTTTATTTTTTGCCTTGAATTTGTCATTTTTATGAGAATCGGCTCTCCAGTCACACCAGTTTTCATACCTATTGCTTCCCTTTTCAGAAATATAAAAATATATTGTATAATACATCTATAAAAGAAGATAAGGGGATGAGGCTCATGATAGAAATTTT
>CALGAD010000115.1 GCA_937951955.1 uncultured Bacillaceae bacterium
AAATGTCGTCAGTCCCCGTGGTTTTTGCACTATTGGGGTCGACGATAGTTTTATAAATATTATTGGAATTTTTTTGATCAATCTACATCACTTTATCATTTTTAAATCTATCTGCGTTAACAGGGTTAAAAAGTAATGATCTTCTAATTTACACTATTAATACATTTAATAACAAAAGAATTGTTTTAAGAACATTTTGTTAATTTTTTCACATAACCTTTATTATCTTTCAATTATTTACTATGCATATTATTGTAACATGATCAATATTTCACATTCTTTTTTTCCGAAAGGAGGACAATCTTGGTTACCGCTCTCGCTACAGGACTTTTGTGTGGGATCTGGTCATTTTTAGCACCGTTATTCAACTTATTCACCTGGGCCGGCTTCGCAGGATGTACGACTTTTTTTGCCATCGGTGAAGGCGGACTCGCTACTGTGAAGAAAGCAATGTTATGTAACGTCACCGGCGTTGCCTGCGGGATGTTGATTATCTGGCTATCAGAAATTTTACCATTCCCCTATAGCGGTGCTGTGTTCAGCGGACTGATTACAGTAGTGATGTGTTTATTGGGAATCCTTTCATTAATTAACTACACACCTGGTATTTTTGTTGGATGTTTTACAACATTTGCCGCCAATGGTCAGGCATTTATTCTTATTATTTCTTTATTGTGTGGCGCACTTCTCGGCTTTTTATGCGATGAACTTGGAAAATTTTTTCTCAAATGGCAAGAAAAGTATGGAAAAACTATTGTTCCGGGAAAAGAAAAGAATGTCGTCTAGGTTTTACCCAACAATTTTGTTGGTTATTATAGCAACTTTTCAAAAATGATTGGAGGTACTATGATGAAAAACTGTCCAGCATTGGAATATAAACCGAAAGAAATCGAAGCTTTCGACTTTCGCCTAGCGATGGAAGAAGCTTCCCGCTGCTTGTTATGCGAAGATGCCCCGTGCAGTAAAGGGTGCCCATCTGGAACCGATCCGGCGAAATTCATTCGCAGCATCCGATTCAACAATATCAATGGTGCAGCGGAAACGATACGGGAAAACAATATCCTCGGTGCGGTCTGCGCCCTCGTCTGTCCGACAGAAAGGCTTTGTCAACAAGCCTGTACCCGAGCTAGCATCGACCGGCCGATTGAAATTGCGAAACTACAGCAATTCGCAATGGAACACGAACGGAAAGCTAATAAAACCTATTTAAGAAAAACAGATACATATGCGGACAAAAAAGTCGCATGTATCGGTGCTGGACCGGCAAGTTTAGCCTGTGCCGCAGAACTGGCTAAACAAGGTGTGCAGGTCACAATCTATGACGAACACGATAAACCCGGTGGCGCACTTCGTTATTTAATCCCACCATATCGTTTACCGGATGAAATAATCAATCACGATATCTACCAGTTGAAAAAACTCGGCGTGGAGTTTGTCCTCAATCATAAAGTGACCGAAGAAGAATTGGAAGAGTTGAAGAAAGAATACGATCACGTGTTTGTCGGTGTCGGAACCTGGGAGCCGAAAACATTGAATATTCCTGGCAGTGATCTTGAAGGTGTCATCCCGGCACTGGAATTTCTTAAAGAAGCCCGGACTAATCACGAACAAATGAACCCCCTCGGCTCAGTTATAGTCATCGGTGGCGGTGACGTGGCGATGGACTGTGCGGCAACCGCCAAATACCTCGGTGCAACATCCGTTTATGACGTCTTTATTGAATCATTAGAAGAAGCACCGGCTGTGCAAAAAGAAAAAGATTTTGTCTTCCGTCTCGGTGTACCGATGATATCTGAATTCAAACCGGTAAAATTTGTCGGTAACGGAAAAGTAGAACGCGTCCAATTCGAACATATGGAAAATGGCTCCACGATGGAATTGCAAGCAGATACAGTGATTTTAGCAGTCGGACAAACGTTGTGTGATGATGCTGCAGCATGGAAAGACGATGAAGAGCTATTCAGCGGTGGCGATATGACGAATGGCGGTGACACCGTCGTGCGTGCTGTAGGTGAAGGGAAAGAAGCAGCAAGAAAAATTTTAGAATCGTTCCAGTAAGGAGGCCGGAAACATGAAAAAGGATCTATCCATTGAATTTTTAGGCGTTAAATGTGAGAATCCCTTCTTCTTATCGTCTTCACCGGTATGTAACAATGCCGAACAAATTTCCAAAGCCTTTGACGCAGGCTGGGCGGGAATTTTTTATAAAACGGTTGGAATCGAAGGAGTTGATGAATGTTCCCCTCGATTCGACATTTTAACGAAAGAATCAACCCCGTGGGCCGGATTTAAAAACATGGAACAGATTTCCGAATTATCCCTAGAGGAAAATTGTGAAGAAATTCGGAAACTGAAAGAAAAATACCCGAATAAGGTTCTCGGAATCAGTATTATGGGATCCAATGAGGAAGAATGGCGGACTCTCGCAAAGGCTGTGACGGAAGCCGGGGCGGATATTCTCGAGTTGAACTTCTCCTGTCCGCAAATGACAAGTGACAAGATGGGCTCCGACGTCGGTCAAAACCCGGATCTTGTCAGAAAATACACGAGGGCGGTCGTAGAAAGCACCCATCTACCTGTCGTTGCCAAAATGACGCCGAATATCACACATATGACCGAACCAGCACTTGCAGCCGTGGAAGGGGGAGCAAAAGGTATCTCCGCTATCAACACGATTAAAAGTATCACGAATATTGACCTTGACAATATGACGGGTAAACCGGTTGTTAACGGAAAATCATCCGTATCCGGTTATTCCGGAAAAGCCGTAAAACCGGTAGCATTACGTTTCATTTCCGAACTGGCTCAATGCGAAGGACTAAAGTCCATTGAGTTGAGTGGAATCGGTGGTATTGAAACGTGGCAAGATGCCCTGGAGTTCATCCTCCTCGGTTGCCGCAACGTCCAGGTGACGACAGCAGTCATGCAATACGGTTACCGCATTGTTGAAGATATGATTAACGGTTTAAGCCATTTCATGGAAGAACGTGGTGTGGACCGTCTGGATGAACTAGTTGGATTGGCAATCGATAACATAATCCCTGCAGAAAAACTCGATCGTTCCTTCATGATTTTGCCGAAAGTGGATGAATCATTATGTATCGGGTGCGGCAGATGCTATATCTCCTGTTATGATGGTTCCCACCAGGCCATCGAATGGGATGCGGAAAGAAGACTTCCTATTATATTGGAAGACAAATGCGTCGGCTGTCACCTATGCTTGAACGTCTGCCCGGTAGCCAACTGCCTCACCCCGGGTAAAGTCGTCTTCAAAGAAGGTAGAGACAACAACAGAAAACCGGAAGATATCAAACAACAATTGGTATATTTATAATATCCAAGAAAGGAAAAGACCTATAAGGTTGGCTGAATTTTGCCACCTTATAGGTCTCATTTTTTGGCATTATGAACTTTCTCAACCATTCTCATCAACATCTACACAATCTCAATTCGCATATATGTAAGATCAAAACAAAAACCCGCAGACAGGAGAGTACGATACCGACTTCAGTTTCAATCCCTCATAGGTAAGATCAAGACTTCGAGTTCGGGGCCGTATCCATAGCCATCTAGAACTGTTTCAATCCCTCATAGGTAAGATCAAGACACTTGACGCAATAAAACGAAGAAAGGAGCGGGAAGGTTTCAATCCCTCATAGGTAAGATCAAGACCGAAAGGATACGTCCACGTTCT
>CALGAD010000116.1 GCA_937951955.1 uncultured Bacillaceae bacterium
GCGCGGCATCCAAATTTTTTCCTGATTTTCCGAATAGCTGGATCTCACCGCTTGTCGGCAGGACCTGTCCTGCAAGGAGTTTGAACAATGTTGATTTTCCTGCACCATTTTTCCCGATCAGTGCACAAATTTCCCCTTTTTTTAACGAAAAATTAAGGGGCTTAATAACTTCTGCATCTTTAAACTTTTTGCTCAATCGATACGTTTGAATAATCGTATCCATGTTTAAGACTCCTTCACTAATGTTTTGTTACCATCAGTTTAGCTTAGTAGTCTTTAAAATCCTTTAAGCAAATCATAAAGAATTCATAAAGTTTCTTCGCTAATTCCATACAAGCAATAAATCATATGTTGACGTTGATATTTGTATCGCCCTATACAGCTGATAATTGAAGTTAGACAAGCATAAATCCTACTCCCCAAATTGTCTTAATATATTCTTCATCTGTAACCTCAGAAATTTTTTTTCGGAGGTTGGAGACGTGGACGCTGATCGTATTGTCATCGCCATAATAGGTTCCTTTCCAGATATTTTCATAGATTTCGCGTTTAGACAAAGCACGTTCAGGGGTGCTCACGAAGAAGGACAGAATTTCAAACTCGGCATTTGTCAGCTGCAGTTCTTTGCCGTTTAATGTTGCCAACCGTTTTTCTTTATTTATAGCAAGCCCGCGCCATTGAATTTCCGTCTGTTTCACCTGCTTTACTGCTGCTTTTCGCAGCTGAACTTCCACCCGGGCCAGCACTTCTTCCTGATGAAACGGTTTTGTGATATAATCGTCCGCTCCCATTTTCAATACTTGCACTTTGTCCTCGATATCGACTTTGGCAGAAATAACGATTATCGGAATTGAACTTTCCTTTCTTATTTCTTTGATTAGTTCCTCCCCGGTTTTTCCCGGGAGCATCAAGTCTAATAGTATTAAATCAAACACCTTATTTTGCAGCTGCAATAAACCTTCCGTACCTGAATAGGCAGCAACCGGTTCCAACTTTGCTTTTCGCAAAATGACAGTTAACAGCATGCTGATCTCCTGATCGTCCTCGATAATTAAAACTCTTTTCCCTTCATTCATTTTGATCATCCTTTATGTTTGGTCCGCAAAAATTAATTTATAAGGAGCAATCACTAGCATTGCATAAATTAAATCTAAAAACAAAAAATACTAAGAATGTTCAATTATTTAGTGGTTTGTCCATAAAAAAATCCTTTATACTGAATAGGACGGGTGGCTTCCTGTCCAAATCCAATATAAAGGAACTCATTATGGACAAGAATACACGATTATCATCATTTAGTAAATGGATTGCACCTATTCATTTTAAAAAAGTTTATGAACAAGCAGAAAATCTGAAACAAGATTATTACACAAAGAAACTTACGACAGAAGCTTATATTAAAATTTTACTATTTGCGCAGCTTCATGAAACCGAAAGCCTCGAGGCGATGAGCGATGCGCTCCTGGATGAGGACTTTCAAAAAGCACTCGGGTTTGAATCGATTAGTGCGTCTCAGCTTTCGCGTAAAAACAATGAAGTAGACCCAACGATTTTGGCAGCTTTGTTTCTGGATCTCGTCTATCAGATCCAGGGATTTCACAAAAAGCGACTGAATTCTTCCATGCCATTGAAGATCATTGATTCTAGCACATTGCCTCTTAATTTAACGAATTACAAATGGGCAACGTTTCGCAAAACAAAAGCTGGCGTGAAACTTCATTTAAGGCTTGTATTCATGGATAAAAACACCGTTTATCCGGAAAAAGCAGCCATCACACCAGCAAAAGAACACGACCGAAACCAATTAGAAGTTCTCGTCGATGACAAAGAAGCCATGTATGTGTTTGATCGAGGATACGTAGATTATGAGCGCTTTGACCGAATGACAGATGATGGCTATTTCTTCGTTTCAAGAATCAAGAAAAATGCCGTCACTCGAGATGTTTATTCTTTTTCTCTACCACCTGAATCGACTGTTTTATCCGATAAAATGGTCTATATTGGCTCCACACAAAATCGTGCAGAGAACGTCTTTCGCCTTTTGGAAGTGTCCGATACGAAAGGGAATATCCTTCGATTAATCACGAATCGATTTGATTTAAGCGCAGATGAAATCAGTGATATTTACCGCTCCCGCTGGGCAATCGAGTTGTTCTTTAAATGGCTGAAACAGCACGTGGAAATCAAACATTTTTACGGAATGAGTAAGACGGCGTTACAAAATCAAATTTACATCGCACTCATCACCTACTGTTTACATGTACTGATTCAATTAGAAACAAAAAGTAAAAAGTCGCTGCTTCGAATTAGCCGCTGGTTAAAGGCAGTATTATGGAAGCCAGCTTACATTTGGCTGCGAAGGTTTGAGAAAAAAGCCGTGCCATAACAAAGGCAAATGTCGTTGTCCCTTTTGGATGAACTGTATATAATTTTCAAAAAATGGATAAAGCCACCTTTAGTTGGACTTTGACTTTTTGGCTTAATTTATGAGAAAATTATTTACGGAATATTCCAACTATATTTATGCAATGCTAGTGAAGTTTTTTATCATCTATAACGTTCTTCAAATTTCCTCCAAATCTCAAAACTTTTTTCACTAGAAACTTCTTGAATTAGTTGTGAATCAAATAATATTTGAAAGGTGCTTGGATCAATGATTTTTCTAATAACACTATCAAAAGGATCATTGATTATTCTATATAGCGTATTTGGCTCCAAAATTTCATTCACTGTATTGCCACTATACCTAATTTGAAAATTTTGTTTAATAATCGATATTTCCCTTTCAGTTATTGAACTATAAACTTCCCTTACCCCTCCGGGACCAAATCTATAATCGTGAGCAACAATAAATTTCCCAGCAATTGCTTGCCAAGATGACCATTTTTCCCCAACTTTATAACGTATCTCAAAGATAGGAAAATTTTCTTCAATCATTTTTTTATTTGCCAAAATTTTTATATCCCTTGCTCCTTCATCTAAATAACCATGTGTAAATGAATAGGATTTTTTAAAGGAAGTAATAAAAATCCGATAGTATAAAAGATTATTTTTTTCTATTCCTAGAATATCACTCATCTGTTCATCCGGAATTTGGTTATAAGGATCATCAGTTGGTATTTGTATGCACTGAACAAAGGGTGATTCACAAAATTCACCATCTTCAAATTGAATGAGGTCTTCTAAAACATTCTTACCTGAAGTTAAATTTACTTTAGCTTCTTCATGTTCATCCAAATTTTCCCTCGTAAAATCAAACAATAATACGTTTACATTTTCTAGCATCATAGCATTCTCCTTTATATAAATATAACTATTATTAATGTTATTGGTATCCGTTACATTTTTAATCTTCTTCCTCACAAAAAATTATATGTGCAGGACAATAGCAACAAGAAGACTGTTATCAATCACTTCGATGGATTTGTAGCTCTGAATCAAATAATGAGAGTGTAAAATATAAAGTGGACCCCATCGTCAAGACAACTTTTTTATAAATTTAAGGTGCATTGAGT
>CALGAD010000117.1 GCA_937951955.1 uncultured Bacillaceae bacterium
TGAACCTACATAAATTGGTGGCCAAACAATGCATTTTTAGTTTGCCATAAACATCATACGGAGTTTTTTGACCTTTTAATGGAAGATGAAAAGATACTAAATCTTGAAGAAAGGATTAATAATATTATAACTTTTTTGAAAAACAATTTGTTCTATTTTCTTTACTAATTTTATCAAAGCATACAGCTTTTTTATCATATACACGTTGAAAAAATCAAAACTTGACATTAACTGAAAATTCAGGTTATACTTATATTCAACAATGTTGAATATAAGTAAACTTTTGTTTCACCGGATTGTATTGACTTGATACTTAACAGTATTAAAAAATGAAAACGTTAACAAAAATGAGAGGTGATTAAATGACTTCACGAATATCGAAATTCTATAAAAAAACCCCAAAAGAACGAT
Organism: uncultured Bacillaceae bacterium; assembly: GCA_937951955.1. Lineage (GTDB taxonomy): Bacteria > Bacillota > Bacilli > Bacillales > Caldibacillaceae > CALGAD01. Next base: position 412 of record CALGAD010000117.1, read on the forward strand.
TGGATATCATTGCTGAACAAGTTAATCTCTCGGAAGCAGAAAAAAATATATTACTTGGTGAAAAAAATTTATCACTAAAACTTGCAGACAGAATGGTTGAAAATGCCATCGGCTATTTTCATGTACCATTAGGGATTGCAGTTAATTTCAAAATCAATGGTAAAGAACTGTTCATTCCTATGGCAACCGAAGAGCCATCTGTCATAGCAGCAGCTAGTAATGCGGCGAAACAAACGTCAGAAGGATTTTTCACCTCATATACTGGATCGCTTATGCGAGGGCAGATTCAAATTAATGGATTAAATGATCCTTATGGTGCAATGACACGTCTTTATGAAAACAAACAACAGATTTTAGAAACTTGCAATAAACAAGATCCGACTCTTGTCTCTTTAGGAGGTGGAGCAAAAGATATTGAAGTTCACATCGTAGATATGTATGATGAAAAAGCTGTTGTTACACATATCTTAGTCGATACAAAAGATGCAATGGGAGCAAATGCTGTAAATTCAATGGCTGAAGCAGTTGGTCCATTAATTGAAAAAATTACCGGTGGGAAAGTGATTTTACGCATTTTATCAAATCTAGCCGACCATCGAATAGTACGGGCACGTGCAGTGTTTGATAGGCCTTTTGCTCAAAATAAAGAAGCTTTGAATAACTTCATCAAAGCCTATAAGTTGGCAGAATTTGATCCTTATCGTGCTGCTACACATAATAAAGGAATTATGAATGGCATAACCGCTGTAGTATTAGCTACTGGTAATGATACAAGGGCCGTAGAGGCAGGTGCACATGCCTATGCTGCCAAATCTGGTGGATATCGTTCTTTATCAAAATGGGAAGTTGTTGATGAATCGCTCGTAGGCACTATAGAAATTCCGATGGCTGTTGGATTAATTGGTGGTGCCACATCATCTCATCCCATCGCTAAACTCACTATGAAAATATTGGATGTACATTCAGCCGAAGAGTTGGCTGGTGTAATTGCTTCAGTAGGTCTGGCACAAAACTTTGCAGCTTTATATGCACTCTCCAATGAAGGGATACAAAAAGGCCATATGAAACTGCATGCTAGAAATTTAGCTGCCATGGCGGGTGCCAAAGATGAAGAAATTGATGAAGTGGTAAAATTGGCACTGAAACAAGGAAAAACTAGTTATGATCAAATTAAACAAATAGTCGAGACTGTACAAGAGAGCAATTCAATCAATCAATAGAAATAAATATTTCTTCATAGTTTTAATAAGTTTATAAATAGAGCATTCCTGTAATGTAGAAATTTGAGGTTTGAAAAAACTGGATGATAACCATCTACGAATAACGACTAACGACACCAAAGATGCGCGTGTCATTGCACAGATTGTCAAAGACGATCGATACTTTGTAACTAATCTTCTCCATGGCATTTATAGCGAATTGCTTGAAAGGATCAAATTACGACATCAACTCGTCAAACAGCTGATTGTCATTGATGGTCGCATCAGAATCATCTTCAACGGTATTTTCCGGGATTTACGATCTATACTAACGTCAATGAACCGAACTCGATCAGGAAATCAGAGGCGTCTTGAAAGACATCCCGTGTACCCAAGATATGACGAACACTAAGGGGTCTTGAACCATTACAGTCGCCACGTTTTTCTCTGAAGTCGGGGATCTCACAAAGTGTGATTTAAATTGTATTTTCTTAATATTATGAAAAAATAAATCTAGGGGGGAAAAATAATGACTGAAAATAAGGAAAGAGAAGAAAACCTAATTGAAATTTGGGAAGACAACGTCGATGTGAAAGATTTAATCATTGCAATGATCTTGTGTATCGGTTTTTCGCTTGGAGGTTATCTTATTGCTTTCGGTGAAATACCACCTTTGATTTTTGGTCTTGGTGGTGGAGTCATCGGATTCATTATATCGAGCATCATTATTAAACCCAAAAGAAAATTAACAATAACGAAAGAGGATGATGCATAATGGATGCAATGGTCATAATGCAAATGATTCTTGCTGCTGTAAGCGGAGCAGTGCTTTATACATTGATAGGCATTGCGCCTGGTACTGATGAAACAGCGGTGCTGGCACCCGTCACAATTGCCCTTGCACTTCTCGGTTTATCTCCATATGTCATTTTGGCATTCTTCTTCTCAGCAATTGTCGCAAAAAAGTTGACAGATTCCATTCCAGTGGCTGTTGCTGGTATTCCTGGTGGGGTGATGGCTGCTCCAATGGTTGAACATGCCATGATCCTGAAACAACACGGCTTGCCGGATGTCAGTATTAGAAAAATGGCATCTGGTTCCGTGATTGGCACGCTTGTTTCCATTCCGACGAGTTTACTGATTGCATATTTGATTCTTCCTGTAGCAGACATCTTATCTAATTATGCTGGTTTGATTTTCACTTTGGGAGCAGTATTTTTGGCATTACTTACAAGAAACAAATTATTGTCCCTTGCCATGATTATCCCATTCGCCATTTTGATTATGGGACTACGGCATTTATATTGGGGACTGGGTATTATACCCGAAGAAACGAATGTGTTCGTATCGTTCTTTTTAGGTATAACAATTGGTCCAATTGCTTTTACACTTTTTGAATTGTTAAACAAGAAGCTGAGGAAAGAAATGCCGCTTCTTGGGAAAAAAGAAATTGAAATGAAGAAACAAAAAAAATTGAACGGCTTTCCTAATCCTTTCAAAATTTTAACAAAAAAAGAATCACTTACTTCCGCCCTTGGAAGCCTCTTCGGTTCATTGACTTTTTTCTTGACACCAGTGGGGATGACCGTCTTTTGGGGCGAAATCATGACTCGTCATATCAAAGATCCTGTTCAACGTGCTTCACGTGCCATATCGACGATGGATGGTTTGACAAATGCAACGTATATTTCAGGTACTTTGATTCCTTTAATTGCTATTGGCTTACCGTTGTCTCCAATGGCTATCGGACCAGCCGCAGGTTTGTTCAACGCTCCACCTGTCTTCACGCCTGAAAATAACATTCATCATATGCTCACAATTAGTGAAATTATGATGGCAACAATCATCGGTGCTGCCGTTGCACTCGGCATTACATTTTTTGTTACAATTAAATATTCAACACAGATTTGTGCCGTCGTTTTCAAATATATTCCACATGAAGCTTTGATTGGTTTGTTTGCAGGACTTGTTGTAATGCTTGCATATATGGATGCCGGCATCTTGAATATATTCGGAACTATTTTAATCGCGCTCGTAGCAGGGTTGCTTTATCGAAATGGTGTCAATTATGGTGTTATGTTCATGGTTTTATATGCGGCACCGTGGTTGCTCGAATTATTTTGATAAAACGAATAGACTTCAAAAACTTGTGCAGTATTTTCTCTTCGCTAATTAGTTTTTTCTCAATGGGCAAGTGATATGCTCTTGAGGGAATAGAAAATTGAGAATTCAACAGCGGATTGACTGTTGTTGGATGAGTCGTCATCATCACACGATGAATGCGATGGACGATATAGGGTTTACTGAACAACCCTTATTTTTTTAAAAAAACCGCAAGCTACGTGTTATCCCAAAAATAGTAGCAATCTAATCCACGTTGTAAAAACAGAAAAAAGTATAACGGAGAGCTTTTTCGAGGTTCTTTACCAGGAATTGTAGGGAGATGACCGTTTTGACTGGTCTCTTGAAGACGTGCGGAAATACGTCAAAGCCCATACTTACGATTGTCTTCTCCTAATTTTTCTTCAGTGGGGTTTTGGTCTTCTGCATTCTGATACGCTATTCGTTTTTTTAGGGTATTCAGCTCGGCATCCATAGAAGGGACTCTCAGTTTCGGACCACTTAACCGTATGCCCCGTTGCTTGCAATAAGTCTTGTTTTCTTGCGTTCGATAGATTTCATCTGTGAGTACAGCTTCTGGATAAACGCCATGGCAATTGCGGTAAGCCTCAATGGAATCCTGAAGTTATTTCCCTTCGTTGTAGGCGTTCCAGTCCAGTTTATCCACTAAGACGAAACCGTCCACCATGTTTACAGAGATTTTGGACCCGAACTCCTCCGTGGCATCAGCTTTTCCAAGCACGATGGGGAGAATATGCGGCTTGCTGATACTGACAATCCAAACATTTACCTGATGCGTTTTCGTTTCATACATGAATTTCTGCTGACGATACAGTTCCTGGATTACGAGTAGCTGACGGTAGTGGGTTTTACTCAGCGATATCATCCCTCTTTGTTCGGCGAGCTCTTCGATATGTATTAAATCACGTTTGACGAAATTCAGTTGCTTTCCAATTGCTTTGCGGAGGGTCTTGCGTCTCGGATTTCGCTGTTTTGCGACAGACAAATAGGCTTTGCGTGCCTTCTTCCGGATAGGTCCGTGGTTTAGACTGGATTCCCTGATAAGGCCGGTGTGCAACGTGTCAATGATATCTTTCAGCTTTTCCCAGGCGTCGTTCAACAACCGGAGATCGGTTGGAAAAGCAATATCGGCTGGAGCGCAAGTCGCATCGATGAGCAGTTTTCCTTCGTTGTCTGGCTCTAGTTCATCTTCCTGTTTGGTATGAGGATTCTCGTCCGATTTCATTCCACCATGAGGATTATCATTGTCATCATCATCCTGCTCCGCCTGCGCATCTTCCATTTTCTGCATCTGCGCTTCAACCACTCATTCATTTATCAGGTTGTTTATGGGTGCGTCCAATAGTTTTCGGAAATGGGTCATCAAAGAGGCATCAAACAGGGCTCTCTCTTAAAAAGCAGGAAGACCAATAAAGTATAGAAGATATGGTTTTCTGTTATCTGCGCAACCGTTTCTTCATCACTCCAATTCATCCGTTCTTTGATAATAATCGAACTCATCGCCTTACACACCGAGGGAGCTTTGTTTCCTTGAGTGGGTTCTTTCAAGAACCGAATGTAGACATCTTCTGCTTTTTCCCAGGGCAGGAGTTGATCAAGTTTTACCCAACGATTATCGGGATTTTATTTTTCCACTGAATAGCAAGAAGAATTCATACGCCATGATTAGTTGTAGTTCATGATGTTCATACATATGCAAGGTTTTTGTGGCAAATTCCGTACTTACTCTTGCATACTAATTTGACAAAAACAGCGAAATCCTTGTAGATAAAGGAGTTTTTAATTATTCAGTAGACTCTTATTAAATTCTTGATTTAATTTGGCAATAATTTCTTCTACCTTAGTGGCCTAGGCTTTGTTATTTCGTTACTCATCTGCTAATTCCGAAATACTCCTTTTATTCTATTGTCTATAAAATCTTCTATCATTTCAAATTCTTCTTTTTTAGGCTTAACACAATCTTTTATCATAATTCTCCCATTGACAATACCGAGACTAGAATATGTTAGTTCGCCTAAAAAGTTCATATTATTTATATCTTCTGTAAAGGTTTGAATTATAGTTTTTCTTTTATTATCAAATTTCTCCCACTCAAACGAACTCAATATTACCCCCCTAATTTGATAAAAATATTTGTCCATTTTAAACAAAAGTAATGAATATTTTTCATTCCGAAGATGATGTATAAAATTTTGTGTAAAGCATTTTGCTAGACCAAAAGAAAAAAGGTAGGGTATTCTCTGATTTGGACCAACACATCCCAGAGAAAGGAGTACCCTACCTATGTCTAAAAGAAGTATACCGAATGACGACTGGGCAAATCAACTGGAAAGTGTCATTCGTCAGTTTGTGAAGGAAAAATTA
>CALGAD010000118.1 GCA_937951955.1 uncultured Bacillaceae bacterium
GTGTACATTTTTGATGGCCATTCAATGCATTTTTCACTTGCCAAAAACAGTAATTTGGATTCCTGTATGAGTTTTAATTGCTGCTCCTGTTTCCGATACAGTCAATACTTCAAAGGGTCTAGTAGGCAATAATTCTCTTTTATAAAGAGTAAGAAATTGTTCAACTTTTGTTCTGGCTGTAAGTGCTAATACTTCAGCAGGACCTGCAAAGTCTAATATATCAATAGAATCATAAAGGAAAAATCCAACTTTCCGCCTTTTCATTGTTGATATCCCCTTTTTCACATGTATTATCTGATCATTTGAAAAAGATATGACCTTGCAAATAAAAAATTCATTTAAGTAGATTAATTGTAATTTAAACTAGACTTTTAGCGAAACGGATACTCTTTTCATCATAACCCATTTTTTTGTAAAACATATGCGCAAAGTATCTTTCTTGTCGATTCCCACTATTGATAATTATGCCGCTCGCCCCATTTTCCTTTGCCCATGCCACTGCCTCATCTAACAACTTTCTCCTAACACCTTTACTTCGATATTTTAAATCAACCACCATGGCGGCAATCCGAACATAGGAACCATCCTTTCACAATAAAAGCCTTTAACGAATCCGATCATCCCGACTACATTTCCATCACAAGAGGCTATTAAAGTGTGATCATCCGGATGGATGCTCCATTTAAACAATCCGCCGTTCTCCTGAGCATATATTTTTTTAGATGAGCCAAAAACAACGGCTTAACGCATTAAGCCGTTGTTTTAAGACATCCGCTACATTTCTTTTAAGACGTTTTCGAGCTTTTCACCAAACTCCTGCCAGCTCGATCGAGCTCCTTCCAGTGCCCCGGGATAAGATTTTGTTTCCTCGCTAAACCCCGTTTGTTCAAAATGAAGATGGGTTGTTCCGTCAGTGCCCTCTTTCAACGTCCATGTGATTGTTGTCGTTTCGCCCTGACTTGCCCAGGTGTAAGTTAACGTATTGGGTTCTTCAACTTCCAGGACTTCACCATCAACTATTCCGTCCCACCATTCATTGGGTTCAGCCCGGAATTGAAATTTCCGCCCAACGACGGGTTCAAAATCATTATTCCAAATCCATTTTGCCAGAATGTCCGCATCCGTCAAAGCTTTCCAGACCTTATCAATCGGACTGGAGAGTTGAAAATCTAAAGCTACATCTGCCATCAAAAATCCTCCATTAATGATTTTCGGTAATTTAAGCACCTATCCATTAATTTTTGAATTTAGATCGAATTTATTCGTCAATTTTTTTACATCATATGAGACAAATATTCAAAAAAATGACTGGACCTTTACTTGTCCAGTCATTTTATGATTGTCCTACGATAATAAAAGGCTGGATCGTTCATTTCAGCCCGTAATTATGTAACTTATCCAAATCGAATGACTCATGATCAATTCTTTCCGGCACACGAATAACTGTTTACAGCATATTGCAAACTCTCTCAATAACAATGTGCATTTTCAATGCATCAGTTTAGTTTTGTTCTCTTTGAAATGGTTTCATAAAAATCTTTTATTCCGCCGACAATGCCAGGAATCAAACAAGTGATTACAAAAAATCCCGTGAGTAGATTAAAATGGGGGGTTTCATAAAAATCGAAAAGCTTATTAAATAACGACAGCTGGGCAATTTTTCCCAAAAACGTTCCATCAATATCCTTTAAATTAGGAATCCAGCCTGTCTTCTCCCATGTAATGAAGATGAACTGTGACAAAATAAATACCCCGATGGAGGCAACCCATGGCTTTTTCCAAAAAGATGTGGAATCTTTCTGCTTCGCCAATTCCTAACCCCTCTCTTTTGATTTTTTCCATCTTCATTTTCTAATACGGAAATATCTAACGAGAGGTTTCAAAATTCTACATTTTTTGATAGAACCGCACCTTTTTCTACAAAATTTCCTCCCGTCGCCTTTCTTACGGATGGAGCAACAGTTTATGTCTTAATCATGACCGCCTGAAAAATCAAGGGCGATTCCATAGATTGAAAACACACTAAACGAACGGGGATGAATAAAATACCTATACATCATTTAGATTAAGAGGTGATTCACTTTGAATTTAGAAATGGATTATTCGTCACCAAATGCCCGGTTCACTTTTGACCTCAAGCAGAGTCCATTATTCAAAAAAGATCATCAAAATTTTATTAATGTTGTCGGCAGGAAACAATTAAACACATTGAAAAACATTTCCCTGCTGGACACTTATCTTGGCAAAAATAATATTGTTGAACCGCATTATCATCAAAATGCCGATGAAGTTGTCTATTGTATTTCCGGTTCGATTACCGTATCGATTCTCCATCCTTTTTCAAAACAGCTGATGAATTTTACTTTAACTCCCGGTCAAATCGTCAATATCCCACGAGGCTGGTGGCATTATATCGTCTCTTTGTCCGATCATACGCATTTTTTGGCCATTTTTGACGCGCCAAATCCTGAAGTCATTTTAGGATCGGACATTTTAAAATTCACTCCAGCTAATATCATCGCCCGTACGTATTGCCTGAACGAAAATCAATGGAAACAGGTAGTTGCACCAATAAAACCTCCTGTATTCATCGGTCCGGCCAAAGATTGTCATCAATCGATGGAAAAAATAATGAGTCACAGTACAGCTCACCAATACGCACAACCTCAATACTTTCCGCTGCCGCCGTATCCACCTTATTGGTAATCAATTTTTACGGAGACCTCTGATAAGAGGTTTTTCTTTTGTCCATTTTTCAAGGATGTTCACTCTTTACAGCTTTGCTTTCCGCTCTGATTAAAATACCAATTCCTAACAGTAATAAGAAAATACCGAACCAGGAAGTTATCGTTAATTTCTCCCCTAAAAGGAAAACCCCTAGTAAGGTTGCCGTTAATGGCTCAGCTAACGAAAGCGTTACTGCGGTTGAAGGGGGAACATGGACAAGTCCCTTTGTAAAAAAGAGATAGGCAATCCCGGTTGCCATGATCCCCAGATGTAGGCTTACAACGATTCCTTCGACAGCGCCAAGCCAGGACAGATCGAAAATAAATAAAAACGGCGATAAATAAAGGGCACTGATCGAAAAAACAATGGCGACAACAGATAATGGTGGATGATGAACAACTAATGAACGATTTAAAAGTGTGTAACTGGCAAACGATAGGCCTGCTCCTAATGCCATGACAATTCCTAACGGGTCGATCGGGACGGAATCTTTATGTATAAACAGCATCTGACAACCGACAATTGCTAAAATCGTAGAATACCACCAAACTTTCGCTGGGCGAATCTTTAAAACAATCCATTCGATAAGACCGGCAAAAATCGGCGCACTCCCAATGGCCACTACCGTTCCGATCGCCACCCCTGCTTTTGCTACTGCCGTAAAAAAAAATGGCTGGAACAGCGCCATACATAAGGCTGCGATGAATGTAGGTAGAATGAGCAAATTTTTAAAGTTAATTTTCCCCTGTAAAGCTACAATGACAAGTAAGAACATACCTCCTATCGCAAGACGTACCGCTCCAATTGCTATCGGATGTGCAGAATCCGGAGCAAATGACCGAGCCGTTCCCGTTGTTCCCCATAAAATAGCCGCCAGTAAAATCAAAAAAGGTGCTACTCTCTTCCCCATTCCCTCACCTCAAGTGAATAAAAAAAGTTATTATACTTATTAAAAAAAAATCCGTATTAAGAGATTGCTAATGTTTATATTGATTGTTTCAACTGAAGGATCTGTTGTTGTTTCGATTGCAAATTCTTCCCCTTGATGTTGACCTAAATTTCAGGTAGGGCCAGTATTACGCCCTATTTCTAACTTCTATATTACATACTACTTCCCCTTACGTATAAAAAATCCTGCTAACCAAATTTTCAATCACAGAATAGATGTTCATTAATATTTTTTAAAAGTAAAACCTAGCAGCTCGATTTCTTCATCCTTATCTAATTTCTCATCGTAATTTTTTCTTAGCTGAATTATATTTAAATGATCGAATCCACATTCCCGATAAAAATTCAATGCACTCGTTTTCCGGGGGATTACATCAACAAATAAGGAAACGACATTTTTTTGAACCATTAAGTCATCTAATTTTTCCATGACAAATCGACCGATTCCTTTGCCGCGATACTCCTCTCGTATAAATATATCTTCCAACCAGGCGACATTTTGTCCTCCAAATCTGACGTATAAAAATCCAACGGGCTCGTGATCTAAAAACACATTGTAAACCGTTCCGTTTTCCAGCCAATCCTCCAAGGTTTCTACAGATTGTTCATCCGTTTGCCAGTATTCCTTTGACGCATTGGTTAATTGTCTATGATAGTTCATGAACTCAGTAATCATTTTTATAGTCGCAAAGATATTTTCATTTGATAACTCCTTAATCGTAATATTCAATTTCCATAGCCCCCTTGGGTTAATTTGGTTGTAGACGTTTCAGACTGAAGAGTTTTCTTTAACAAGATTCAATCGCGTTTTTCATAAAATATACGAGTGCTTTTACTTCCCTTTCCAACTCTTCCCACTTATCTTCATATTCACCACGATAGGCCTTTCTTGCCATGTCCAGCAAGGTTGCATGCTCTTTAGGTAAACGCGGGATAGCCCATGCTGCTGCCACATCTTTCGGTGTTATTTCACCAGTCATCATCGTTTGCCACATACGTGCAAATGTTAAAATGACATTCCGCTCATCACCTTTAATCTCTTGAATCAAGGCAGGTAAAGAATCTTTTTGGCTTTATGAATATCTGCAATTGGTACCGGTTCAATGATATTTGATAAATCAGCCCCCCAAAGAGAGATGTTATATTTTCTCGCTTTTGCTAAAACAATAGCTAAATCGGGATCATCAGTTGGTTCTTGAATTTTCCCCTGCTCGTATTCATCTCTGAGCCATTCACCGTAGATATACTCTTTTTTTGGCGGATATTGCCAGGGAACGATGTCTTGATGGTTAACAATCGTGACCTCAATGGGTCGCAAAGAATCTGGATTTCCGACTTTTCCCGATATTTGCATGAATCGATCTGTTAGTACTTTACGTTTGAAGACAGGTAAACTTTGATTTGCAACCACCAAAATATCAAGATCACTATTTTTACGTAAACCGCCATTTACAGCTGAACTATATAAATACATCCCAATCAATGAACTTCCCAGCAATTCCTTTACGATTTCTAAAGTTTGAATGGCTTGTTCCGGGACATTTTTGTCCTTTAAACTTTTCATGAATAAGCTCCTTTCGATTGGAGGATAATTTCGATATTGGTTTTCCGTTATAAACAATTGTTCCATCTAGATCAAAAACAAAAATCAAAATTCCCACTCTCCCCACATATATGAACGACGATAAAATCACTTGCAAATTGTATTATTTTTCATATGAAAATCATCCAGGCATTCCTTACGCAAACCAGGGCTTATCCGGTCTTGTATCTGGATAGCCATGCAACTTGCGAAACTGTTTTCTCTCCTCAGTAAAATCAAACCACTTTTTATCACTAGCTGGATTGTTCGCAAAATAAATGATACAGCGAATTTGATCTTCCACACACGGGTCTGTCCACACACCCATCCTTCGCTCGAGCTCATCGAAAAGGTCCGCCCCGTTTTTATCTTTGATTTCTTCCAGAGAATAAATATGAAGGATATCGACCAACTTTTTCGCCATTTCCGGTCCGATGGATGGAACTTGTTGAAAAGTAGCCAGCCCTTTAATATCCCTTGCTCTTTCTACAGAAACATTTAATATCTCAGCTAAATGATTAACTTCTGTTTTGTAAATTTCACTGAGTTTAACCTTTGCCTTTCTCAAATTAAACCGTTCGCTTTCCGTTAAAGGTAATTTCGGATTTTTCTTCTTCCTCAATTTTCTCCCTGCTTTCTTCGCAAGATATAATCTTTCCCCAGTTTTTTTGCGATAACTAAATTTATTCCATTCGTTCTAGCTCATTTTATCCAAACGGCAATGGGGATTCAATGTTATTTTTTACTTTTCTGGCAATTAAAAATACCTCTTAGCTTATGCATTACTAAAGATACATTTGCAAAAGCATTAGTGATCCAGGAAGAAAATGAAAAAGGTTTTGGACAGATTTTTCATGTGCCTAACGCGGAGACGATAACGACGAGACAATTCTTAACATTGATGTATGAAGAAGCTGGTTATAAACCGAAGATTCGTGCAACACCTTAAGGTTTGCTCCGTTTCGGTGGATTTTTCCATACCGGTGCAAAGGAAATTTATGAGTTACTCTACCAATTTGAAAAACCTTTTATTGTTGATCATAGCAAATTTGTCAAATATTTCGGTGATTGTTCTACTCCGCTTACCAAAGCGATTAAGAAAACTGTAAACTGGTTTAAAAAGAACATATGATAACGAATAACTATAGAAAAAACATAAATTACACTTTTTTCTTTGTCATAAATAATGTCGGTTTTTCTAGAAAACCCCATCCTTTTCAACCATTTGCAATTTATGATTTGATTATGACCGTTTACCTATACTTAGTAGAATATTCTAAAACTACTATCTTTTGTTATTACTTTGATAGAATTTGAAACATAAATGTAATATTTCGGTAAACCAATTGCAATGACTAGTAGGTAAAATGGTTGATAGAAATCAGCATTGAAAAAGGTTGGGATTACATTGATGAAGGCCACAATAAAGAAAATTGCAACGCTAGGAACCGCAGCCTTTCTACTTTTCAGCTCATTACCTGCAGTTCCTGTAGAGGCTTCAAGAAGTACCGCAGAAATTGAAAGCGAATTAAAAGAAACAAAAAATAAACTATCTGAAGTTGAAAAAGAAATTGCTAGAATTGAAGAAGCAATCGCCGAAAACGAAAAGATTTTAAAAGAAACGGAAGAAAATATCAAAACTACAGAAAAGGAAATCGCCCGATTAAATGAAGAAAAAGAAGAAATTGAAGCACGGATGGCTAAGCGTGAAGAAATCATTAAAAAGCGCATGGCCACGATGCAGCAAATGGGCGGAACATTCGGCTACCTTGATGTTTTACTTGGCGCAACGAGTTTTGAAGATTTCATCAGTCGCGTCAACTCCTTAACAACTTTAGCCAAAGCCGATCATACTTTATTGGAAGAACAAAAAGCTGATGCTGAAGCTGTTAAACAAAAAGTAGCTGAAGCAGAAGCGAAATTAGCCGATTTAAATGACATGAAAGTTGAATTAGAAGGCATTCGCAGTGTGATTACCGAACAAAAAGCCCAGACAGAAAGCTTGAGAGAACAGCTGAAAGATAAAGAAGGAAGACTCTTAGCTGAAAAGGAAGCAAAGGAAAGAGAAGAACGAGCTCGCCAATTACAAGCTCAATTAGCAAATTCTAATGCTGGAAACGGAAAAGCTACAAGCAAATCTTCTCGTTCGGTGGCCAAGCCGTCCGTAGCTGGAGGCAATGCCGTTGATATCGTAACATCGGTCGGTTATCAATTTATCGGAAATTCTGTGTACGTCTTTGGAGCAGCCGATCCGATGAATGGAAGATTTGATTGTTCCGGATTTGTACACTGGGCATTTGCTCAAGCAGGCATTTCCGTTGGAAGATCGACAAGTAGTCTTGCTTCCACTGGTTCAAAAATCTCTAAGAGTGAATTGCGTCCTGGTGACCTGGTATTCTTTAATACTTATAAAACAAACGGTCACGTCGGTATTTATTTAGGTGGCGGTAAATTCATCGGTTCTCAAAGCTCAACTGGCGTTGCAATTGCTAACATGAATGATAGCTATTGGGGCCCAAGATTCAGTCAAGCAAGACGTGTAATTCATTAATATAAATAGAACTGCCTCAAACGATCCGTTTGAGGCAGTTTTTTGTTTGTCATTGATTCCAATCATTGATTCTTCTGCCGATCTTTCTTTGAAAAAACAGATGAACTCTATCATGGGGCAAGTAAAGCTGTATGTCTTCCCACCCGTAAAGCAATTATTCATCTGTTAAAAGATCTAGCATCATCCTCATATCTTCTTATCATGCTTCATTACTTATTTAAATCTAGCAACGATAAACTCCTGTAGATCCTTTGTATTCGTAAAAGTTTTTGTCGGGGTTATTTGCGGCAACGTGCTTTCATTATTTCTCTCATGCTTCAACCAAATCGAGTTCCAGCCGGCATGATGAGCACCAACTATATCATTTTCATAGCTATCCCCTATAAACCATGTCTGCTTTTTTTCAAGAGGAAATCTTTTTTCCGCCACCTCAAATATGCGAACATCCGGTTTGGCTACTCCTTCTTCCCCGGAAACGATAACTTGCTCTTTTCGAAAATAGTTTTCTAAACCGAGATTTTTAATTTTGTTTCTCTGATTGTTGGAAGGTCCGTTTGTAATAATAAAAGTCTGGATATCTTCTCTTTGTAAAAACGCCAGAATGTCTTCAATATGCGGAAGCAGTTCGATATGCTGTTGCTGATATTCATAATGTTCTTGAAAGCTCAATGCCTCTTTATCGGAAATATCAATTCCCAATTGCCGGAGCGTCTCCTGAATTCTATAAATATATGACTCTTCTAATGACCAAACCCGTTCCTTCACTTTTTCAAAGGCAAATTCCCTGTTTATCTCAAAAATCGGATAGAAGTTTTCAAAAGATAAATCTTTTGTTTTTTCAAAATGTAATAATGATTTTCGTAATGGTTGCGTCCGGTCATATAACGTATCATCCAGGTCAAATGCTATTGTTAACAATCATAAACACACCTTTCAAAAGATAAATTCATAACAACTTCACGAAAAGCAGATTTCCCTCCCTATCACGATCAGTCCTTCTAATTAAATCATTCTCAAGAATAGTCGTTGCAAAGGAAAAACAAAAGTTTTTTTGTGAAACATTGAATAAAATCTATATTCATTTTACACTGGATATGGAGTAAATTGTGACAAAAAGGATGTGTACGCTGATGAGATTTGATGCAATCGCTCTCGATTTAGATGGCACGGTGCTCGACGACCGTGGAAATGTTAGTGACGAGCTTGTTAATCTTTTCCACCAATTACGGAGTAAAGGAATAAAAATCTTTATCGCGACGGGAAGAACCAGGTTAGAAACTGCTGAAGCGTTACCCGAAACATTGGCATTCGATGGAATGGTAACGGCGAATGGGATGGTCTGTAATATCAACGATCAGAAAATCTCATCCCATACACTCGATCCGGAGCTCGTTAAGGAAGTCGTTTTACAAGCAAGTGAAAATAAAGTGTATTATGAAGTTCATCCCCTTGAAAAACCACGCTATGCATTACTTAAACATAAGTCGTTTATTATTCATGAATTAGAGGGAGAAAAACCTTCTACCCTTCACGATAATGAATATAATGCGCGATTGGAATCGATAAATAAACATTTGCACTGGCTCAATGACATAGATGCCGATCAGGTCATAAAAGTATATTTTTTCAGTATGGATCTGAATAAAATTACGAACTGGAAAAATACCCTGGATGAAATGAAAGAGAAATTTTCTTTCTCTGTAACTTCCTCTTCAATACATAGTACAGAAATTGCCGTACCGGATGTTTCAAAAGCATCTGGAATCCAAACCCTTCTGCAACAATATGAGCTTTCCCCCGAACATTTATTGGCTGTCGGCGATGCGGAAAACGATATCCCCATGTTAAAACTGGCCGGATGGGGTGTGGCGATGAAAAATGCCAATGAACATGTGAAACAAATAGCTGACGAGGTAACTTCGGCAACTTATACCGAAAACGGATTATACTTGTTTTTAAAAGAAAAATTCAAACATATTTTAGACAGTTAAAAACACGGAATACAAATGCAATTCCCCCTTAAATAAATTTTACTTCTTATTTTAGGGGGAATTTATTTATATAAATTTCTTTTGCTATTCTTTTCAGTCGATATCTCATTAAGCGAAATCGAAATAGGAACGGAGGCTTCACTCACTTTTAAGATGCTTTTTCAGTTGACCAAAGGGAGATTGTTCTTCGAACTCCTTTTCCAGAAGAAGATCGTTTAAACTGGCAAAAGTATATCCTCTTTTTTTCAAATCTTGAATGGCCTTTTCTAACGCATCGGCATTGTCTTTCGATACCGTATGCAATAGTAGCACCGCTCCCGGATGGATCTGTCTCATTATTTCATTGTACGAATACTCCCAGCCGCGCTGTTGATTGACATTCCAGTCGACAAAAGCAAGGGACCAAAACACATGGATATACCCTGCATCGCGGGCAACTTTTAATGTTCGCTCGCTAAAAATGCCTCGCGGTGGACGTAGGAACAACATATCCTTCTGTCCCGTGAGTTCCATTGTTTTTTGCTTAACCCTATCCAGTTCCTCTCGAATTTTTTCATCACTGATTTGTGTAAAATCCGGATGGCTCCACGAATGGTTCCCGATAATATGCCCTTCTTGGACCATTCGTTTCGCAAGTTCCGGAGCTGTCTCCAGGTAATGGCCCGTAACAAAGAAAGTGGCCGGAACCTGTTCTTTTTTCAAAACGTCTAAAATTTTTTCCGTATAACCATTTTCATAACCGTTATCAAAGGTTAAATAAATGACTTTCTTCTCCGGATTCCCTTTATAAAATGCCCCGTATTTCGCTAACAGCTCATCGTAGTTTTTTCCCGCCTCTGGAGGAACTTCATCCCTCGCTTTTTTAAATCCCCAGTGTATAGGAGCATTCGATAAGGCATAAACCGGCACGGTATGCGCAAGTAACAGCAGGATCATACTTGCAACAATTATCCTGAATCCTCTTTTCACTCGCATGTCTTCCTTCCTTTTTTTCTTATTTTTACAAAAGAAAGGAAAAACATGCGATATTTACTGGAATTTTCACCTGCCATAAACTGTCATTGTTTAATACCGTTTACGATAATCTGGACAATATAATCAATTTCCCTTTGATCATCTAAAAATACATTGTCGGACATAAGAACAAACCGGGATAGAAAGAAGCCTAGTAATGTTGTGAAGATATTGCGACTCAAGATTTTTGCAGGAATATCGATCACCTCACCTTTTTCCTGAAAGTCTTGAATGATTTGCTCGATTCTGGATAGCGCATGCTCACTAATATGGCTGATTAATTCATTCTTCAACTCGTCATGGTAAATCATTTCTTTGATAAATATACGGAACAAATCCCGGTTTTCTTTAAAAAACATGAATCGTTCCGTGGCCAGTGCACGAACAAACTCTTCGATCGTTTTCGGCTTTTCTGCCAGCACTTCCTCGAAAATTGCATCCGCCATTTGCGGGAGTGAATGTTTGATGAAAGGTATCAGAATCGCCAAGAGCAAATTTTCTTTTGTGCCAAAATGCCGAAAGATTGTTCCTTCCGCAACGCCAGCCTCTTTAGCGATTTCACTTGTCGCTGTGTTGGCATAACCTTTTTTCGCAAACAGTTCGATCGCGGCTAAAACGATTCGTTGTTTTTTGTCGGTAAATTGCGTGCCCTCTTTCGTATATTGCATTAATAATTGTAAAATATTATTATTTTTCATCGCGGATCACTTCCTGGATTAAATACTATACTTTTCGGTATCTCCTTAGCGATAACAAATTCAGTAAAATGAAAATTACGGCAAAGAGACTGATGATCAAAAGGTCATTAGCAATTTCCGGCAAACCATTGCCCTTGTACATCACTTCTTGTAAGGCGCGCCCGCCATAATAAAGCGGCATCAATTTTCCGATATACTGAACCCATTCGGCCATCGTTTCAAAGGGAATAATCCCGGAAAAGAATACTTGTGGCACAATGACAACCGGGATAAATTGCACCATCTGAAACTCAGAATTGGCAAAAGAAGACAGAAAGGTACCCAACGATAAGGCAACGAGCGCCAATAATAAGTTGATTACAATGACGAGCCAAAAGGGCCCGACTAAAACGAAATCGAGGACATACACCGCATACAAGACGACGATCACCGTTTGGATAATGGCAAAAACACCGAATCCACCTAAATAGGCCAGCAAAATTTCATAACGCCTGATTGGTGTGGACATTAATTTTTCCATCGTTCCGGACGTCCGTTCCTTTAAAAAACCGATTCCCGAAAGTAAAAACACGAAAAAGAAAACAAAAAATCCGATTAAGATTGTACTCAATACGTCAAAAAATTCCGTTTCACTCGATCCATATATATATTGAACATCAATTTCAATTTCATGGCCAGCTGGAATGGAGCCGATTTTTTCCATAAGTTCATTTTGATTGCGTGCGGCAAAAGCCTGTTTTATTTTCATTTCTAACGGATCGCTGCGCAACGGATCGTTATTTTGTAAAATCAGTTCAACATCATTTGTTGAAAAAATCAGGAGTCCGTCAAGATCATCGTTGATGACTGTTTCTTTATAATCAATGTCACTTTTATATTCTATAACAAAAACATCCATCTCTTCCAAAATTTCCTCCAGCTGCTCATCGATATCGATGACCCCTAATTTTAATGAAACCGTTTCGCCATTAAACAGGATATAAACGAGCGATAAAATCACAATGGGCATTATGAAAATCAATGCCAGCGTACGTTTATCCCTGATCATTTCAAGTAAAATCCGCTTCATCACAACAGCAATCCTCATCATTCTCCCCTCCCCGCTTTTAAAAAGACTTGATCGAGATTTTCCGCACCGTACTGGTTCGTTAACTGCTCCGGTGTTCCCGCGGCAATGATTTTTCCTTCCCGAATCAATGCTATCCGATCACAGCGTTCTGCTTCCACCATAACATGGGTTGTCACGATGATCGTTTTCCCTTCATCCCTCAAGCGAAATAATTCCTGCCAAATCTCAAGTCGTAATTCCGGGTCAATTCCAACCGTTGGCTCATCCAGTATTAACAATTTCGGATCATGTAGTAAAGCAATCGCCAGCGAAAGTCGCCGCTTCATTCCACCAGAATAGGCAGAAACTCGTTTATTCAAATCAGCGGTGATATTAACGAGCCGGGCGACATATTCAATCCGGGCGTTCCGTTCTTCCTTTTTTAACCGGTAGAGGGAGGCAAAAAATTGCAAATTCTCCTTTCCCGTTAACTCGCCATACAATGCATCTGACTGCGCCATATAACCGATATCATGTAGTACCTTCAAATTCGGGATTTTTTCATCGAACACCCGTACTTCGCCCGCATCCGGTGTTTCCATCCCGACCATCACTTTAATTAACGTGGACTTGCCCGCGCCAGAAGGACCGATCAAGCCATAAATATCCCCTTTGTTTATGCCAAGTTGAATTCCCTGTAAGACCGGCTTTTTATCAAAACTTTTGTAAACATCATTTATGGCGATAACCTGTTCCACATCCATCCCCTCCTGAGTGAGTGATTACTCACTTTTATATTAAAACAAGAAAAAGATGAATGTCAATATATTAGGAATATTTACCACAAAACAAAAAACTCCTCATCCGACTACTGAGGAGTTTGTTTGATTTTCTGCAGTTTTTCTTCCAAATCGTCCAGCATGGCAATCATCTTATCAATTTCTTCTAAACCCACCTCTTCTGGTTCGATTTCCTCTAACATTTCCAGAAATTTAGCAAAACGCTGTTGTACTTGTTCTAATTGTGCTTGTTTTGTTTCGTTCAAATGATTGCTCCTTTCCAAAGGTTCATGACAAATGACGAGTCCATTATAACAGAATATCTCTTAGCGGGGGACATCAACAGCATGAAAGTTGAACGATACATGATCCTGAATCGGAATCCACGCACCAATACCTTGAGACGTTACATTTTTTATTTCAATTAAGCGTTTTCCACCTTTTAATACTAAATATACTTCTCCAAATGTAATAGTTCCTTTTTCATTAATCGCCGGTGCATAGGCATCCAAATAACCGAGTTTTTGACCCGGGATATTGTAATACTGGTCCTTTTTCGTTCCCTGGCCAATAATCGTCTCGAAGGATAACGGTAGCTTTGTTTTTTCCATCGCTTCTCGCAACATCATTTGCTGGACATCATCGGCATGGGCGACCTTTGCGGTAAGTCCTCCCCGGACAACTTTTTGCTGTTCTTGAACATAATGAATTTTATAGGGACCCTGTCCGCCCCGATTATCATAAAAATTCGTATTGATCTTTTGGTATTCCCAGTTTGGTGATGTTTCCTTCGATTCATAATTGAGCGGCCAGTTCCCCAAATACACTTTGGCCCGATATCCCAGGGCGAGAATCGGTTTGTTAATCACCGTTTCATTTAACATTAATAATAAATTCGGATTTTCAATTTTAACTTTTGACGTTTGCAATAGTTCCTCTGTTAACTCGCTCGGCTGTAACTTCGGCAAATCCTGAGCAGGATTCGGATATGTATTTTCCTTGGCTATATTGATCACCGAGCTTGGTATTTCGTATTTGTTTTCTACCCGGGTCTCTTTTTCGGTTTTCTCCTTCGTCTCGGAAACAACTTTTCCGGGCATCATGCTAAAAAGTAATAATATGATTAAGAACCAGGCTTGTTTCTTCATAATTGAAACTCCTTCCAATTATAAGATGTACATATAGTTTTTTCATTGCCTTCTTTTCTTATCCAAAAATATTTTTTGCGATTTTTTGCATTTTATTAGTGAAAACCAATCAGTTTTTAGAATATTGACAAATCATTTCCCATACATTTATTAATACATAAGAAAAAGGAGGGATGACTTCCGGGAAATTACAAGAACGGAGTATACGAACCTTCCTTGAATCGTCAGGTTGCAGGCAAAATGAGCATAAAGGTGGTGGGCTTGGTCCAGTCACATCAACAAACTAATAATATTTTGCTATGAACAGCCGGGGGCATTTCGCCACCCGGCTTTGAAATTTTATCATCTCCTGTTCCCTAATCACGCGAATTTCAATGCAATCACGAGCATAGTATTTAATATAATTATTTATTAATAATTATTATTAATATTTTTGCCCAATGCTATTGAATAATTATGATTCTTATGATAGTATAAAAGTAAAGGAAAGGCTTGTATTTATACGTAATCGATAGTGATTATCAATTAGTTTTAAATACAAGTTATGAATTTAACAAATGAGAATTATTCTCAACTACGTCGGTGAATTCTCAATTACATGAGAATGCTTCTCATTTGTAAAAGAAAGGGGCAAACATTTTGGAGACAAATATTAATTACTGGCAGCCGAAAGTAAAATTTAATTTCAAGAAGCGATTAAAAGCGTTTTTTACAAATACGACACAATTAGAATTTTTCATGGCCGTATTGAGTGGAATTTTGATTGTAATCGGCTGGGTACTCGGTCAGTCTGGATTAGAAACACCTTCCGTTGTTTTCTTTATCGCAAGCTATTTAATTGGTGGTTATTTCAAAGCCAGAGAAGGAATCACGGAAACGATCAAAAATAAAACATTGAATGTCGAATTTTTAATGATTTTAGCCGCTATTGGTTCGGCCATCATCGGCTACTGGGAAGAAGGGGCCATTTTAATTTTTATTTTTGCGATGAGCGGTGCCCTAGAATCGTATACGATGAGCAAAAGTCAGCGGGAACTAACGGCATTAATGGATTTGCAACCTCAAGAAGCCTGGCTCATCGAAAACGGTTCAGAACGCCGGGTCCCCGTTGAGAAGTTGCAGGTTGGTGACCTAATTTTAGTCAAACCGGGTGAGCAAGTATCAGCGGACGGCATTATCGTCCAAGGAAAAACGAGTATTGATGAATCAGCGATAACGGGCGAATCGATTCCCGTTTTTAAAACTTTGCAAGATGAAGTGTTTGCCGGCACGGTGAATACGAGTGGGGCCATTACGGTCCAGGTGACAAAACCAAATCACGAAACCGTGTTTCAAAAAGTCGTCAATCTTATCCAACAGGCGCAAAGCGAACAAACACCATCCCAGCGGTTTATCGATCGTTTTGAATCGATTTACGTGTATGTCGTTCTTATGGCAACGGGAATCATGATGTTTCTCCCCCATTATTTATTTGACTGGAGCTGGAATACAACCTTTTATAGAGCCATCGTATTGCTCGTTGTTGCCTCACCTTGTGCCGTAGTCGCATCCATTACACCGGCCATCCTTGCAGCCATTTCCAATGGAGCCCGCAACGGTATTCTTTTTAAAGGCGGAACCCATGTAGAAAGCCTGGGACAATTAAAAGCCATTGCCTTTGATAAAACAGGGACTTTAACCCAGGGTAGACCGGAAGTTACCGATTTCGTTGTTGCGGAAGAACTGCTAAGTGAAGAGAAAACCATCTTGCAAATGGCCGCCTCCATCGAAAATCAATCGAACCACCCTCTTGCCCGGGCTATCGTTCGCTACGCTCAAGAAAGGGAAATCGACAACTTTTTAGAAACGGATTATGTGGAGGATGTAAGCGGCTGGGGAATTCAGGGGAAATTGAAGGGCGAACTGTGGAAGATCGGCAAAAAGGATTTTATGGAATTAGCGGATGATTCACATTGGCTTCAACTGATTAACCGCTATGCTGCGGAAGGAAAAACAGCCGTTCTGATTCAAAAGGATCACCACGTTGTCGGTTTGTTTGCTTTAAAAGATATCGTTCGTTCCGATGCGAAGGAGGCTATCGACGAACTGCAAGCTTTAGGTGTGAAACCGATTATGCTCACCGGTGACAATCAACATACCGCACAAAAAATTGCGGAGGATATCGGTATCGCCGACTATATCGCCGAATGCCTTCCAGACGAAAAACTGGATAAAGTGAAAGAAATTAAAAATCGCCTCGGTACCACTGCCATGGTCGGTGACGGAATTAACGATGCGCCTGCCCTCGCTACGGCGGATGTCGGCATCGCCATGGGTGAAGGAACCGATGTGGCATTGGAGACAGCGGATGTCGTTTTAATGAAAAATAATTTGTTGAAAATTCCGCAAGCCGTTCAACTTTCAAAAAAAATGAACCGGATCATCAAGCAAAATCTCGCCTTCTCCATCGCCGTGATTATTTTGCTGATTCTATCGAATTTCACGACCGGGATCGATTTACCATTTGCCGTGATCGGTCATGAAGGAAGTACAATCCTTGTTATTTTGAATAGTTTACGATTACTCCGCTCCTGATTAAAAAGGTTCGTCCATTGCGACGAACCGTTTTCGTTTTAATCTGACTGTATTTGAATGCAAAATAACGTTTTTTATACATTCCTTTCACTAAAAACCATTTTTAGATTGTGTAACTTATATCGAACTCTCGCGGAAAACAGACTATGTTTCGCAAATATTCATTTTCCTTTCGCGAATTAGATACGATATTTCGCCTTTGTAAAAGGAGCTTTCGCATATTCATCTTTTCTTTTCGCGGATTGTCATGAAACTTTTGCGGAAATCCTTCCCAGTTTCGCGGGTTTTACCGTACATTGACAAATATTTATTGTGTATCTTCCAAAAATTCCCTCCATGTTCTTTTTAAATACGAGAAAACATTAAGAAATCGTTTCAGCAAAACGACATTTCAACACGATTCCGTTCGCTTTTTTCTCCGATCCAGGTAGGCATTTAACTCACCACCTAAAATGACCGTATAGCTTAATAAATAAAGCCAGAGCATTAACACGATCACAACGCCGATACTTCCGTAAGTCACTGTATATGTGGCAAAATTACTCACATAAAAGGAAAAACCGAGGGAGGATATAATCCATGCGGCGGTGGAAAATAACGCTCCGGGAAAAACCGTTTTACAGGAAATTTTTTTACTCGGCGTAACGAAATACAAAGCAGTAAAGTTCAAAAACAATATAACAGAACTGATCACCCACCGGAACGATTCCCAAACATGTAAAAAATCGTCTCCTAAATGAAATTTACTAAATAAAAGCAAACCAACGTGTTTACCAAATAGCACAAGGAGGAATGCAAATAAAAAGACAATGATCATGACAATGGTTAGCAATACGGAAATTAAACGAACAATTAAAAAATGCCGTTTCTCTTCTAATTCATATGCCCGGTTCATCACCTGGATAATCGCATTCATCCCCGTTGAAGCGGACCATAGTGTCACAACTATCCCGATCGATAAGGCCTTTTCACTATTCACACTAATTACTTCCGACAAAACAAACCGTACCGTCCCCATCGCCGGTGCGGGAATAAAATCACGAACAAATAATAACAGATTTTCTAATGTGATCGGTAAAACTGGCAAGATGGAGATAAGCGTAAGAATAAGCGGAAACATTGACATTAACAGAAAATAAGCGAGCTGGGCGGCATAACCAGATACTTCATGTTCGGCAAGCTGTAGATAAATTTGTTTTCCCCAATTGTACAATTTTTCCCATATTCCCATACATGTCACCTGCGATGAAAAAACATGATAAAAAATGGATGTTGGATTTTTCACCCAACACCCATCTGCCATGAATCGATAAAAAACAAAGCTTATTCATCATTTTTTACCGATTATCAAATTCTATTCACTTTCGTAGTGGAATGTTCCCGCACTAGAACATTTTGGAAAATCAAATCACAACATCTGTACCGGCTGTATCTTCCCGTTCATCAATGAAAGTATTCTTTGTCTCGCGGATTAATTGGCCAGTCTCCTCGCCCAGTTCTTTAATTTCCCGGGCCTTTTCGACAATAAAACGGATATCATCGTTTACTTCCTGATAGGCACGCTGGAGCCCGTCCACTTTTTCTTGAATCTCACTCCAGGTCGCTTGTGGATTTGTTACGGCATCCCACACTTTTGTGCCTATCTTCTTTCCTGTCTTTACGACTTCCTCCCGGGTTTCGGAGTCAAACAACGTGATGGCTCCACCGACGAGAGCACCGATCAGCATACCTTTTGCGAGTTTTTTCATCCCCATCGTTTCACCTCAATTCCACTCTTCGTCCTTCTTAATTTGCTCGAGTAACGCACGGCAGCCTTCTTGAACTAGTGTATAGACATAATCAAAATTCCCCGTGTAGTAAGGGTCCGGAATATCTTTATCCTTTCGCTCCGGAACGAGATCGAGTAAACGGAAAATTTTCGCTGTAGCTCCTTGGTCCTTTTCAATTTCTTCAATATCCGCCAGGTTTTCGGAATCCATGGCGACTATGTAATCAAAGTTCTTTAAATCTTCTTTCCGTATTTGTCTTGCGAAAATTCCTTCGCTGGAGATTTGCTTTTCTTCTAATATTTGTAATGTGCCTGAATGAGGTCGTTTCCCTTCATGCCAGCCACCAATTCCTGCCGAGTCAATATGAAATCGATCTTCTATTCCTTCTTTTTTCACCATATCGCGGAAAACCGCCTCTGCCATCGGTGACCGACAAATATTTCCTAAGCAGACAAAAAGCACTTTTACCATTTGTTACCCTCCACTTTCATGACGATTTAAACCCACACATTCATTGAATCATGTTATCTATAAAAAGCAAAGAGTTATTCAAAACAACATCTTTTCATCGCAAAAAAGAATATGATATTCTTAGGGAAAGATGGCAAAGGAGGAGCCTTTTTGGATTTATCAGTAAAAAGTCGCGAAAACCTCGACTATATGGTGACAAGTATTTACGAAAAACTAAAAATGATTAATATCGACACGGTGATGCGTACACCGTATTCGGAAGAACATTACGATAAGATTTATCAGATCTACCGTTATGTTTCCGGACGAACGAGTTTTTCTCCGAGTGAAATGCAAGCAATCGCGGAGGAACTGGGAAGTTTACGAAAAGAATAATTGAACATAACGATTCCTTTTAAGTATACCTGTAATTGGAATATCCATCTTCATCTAGCTAAGAAAACCCGCAAATCACATTGAATTTGCGGGTTTTTATTAATAACTAGTCTTCATCCACCTCGTCCTGTTCCGTTAAAATCAGTGGACCGTCTTTCGTAATGGCAATCGTATGTTCATATTGGGCTGAGTTACTTCCATCTGCCGTATAAGCAGTCCAGCCATTCGGATCCATTTTTGTAAAATAGTGTCCGATGTTTACCATCGGCTCAATCGTAATGACCATACCTTCTTTCAAACGCGGCCCTTTGCCTGGCTGGCCATAATGCGGGACATCCGGTTTTTCATGCATCGACTGACCGATTCCGTGACCGATAAAGTCGCGAACGACAGAAAAACCTTCGCCCTCGACATACGTTTGAATGGCATGACCGATATCGCCGATCCGGTTTCCGATAACCGCCTGCTCAATACCGAGATACAGCGCTTTTTTTGTCACTTCGAGCAACTTCTTGTCCGTCTCAGAAATTTCCCCGACCGGATACGTCCAGGCGGAATCAGCTAATGCTCCATTTAAATTAACAACCATATCGATCGTTACGATATCGCCATTTTTTAACGGTTCTTTCCGCGGAAAACCGTGACACACTTCATCATTGATGCTGGCGCAAGTCGCAAATTTGTATCCGCGATACCCCTTTTGTTCCGGTGTCGCTCCGTGTTTGGCCAAAAAGTCTTCAACAAATTCTTCAATCTCCCAGGTCGTAATCCCCGGTTTAATGAGTTTGGCAATTTCTTTATGACAACGGGCGAGAAGCTGACCCGCTTTATGCATATTTTCAATTTCCCGTTTCGATTTTAATACGATCATATTTACACCGCCTTCTATTCCTACCTTTTTTTCCTTCATTTATTATAGCACAATACTTTCAAATTCCTTCCCGCAAATCCTGGCAAAAATTACAAGTCAGTTCCTCATTGTATTTTAAATGAGTTTACCGGATTTTAAAACAATTTTCTTTCTATCTTGCTCTGATATTGTTTGAAAACCGATGAATTGGTCGGGATGCGTCGTTTCGACAGGAAAGCTTGATATTCGATTAATTTTTTGGATAATCGTTTTTGATAGATCGACCGTTCCTTTTGATCAGACGTCTTTTTCAATAAATCTTCTATCGTTAACAATTCCTTGTGAAATTGCCGTTCTTTATCATCGACATACCCTGCATTTTTCAAAATGGTATAAGCCATTCGTAATTCCCCTGGTATGCCATCTAAATACCCCAGGTCTAATGGTTTGCCCGTTCCGGAAAGATCCTCAAACTCGCCTTCTTCGTACGCTTTTTTAATTCTTTCCTCGACAATATGCGAAAAATCCATCGTTCTCCCACCCTTCTCTTCCATTATACGTCTTATTCTGCAGATTTTGCATATTCCAAGACCCACTTACAAATTTTTGCTATAATTACGTCATAATGTTGGAAATAAATTAGGAGGAAACGGAATGAGTACTTTTGAAAAACATTTAGAAAAATACGCGGAAGTTGCCGTGAAAGTGGGCGTCAATATCCAAAAAGGACAAACACTTTTTATCCGCAGTGATATCGAAGTGGCTCCCTTTGTTCGGAAAGTCGTCGAAGCCGCCTACAATCAGGGGGCAAAACATGTCTATGTCGAATGGAACGATACAGAAGTATCGAAATTAAAATACACCCTCGCCCCCGATGAAGCCTTTGAAGAGTTTCCACAGTGGCGGGCCAACGCAATGATTGAACTTGCAGAACAAAATGCCGCCTTCATGTCCATTGTTTCTACTGACCCTGATGCATTAAAGGGTGTCGATCCGAACCGGATAGCTACTTTTAATAAAGTCGCCGGAAAAGCATTGAAAAAATATAGCGATTATGTACAAGCAGATAAAATAAGCTGGACAGTCATCGCCGCGGCCTCCAAAGCATGGGCCGATAAAGTGTTTTCGGACCTTCCCGAAACGGAACGGGTCGGCCGCTTATGGGATGAAATTTTCCGGGCTACCCGCGTGTACGAAGAAGATCCGGTTGCTGCATGGCAAAAACACGATGAAAACTTGCGCAAACTGGCCGACTATTTAACGAAAAAACAATATACAGCACTCCATTATACAGCACCCGGTACCGACTTAACGATTGGTTTACCAAAAAATCATCTCTGGATCGGCGGCGGTAGCGTCAATGAAAAAGGTGCTGCATTTATGGCCAATATTCCAACAGAAGAAGTTTTCACGGCCCCCGATCGGAATCGCGTCGACGGATATGTAACAAGTACCAAGCCGTTAAGCTATGCAGGGAATTTAATCGAAAACTTTACCGTTACTTTTAAAGATGGTCAAATCGTGGATGTGAAAGCGGAAAAAGGCGAAGAAATCTTGCGTAATTTAATTCAGGCAGATGAAGGAGCCCGTTATCTGGGAGAGGTTGCCCTTGTACCGCATGATTCACCGATATCCCAATCGAACGTATTGTTCTATAATACCCTGTTTGACGAAAATGCATCCAACCATATCGCCATCGGTTCTGCCTATGCATTTTGTCTTGAAGGCGGAAAAGAAATGGAGCGAGATGAGCTATTGAAAAACGGCATCAACGACAGCATTGTGCACGTTGACTTCATGATCGGTTCGAAAGAAATGGATATTGACGGCGTCACTGCTGACGGCAAAAAAGAACCGGTATTCCGCAATGGAAACTGGGCTTTCGAGTTATAATTACGAAAGAAAACTCCGAAAACACCCTTTGTTTTCGGAGTTTTTTATGCTCAGTTTAATGAAATGTTACACGCTTCGGTGATATTAACCCTTCCCTTCACCCCCGCTCAATTACCGTTCATCATGCATCTTTTGCCAAGTTAATGTCGCTGGAATCCCGATTTTCTTACAAACCGTTAAATAATGAAGCAACATCACGAGCAAAGCTCCCGTGTTTAAACCGATAATAACACCATCCATTTGAAAGGCAGGATTGACACCGAATAGCCAGATTAAAGTAAAAATGACGACAGCCTCCCAAATATTGTGTAAAAATACGTCTTTGACTAAACCGAGGGCAATTAAAAAAGCCTGTAAAGGAAATGTAAAATAGTGGAGAAGGAAATAGGGCCACATTAGTTGTAAATAATAAGGGGCCACCGGACTCGAAACGAACAACCTCGTTAAAGGTTCAGCAAAACTATAGAAAAACACACAAACGGGAATACCATATAAAGAAGTAAGAAGAATAACCTGGCGTAAAAGCCGGATCAGTTTTCCTCGATCGCCACTGCGATAAGCACTCGCCACATTCGGAATCAACACGACCATAAAGGAATGGGCGATAAATGCAGGGAAAAAGCCGATGGAAAAGACAACACCTGTTATGATTCCGAATTGCTCGGTTGCCTCTAAAGCACTTAGTCCGGAAGCAATTAACACCCCTTGAATATAAAACGGTTTAATCGCGTTTACGAGGGAATTAAAAATACGCATCGATGCGGTCGGGATAGAAATCGATAACAATTCCCGCATCAAAGTGCTTTTATTATATTGTCTTATTCCTTTAAGAGATTTTAATTTACGTAATTGCAAAAGAAATGTACTTAATAAATAAACTAAAGCAAGGATTTCCGCCCCAATGATGGCAAAGATTGCGAATAAAATAGAAATTTCTAAAGGAACGACAAAAAACTGAAAGAATAGTAGCAAAAGAAATAATTGCATCGCCTTGCTGAGCAAGTTGGCAATCGCGATTTTCCCCATTCTCTGGACCCCGATAAAATATCCGCGAATGATGGATGACAACAATACTAATGGAATGAGGAATAATATAAGCCAGCGTACAAGGAAATGAATCTCTGAAAAAACAGGAAAAACGAGAAAAAGAACTGTACCCAAGACGATTAAACATAAAATAAAAAGAAAGCCCATTTGACCGGCAATGTGGATGATGGAATAATGCGCCTCTTCTTCCCGTTCCGCTACGAACTTTGACACCGCGATATCCAGTTCTAAACTGGCTAAAATCGCAACAAATCCAATGATCGGTAAAATCGACATGTATTTCCCGAGCCAGTATTCCCCCAAATATTTTGCTAGTACGAGGTTAATAAAAAACTCGATACATTCTCCGATAAAAGCCGTGCTTGCTAATAGTAATGTTGCCCGCAATAAACCCATGTAGACGCCTGCTCTCTTCAATATTCTATATCTATCTTTATGAGACAAGCTGGAAAAATATGATGTATAACAGATTGGTACATGATAGATAATTATATTAATACAAACATATGTTCTGAAAAAGGCTGCTAATTGTGAAAAATTTATTAACATTGATCTTTTTCACCCGATAATAGGCAATTTTAAAGCATTTCCACCTTTTCTTTTTTTCACAATAGTGGTATATTATTACTAGAAAGATTGTTAATAATTACACAATCTTTTAAACCTGTATTAATAAAAAAATGCATTTTTCTTGAAACTGTTGAACTTGTTTTTTTAGTTACACTTGTTCAACAGTGAGCATACTTTAAGGAGGATGTACTGATGAAAGCTTGGGAAGGCTTTAAGCCTGGAAAATGGCAGGAAGAAGTAGACGTACGTGATTTTATCATGAAAAACTTTACCCCCTATACGGGTGATGAAAGCTTCCTAGAAGGTCCCACAGAAGCAACGAAAAAACTTTGGGAACAAGTCATGGAATTATCGAAAAAAGAACGGGAAGCAGGTGGCGTGCTCGATGCCGATACAAAAGTTGTATCCACCATTACTTCCCATGGACCGGGTTATTTAGACAAAGACCTGGAAAAAATCGTTGGGTTCCAAACGGATAAACCGTTCAAACGTGCCTTAATGCCTTTCGGTGGAATTCGCATGGCGAAAAATTCACTGGCAGCCTATGGGTACGAACTTGATGAAGAAGTTGAACACATCTTCAACCACTGGCGGAAAACTCATAACCAGGGAGTATTCGATGTCTATACACCTGAGATGAGAAAAGCTCGCAGTAACGGTATTATTACCGGTTTACCAGATGCTTACGGCCGTGGTCGGATTATCGGTGACTACCGTCGTGTAGCTCTTTATGGTGTTGACTTCTTAATTGAACAAAAAGAAAGAGATAAAGCTTATATTGGCGATGGTACGATGACAGAAGATGTCATTCGCGATCGCGAAGAACATACAGAACAAATTAAAGCATTACATGAATTAAAAGAAATGGCTGCCTCATACGGTTACGATATTTCCAAACCAGCAACCAATGCCCGCGAAGCCATTCAATGGACCTATTTTGCCTACCTCGCAGCAATTAAAGAACAAAACGGTGCTGCGATGAGTCTCGGTCGTGTATCTACATTCTTAGATATTTACATAGAAAGAGACTTGCAAAGAGGTATCTTAACAGAAAAAGAAGCTCAAGAATTAATGGACCATTTCGTCATGAAATTGCGTCTCGTTAAGTTCATGAGAACTCCTGAATACAACCAGTTGTTCAGCGGTGACCCGACATGGGTAACGGAATCGATCGGTGGTATCGCCCTTGACGGACGTCCGTTAGTAACGAAAAACTCATTCCGTATCTTGCACACATTAGATAACTTAGGTCCTGCTCCGGAACCGAACTTGACTGTTCTCTGGTCAACAAAATTACCGGAAAACTTCAAGAAATACTGTGCAAAAATGTCCATTAAAACAAGTGCGATCCAGTATGAAAACGACGATATCATGCGGGATATCTACGGTGATGACTATGGCATTGCTTGCTGTGTTTCCGCAATGAGAATCGGTAAACAAATGCAATTCTTCGGAGCCCGTGTAAATATCGCAAAAGCCTTGCTCTATGCGATTAACGGTGGCGTTGACGAAATGTCAAAACAACAAGTCGGTCCTGCTTATGAGCCGATTACAAGTGAATACCTCGAATATGATGAGGTCATGGAAAAATACGATCGCATGCTTGACTGGTTATGTGAACTCTATGTCAACACATTGAACGTCATCCACTACATGCACGATAAATACTGCTATGAACGCTTAGAAATGGCACTCCATGACCGCGAAGTATTACGGACCATGGCTTGCGGTATCGCAGGATTATCTGTAGCCGTTGACTCACTCAGTGCGATCAAATACGCTAAAGTAAAACCGATCCGGGATGAAGATGGTATCGCTGTTGATTTCGAAATCGAAGGCGACTTCCCGAAATATGGTAACAACGATGATCGGGTTGACCAAATTGCGGTAGAACTCGTTAAAGAAATCATGAGAAAGATCAGCAGACACAAAACATATCGCAATGCTGTGCCAACTCAATCCATCTTAACGATTACATCCAACGTGGTTTACGGTAAGAAGACCGGTACGACACCGGACGGCCGGAAAGCTGGTGTGCCATTCGCTCCAGGTGCCAACCCGATGCACGGACGTGACACCCACGGTGCTTTAGCATCCTTAACATCTGTTGCTAAATTGCCGTACGATTATTCACTGGATGGTATTTCCAATACCTTCAGTATTACACCACAAGCTCTCGGTCGCGAAGATGAAACGAAAGTATCCAACCTCGTTGGTATGTTAGATGGTTACTTCACAAAAGATGCCCACCATCTCAACGTGAACGTACTCAACCGGGATACATTAATCGATGCGATGGATCATCCGGAGAAATACCCTCAATTAACCATTCGGGTATCTGGATATGCCGTTAACTTCATCAAGTTAACACGCGAACAACAAATCGATGTCATTAACCGTACATTCCACGAATCCATGTAATGTACGATCCGAGGCGCCTGATCTCCCTTCTGAAGATCGATTGATCCCATGGATTAATCAAATCTTCAGGGGCCTGGCGCCTGATATCTCAATAAATCGATATTCACTTTTTCAAACCCCTGGGTTAAAAAGGAATCAAGTGCCTTTGCTTTGGCAACTGCAAGAATACGATTCTCCAGTACTTTTCCCATCACTCACCGCCTGGGCACAATATTCGTGTTCAGGCGGATTTTGATATAAAAAGCCCTATCCTAAATAAGAAAGGTAGATTCATATGGTAACAGGACGCGTTCACTCAGAAGAAAGCTTCGGCGCCGTAGATGGTCCGGGTATTCGTTACGTACTCTTTTTAGCTGGCTGTCCGCTTCGCTGTCTTTACTGTCATAATGCCGATACGTGGAAAATGTCGAACGGCAAAGAAATGACCGTTGAAGAAGTTCTGGAACGGGTTAAATCTTACATCCCCTTCTATGAAGCTTCTGGCGGCGGTATAACAGTGAGTGGCGGTGAAGCTTTATTACAAATCGGTTTTCTCACGGAATTATTTAAACAGTGTAAAGCGGAAGGAATTCATACTTGTCTTGATACATCCGGTGCCACCTTTTCCCGGCGACCTTCCTATTTAAAAAAATTAGACGAATTGTTGAAATATACCGATCTCATTTTGCTCGATTTAAAACATATCGATAGTGAAAAGCATAAATTTTTGACCGGTCAAAATAATGAGCATATTTTAGATTTTGCCCGGTACTTAGCAGAAAAGCAAATTCCCGTCTGGGTCCGCCATGTTTTAGTACCGACGATCACAGATTATGATGAATATTTAAACCGTCTCGCAGATTTTATTAAAACGCTTGACAATGTGGAAAAAATTGAAGTTCTCCCATATCACAGACTTGGTGCATACAAATGGGAACAATTAGGTCTGGAATATAAATTAAAAGACGTGGAACCTCCAGAAAAAGAACGGGTAGAAAACGCCGAGAAGATTTTAAATGCAGCCCTTGTCTCCTCTTAAAAATAGATTCGTCATTTCCCCCCCTTATTGAACTGCTGCTTTCCAGAAGGAATTGCAGCAGTTTTTTAATGAAATCGGTAGCAAAAGACAGCTTCTACAACAGCAATAACAACTAGAGTTCCCGGTTCAAAGGATGTTGCCTCTGTTACTTGATACATTTTTCCGCCATAGGGAATGGGAGTTTGATCAAGAGTGATCTCTACTACTCTCACAGGAATTGGATAAATCGGCATGCCCGCTCCTTTTGCTAAAACAAGGGCCTTTTCCCGGGAGTCCTCTACCGCCTTCTGTAATGCTTGCCGGTAATATCTCTTTCTTTCCTCTGTTTCAAAGCGAATATTAAATATTTGGTTAGCGCCACTTTGAATCGCCGTATCTACAACAAGCCCAATTTTCTCGATATCTTTTACCTTCACCGTTATTAAGTGAAGCACTTCATAGCCCCGAAGAACCTGTTTCCCATCGACAAAATCATAAACATTTTGAATCGTATATTCTTCAGTCTGGATATTCCCTCGTTCAATCCCTAACTCCAGCAATGCTTGCACGACTCGTTCTGAAACTTTCCTGTTTTCTGTTTGCGCCGTTTGCAAATTGGGATGCTCTGACAACATCCCGATGGTAATAGTAGCCATATCGGGTATGACCTGCATCCTTCCTTCCCCACGAACTTTAATTCCTGGCCCCATTGCAAAACAATGATTCATTCCTTCACCCCAAAACAGTTTATCTATTAATAAATATGCTGTATTGTTTGTTTTATGTTCAAAGGTGAACTTCATTTTGCTACCAAAAATAAACTTGAAGAATCAATTGTTTCCAATGATCCAAGTGCACGGGGAATTTGAGGCGAGGTTCGGTTTTATCTGAATGAAGCATCAGGAAAATGGACCAAGTTTACTGTTCAATTTGACCCGGTTTTCGCGCACTTGCTTCCAGGGAAACCGCCGATTATCCAACATATATGATGATTGAAAATAATAAAAAAGCCTTAGACTCCAATGAATCTAAAGCTTATAATACCTTCGCTAAAAAATCTTGTGCCCTGCTCGTTTTTGGCGTCTGGAAAAATTCCTTCGGTTCGCCCTCTTCCATGATCACACCGTCATCCATAAATAAAATGCGGTTGGCGACTTCCTCGGCAAATTTCATTTCATGAGTGACGACAACCATCGTCATTCCCGTATCCACTAAATCTTTCATAACATCAAGCACTTCTTTGACCATTTCCGGGTCCAGCGCAGAAGTCGGTTCATCGAACAGCATGATTTCCGGTTCCATTGCAAGGGCCCGGGCTATCGCTACCCGCTGTTTCTGTCCTCCTGATAGTTGGGCCGGATAACTTGTTACTTTATTGGAAAGGCCGACTTTGGCCAACATTTCTTTTCCTTTTTCTTCTGCTTCCTGTCGCGAGAATTTCTTGACGATTCGAAGAGCGTAGCTGACGTTATCGAGAGCCGTCATATGTGGAAAGAGATTGAACTGCTGGAAGACCATTCCGATATTTTTTCGGACTTCCATAATATTTACCTTCCGATCGGTGATTTCTTTCCCATTAATCCAAATCTTGCCCGATGTTGGTTGTTCCAGCAGGTTAAGACATCGTAAAAAGGTTGATTTCCCCGATCCGGAAGGACCGATAATAGCGACGACTTCACCTTTTTCAATAGTCGTAGATATGTCTTTTAACACGAGATTTTTGCCGAATTTTTTTGCGAGTTTTTCAACTTTAATCACTCTGTCTTAACCTCCGTTCAATCGCTCTGCCAATCTTCGATAAAATAAATACCATAATCCAGTAAATAAAGCCGACAAATATGAGCGGTTCAAAACTCCGATAAATATTCGCTTCAACAATTTGTGCCCGGCGCATCAAGTCTAAATAACCAATCGTTGAAACGAGGGAAGATTCTTTTGTTAAGGTAATAAATTCATTGATTAATGCCGGTAAAATATTTTTAAACGCTTGCGGCAGGATGATATTGAGCATCATCGGTCGGTAAGGAATAGCCAGGGCCAGAGCTGCTTCTCTCTGACCCTTATCAACAGCCATAATCCCCGCCCGGATAATTTCGGATACATAGGCTCCTGAATTCAAACCGAACGCCAGGATTGCCGAAACAAATGCAGGTGTATTATAACCCGTTAATTGCGGAATCGCATAGTGGATTAACATCAACTGTAACAGGAGCGGGGTTCCCCGGAAAATGGATGTATACCCGTTAGCAATCCCTTGTAAAATTTTGTTGTTGGAGATTTTACATATAGCCAGGATCGTCCCTAATAGTAAACCTATGAGAATCGAAACACTAACAAATTGTAACGTTGTCCAAATGCCTTCTAATATAAATGGAATATAGCTGATGATCGTAGAAAAGTCTAAATTCATGGTTGTTTATGCCCCCGGTTCCCTCTTCTTTATTCCTCGGTTAGTTTCCACTTCTCTTTTAACTCCTGTAATGTGCCGTCTTCTTGAAACTTCTGTAATACTTCATCAACTTTTTCCTTTAGTTCGCTTCCTTTTGGAAAGGCAATAGCCATTCCTGGAGTACTGGTTGTCGGATCATCAAAACCAGTAATATCATGTTCAGCGATTATGCCCAGGGCTACTTCTTTATCCAGATAACCGACATCAATTCTTCCCGTAATTAATTCCTGAATCAGGACATTGGCAGTATCGAGTTTTTTCACTTCAAAACCGTATTCTTCACTCAACAGATCCGCACCTTCTTCTTGTATTGTCCCGAGTTGGACGCCGACGATTTTGCCCTGTAAATCATCTAACGAATCAATTCCGGAATCTTTTTGCACGATAAACATTTCTCCGGAACGGTGGTATTCAATGGAAAAATCAACATTTTTCTTTCGCTCTTCGGTAGCGCTCATCCCGGCCATCACCATATCCACACGATTGGCCTGAAGTGCGCCAATGAGGCCATCGAAGTTCATATCTTCAATCTCTAATTCATAGCCTAACTCTTCTGCAATTAAATGGGCCAGATCAATATCAAAGCCGGCAAAGTTTCCTTCTTCATCGAAAAATTCAAAGGGTTTAAAATCCGCGGATGTGGCCATTTTCAATACCTTTTTTCCATCTTCTTCTGCACCACCTGTTCCGTTACTAGCTTCACCTTGCGAACAACCGGCAAACAAAATCAATCCGATACTAATAACGAAAAAGAAATAAAACCACTTTTTCATAACTCGCTCTCCCATCCTTTCTGCATATTTATTCATTGAAATTTATTTTTATAAAAATATATGTATATTTATAACATAACATTTATTTTTATGCAATAAATTTTTTTCAGGCTTTCAATGTATTTGTTTAGAACAAGCCTGAAATCGATACAATTTTTCCACTCTATGCCAGTGGTCCAGTCCTTTTTTGTCTCCATTCATATGTTGTGTTAGGAACGAAATCCCGTGAAAGGAGTATATTTCAGTGTCCATTCCTTATTATTTCGATCGTTGTTCCAAAAATATCGGCAGACCATGTACGATTCGGACAATGGACGGAGGCATTCATCGGGGAATCATCACCCGGGTGACACCCACCCATGTTTATTTACGTCCTCTCCCGTCAAGAAGATATGGCAACCAGCCCTATTACGGTTATGGCTTCTGGGGATTCGGATTAGGTTTAGGAATCGGCATTGCTCTGGGAGCAATCATCGGCATCTCGTTTGCCTGGTGGTGGTAAATAAATTCTTCTGCATACATGGCAAGATATAATAATGAAGAAAAAATAACTAAGGGGCTGTCCAAAAAGTCGTATTTTCGACTTTTGGATGCCCCTTTTGTTTGTTCAAGAACCTTGATAAATCAACATTCTGGTTTAGTTCAACTTGAAATAATTTTACTTTTTGGACAGCCCCTATTTTATTTACAACTCATATATTGAATTTTTTAAAAATGTTGTAACATTGCTTTTACTATAGGGAGTGAAATAGGCGAAATTGCTTCCACATTTTATTAAATTAGAGATTGGGATCGATAGACTCGAGATAAGAACTTTACCTAAACCTCATTGCTATGCCGTCGGCGCTCCGGACGTTATGCCAATTAAGGAGTTTTATAAAGGCACTTTTGAGGAAATCTCTATTTTCTTTCACCCATTTATTAAGCCGGTATCCATTGATTACGATTTATTTGTTCCCGATACGTTCCAAACTGGAACGAAATTAAGAAGAAGTGTGAATTGCTTGCTCATATAAATGGTTAACGATAACATAAAAATTGCAAGAAGTACCAATTGCTCAAGGAGTTGGTTAATAATGGAGGAATCCAATTGCAGTGCGGTGCAAAATGCTTTATCGTCGAAATGATCGTTGATGGAAAAAAGATTGTTCAAAAAGTTAATGCACGAACCCCTATCAATGCCCGAAAAACCATTCGTGCAACATTTGGTAAAAACACGCCCATTCTTTCGGTTAAAGAAGCCGTTTCAAAATAAATATAAAAATAAATATAATAGAAGCCGGGAAATTTTTTGCACGATTGAAGTACAGTCCGTCTATGAACTCTACTGTATTTTTTATCCTGGCTTCTTTACTTTTTTCATCGATTGGTCTACCCGAAAATTTTATAATTATATACATGACGATTACATCTTTTCCTCTGTCCTCCTGCTACGAAATTGAACACCACTCCCAAAAATGAACTCCACGAAAACGAAAAAGAACACAGGGATTTATTGGAAATACTTAAAAGAATACTTTCCAAAAGGTGAATGCAAAATATAAAAGAATCATCTCTTAACAGTTAACAATTGCTAAAAATACATCAAACAGACATCTGATACTGAGTTCTTTTTATTCTTATTGTAGGAATTCCAACTATTCCCAATTATGTTCCGGAAATCATTCTCTGCAGGAAAGTATTACTAGTACATGAAATTTTTTTAAAAAAATCGTTCAAATTGCTCAATATTTAACGTATAATTATCTATGTAAAAATTTTATTAAAACTGGAGTGTGATTGTTGTTGTCACGATGGTATTCAAAACCTTCTCAAGACATCTTAGCAGAACTGCAAACAGATGTTGAGAAAGGCCTATCCAGCGCAGAGGCCCAAAAACGGCTGGAAAAATACGGTCCTAACCAATTCGAAGAGGGAGAAAAATCCTCACTCTTGAAAATGCTATGGGACCAGATCAACGATCCATTAATCTGGATTTTGCTTGTCGCTGCGACGATTTCTGCAGTTGTCGGCGAATGGATCGATTCCCTCATCATTTTAGCCATTGTTGTAATTAACGCCATAATCGGTGTTGTTCAAGAATCAAAAGCTGAAAAGGCTTTAGAAGCCTTAAAAGAGATGTCTACCCCCCACGCTTTTGTTAAACGAGATGGTGAAATTAAAGAAATACCAGCCCAGGAAGTTGTACCTGGTGATATTGTCATTATAGATGCGGGCCGTTCAATACCTGCTGACTTGCGTTTAATCGAAACTGCAAACTTACAAGTAGAAGAATCCGCATTAACAGGTGAATCTGTGGCTGTTGATAAAGATGCATCCTTCCTTTCTGATGAAGATATTCCCCTAGGTGACCAAGTAAATATGGCCTTTATGAACACCGTTTCTACTTATGGACGTGGTGTTGGTGTCGCCGTCGCAACGGGAATGCAGACGGAAATGGGTAAAATTGCGAAAATGCTCGGATCCCAGCAAAAAGAAATCACCCCGTTGCAAAAGAGTATTGCCCAGCTCAGTAAGATTCTCAGTATCATTGCTCTGGCAGTCTGTGTGCTCTTCTTTATTGTCGGCGCCATTCAAGGCCGCGATTTATTAGATATGTTCCTAACCGCGATTAGTTTAGCGGTAGCTGCGATTCCTGAAGGTTTAGTTGCGATTGTAACAATCGTTCTGGCTATCGGTATGACCAACATGAGTAAGCGGAACGCGATTGTTCGGAAGCTTCCTGCTGTAGAAACTTTAGGTTCGGTTAGCGTGATTTGTTCCGATAAAACGGGAACATTAACCCAAAACAAAATGACCGTTACAAAAGTATTTGTTGATGGTAAAGAAATGGACATGGATGCTGTTCCAGTCAACAATCCAGCAACCGATGAACTTTTAACAGGTATGGCTCTTTGTTCAGATGCGACGGAAACAACCGGTGATCCAACAGAAATTGCCCTCGTTGTCGCAACGAAAAAGGTTGATAAGCCGAAAGAACAGCTGGATTCTAAGTACAAACGGGTCTTCGAACTTCCCTTCGATTCTGATCGGAAACGGATGACAACGGTCCATCAGGATGGTGACTGTTACTTCTCCTTAACAAAAGGTGCCCTTGAAAGCATCTTGCCGAACGTCACATCGATTTATAAAGATGGACAGGTTCGACCGATTACCGAAGCTGATAAAGAAGAAATTCGCCAGGCTTCAGAAGCCATGTCCGATCAAGCACTTCGCGTATTAGCCCTGGCGAAACGGGAAAATGTCACGGAACAAGATTTTAATGAACAATTAGAAACGAATCTTACCTTTATCGGGTTAACGGGTATGATTGACCCGCCCCGGGAAGAAGTAAAAGATTCCATTAAACAAACGAAATCCGCCGGTATTACTACCGTTATGATTACCGGTGACCATCCAAAAACCGCACTGGCGATTGCGAAAGAACTCGGCATTGCCTCCAGCATTAATCAAACGATGACCGGAGCAGAAATCGATGAAGCCAGTGATGAAGAACTGAAAGAACGGGTTAAAACGGTTCGCGTCTTCGCCCGGGTATCACCAGAACATAAAGTTCGTATCGTTAAAGCTATTAAAGCCAATGGTAATATTGCATCCATGACCGGAGACGGTGTCAATGACGCACCTTCCTTGAAGCAAGCCGACGTTGGTGTTGCAATGGGTATTACCGGAACTGACGTGGCTAAAGGTGCTGCAGATATTGTTTTAACAGACGATAACTTCGCTACGATTGTTAATGCTGTTGAACAGGGTCGGAACATTTTTAACAATATTAAAAAGGCTGTACTGTTCCTCCTATCCTGTAACCTGGGAGAAATTACTGCCCTATTCCTTGGAATTCTGTTAAAATTACCGACACCGTTGACCGCTGTACAAATTCTCTTTGTTAACTTAATTACCGACTCCTTACCGGCCATTTCCTTAGGTATGGATCCCGATGATCCGGATGTTATGAAACAAAAACCCCGGAATCCGAAGGAAAGTATTTTACACGGTAACTACCTCTTTACAATATGTAACGGTATTCTCATCGGGTTGTTAACATTAGGAGCGTTCATCTTCGAACTGAATGTGGAAGTTAAACAATTGTACGCTGAAGGTTTATTAACATCGAACAGTATTTTTGCTCAAGACTGGTCACTGGCAAACCTTAAGGCCAACCCTGAATTAAACAACGCTTTAATTCACGCTCAAACATTAGCGTTTATCACATTGGCCATTTCCCAGTTGTCCCATTCCTTGAACTTAAGAAGCCGAATAAAATCCATCTTCCAGGTTGGCTTCTTCTCAAACAAATACTTAGTCGGTGCGATTATAATTGGAGTTTTAATCCAGTTAGCTCTCGTATATGTACCGGGCTTAAACACGATCTTTAACATTTTCCGGCTCGATGATATCACTGACTTTTATGTCTTATTAGTCGGTGCCATCACACCACTTCTAGTCAATGAAATCGTCAAGTTATTTAAACGGATGTTTACAAACGAAAATGAAAATGAAGATGCACCATCCCGTGCAGCATAAAAACTCGATGAAAAAAGGGTCAGCTTATAAGCTGATCCTTTTTTATTTCATTCAACGTGCGACCTTTTGCAAAAAAATTCGTCTACCTATATGAACGAATGAAAAGGAGGTCAATCGATGAAGCGCATGATATTCGGACTTTTCCTGTTACTCCTTGCAGGTTGCACGCAAGTAAGCTCCAATTATTATGAAGAAGATGACTATCAAAAAATCGCTGAAGCAAACAATCGTTTTGCCTTTGATTTGCATGAACAGCTCGTGCAGGTTGACCAAAACGAGAATATCTTTTTCTCCCCCATCAGCATTCACATGGCTCTTTCTATGACGGCAAATGGCGCAAGTGGCGATACAGAAAAACAAATGCTAGACGTACTCCATTCCGATCATATGAGTATTGAACAACTAAATCGTGGACATGCATCCTTTTTAGATCTCATTGCTAAAAAAGATTATGGAGTAACTTTAAATATTGGCAACTCTCTCTGGTTAAAAGAAGATTATCCTTTTGTAAAAAACTTTGTTGATGACGTAAACGGTTATTATCGTGCTGAAGTGAATGAAGTCGACTTTTTGCAGGAAAAAACAAAGGGGGAAATCAATAACTGGGTGAAAAACAAAACGAATAATAAGATTGACAAAATTGTCGAGCAAATTGACCCATCCACGGTCCTATATTTAATCAATGCTATCTATTTTAAAGGTGACTGGGACTCTCCCTTCAACGATGCATTAACGTACGAAGATTCGTTTACCCTTCCTGATGGGAATACGAAACGAACTCCTTTCATGGTACAAGATGGCGAGTTCAATTATTTTGAAAACAATCATTTCCAGGCCATTGAATTGCCTTATGCAAATCACGATGCGAGCATGTTTATTTTCTTACCAAAAGAAGATGTGAACTTGGAGCAATTTTACGATAACCTGTCTCTTGAAGCATGGAATAGCTGGAAAAGCCAATTTGCAAAAAGGGAAGGAACGATTACTTTACCGAAATTTCAAATGGAATATGAAACGGTGTTAAACGATATATTAATGGAATTAGGTATGACGGATGCCTTCACGGCCAGTGCCGATTTTACGAATATGGTCGATGGTGGTGGGGTTGCAGTTAGTGAGGTTCGACATAAAAGTTTTATTGAAGTGAATGAGCAAGGTACCGAAGCTGCAGCAGCCACTTCCGTTGCCGTGGTAGAACTGGCCGCACCAGTAGATTCGTTTACGATGCACGTAAACCGGCCCTTCTTCTTCCTGATTGAAGAAAACAGCTCGCAAATGATTCTATTTATGGGAGAAGTGAGTGAACCGCAATAATTAGGTGCAAATTCTAACCGGTTTAACAAAGAGACAGGTGGAGCAAGTTTTACCACCTGTCTTGTTTGTTTCAACTTCTTCATTATTTTCAAATAAAAGTCCTACCCGCTCCGTTTTTCCATCACATTGATGCCAATACCCATCAAAACGACGCCCATAAACACGAGTACCGCCATGCTCGGTAACAAATCCTGAACCGGCATTTGGTAAAGCGTCGCCAGTTTCAGCGCCTCCATTCCATACGTAATCGGAATAAGCTTCGATAAGAATAACATAATATCCGATGTGACAATCTCAAGCGGCCAGTATGCCCCGCCCAGCATACCGAAACTGACGGAAATCAAAGGGATTAATACATTAAAATGCTGTTCATTTTTCGAAATACTGACAACACAGAGGGATAAAGCGACGATACAAAATACGTAAGGGATTAAAATGAGTAATGTTTTGGCAAATCCTCCATAAAAATCAATCCCGATCACATAGCGAAACAGGGCAAAAACAGCGACGACTTGAATATAACCGACAGCAAAACTATACAGCAAATTCCCCATATACATTTGCCATTTCTTTAAAGGAGATAAAATCATCCGATTCCAAATGCCGGACTGTTTTTCCTGTAAAATAAAGAGCACATTATAGGCAATCGTGTAAATGACGAAAAATAAAGTAAATCCAAATAAACTTTGTAAATTCATATCCACTTTTACCGTTTTATCGCTATAAAAGTACTCACTTTGTATGGAAAATAACGGATTTTCTTTTTGTTTTGCCAAATCTTCCTGCAAACTGACAATATCCACAACTTGCCCATGTTCTTCCGCTGCTTCAATAATGCTTTCATTTAAAAACAAATCGGTATAGGCCGATTGAAGCAACTGATACAATAGATTGGCATTGGGGGTTTCTGTAGCTACATAAACTTTGAAATCATCATGATCAAGAAATACGATTGCTTCCACGCGATGATCTTCAAGAGCTTGCTTCGCCTCTGTTTCCGTTGTCAATTGGAATTCAAACACTTCCGATTCGGTAATCCTGGACCAGGTTTCTGTTTTTTCAACATCTTTTATATTGGTAAAAACCGGTATTTCATGTTTTACATCTATACCGAGACCGCCGATTAAATAAGCAAATATTAAGATTAAGATCGTCATCGTAATGAACGTCCACGGTGTGCGGAGAAAGAGTTGCCATTTTGCTTTTAAAATTGCCCTCAAGTTTTTAACCCCCTTTTCGGGAAACTAATGGCGCCTATCATGGTTAACACCAAACCTAGCATGATTAAATACATAGCGTTCCCGGTAACGACTTCTATCCCGTATCCTTGCATCAATTGTAAAATGGTCTCCATCGCAGCACCATTAGGCGTATAATCCCCTAATGATTGGATCAGCGGCGAAAGTGTATGCACCGGTACAAAACTTCCACCCAGGAAAGACATCGTCATGACAATGAAGCTGATAAAGAAATTGGCGACGGATTGGGAATCCACATAAAAGGTAATCGCTGTTAGGAGCGAGGCAATTCCGCCAACTGCCACACAAAGAGCGAAATTAATTGCGAGAAACGCCAGTATATCATCAAAGCGGATTTGAAAGACAAGGGCACAAACTCCGTATAAAATCATTTGCTGAATAAAGGCTAATACAATCGCTGAGATAAACGTCCCGATAAAATACGGCCAGCGCGTACCATTGGCAATAAGGATTCGATCAACAACCAGATTCTTTTTCTCATCCAGTACAACATTACTAATATAAGGGGCAATAAACAGGA
Organism: uncultured Bacillaceae bacterium; assembly: GCA_937951955.1. Classification (GTDB taxonomy): domain Bacteria; phylum Bacillota; class Bacilli; order Bacillales; family Caldibacillaceae; genus CALGAD01. Next base: position 38,293 of record CALGAD010000118.1, read on the forward strand.
CAAACATGACACTCATCGCAGCGGTGTAATACTGGAAAGACTGAACCGGCTCCTTTGCATTGAGCATTTCAATCGAACCGACAACATCCCGCTCTAATTCATCTAACCGCAGTTCTACACCGTAATTGCCGGCTACCGTTAAAGCAGAAAAATGCTTTTGAAACGTGATTAAAATTTCTTCGACCATTTTCACTGTATAATTTTCATCGCCATTTTTTAACAAAGTTAACTGGCTGTCACGATCTTCCTGAAAAAAGATTCGTGATAACGTATCGAAATGAAAGTTTTCCGGAACAACGATAAGAGCGGTATACTCACCACTGTTTTGCAATTCTTCAAGAAATTCTCCCGTAAATTCTCGGTATTCAATGTAATCCTGTAATTCTTCATCACCAAGTACATCTTCTTTTAATACCTTTAGCGGCATAACTGATTCTGCCTGTTCCTTGATGATGGCTTTGGCCTGTTCCGGAATATTTGCTTCATCTACTTTTTCTTTAAACTCAGCCAGTTCTTTCTCGGCATCTCCGTATTCAACAAATGCTACTTTCGCATGGAGGGCTTCCGTTTCCCCATCGATAAAACTTCTTAGAGAGAAACTTAATATGGTTGTTAAAATTAACGGCATGGCAAGGAGAATGAGTAACTCTTGCGGTTTGGCGATAATGAGGAGTAACTGTTTTTTGACAAAAGTCCAGATCATCCGTATCCCTCCTAATCCCTGAGCGCCCGCCCGGTTAAGTGGAGAAAGACATCTTCTAAAGTCGGCGTTTTTACCTCAATCGCTGCAAGCTCAACACCGGATTGCTCTGCCATAGATAAAACGCGTGTAAACACATTAACTTCCTTCGGTACCATGACTTGAATCGAACTGTCGTAAACCATCACTTGCCGAAAAACCGGATCAGCCTTGAGTAATTCGACAAATTGCTTGCGAACTTGATCGAGTTTAATCGTGATCGTATTTTCCTGCGATAATATATTTTTTAGCTCCTCTTTCGTTCCGGAGGCAATGATATGACCTTTATCCATAATATAGATTCGTTGACAGAGATACTCGACTTCCTCCATGTAATGACTCGTATAAAGGACGGTAATTCCCTTTTCTTGATTCAAGCGTTTAACCGTGTCTAAAATATAAGTCCGGGATTGCGGGTCAATACCAACGGTCGGTTCATCCATGATTACAAGTTGCGGGTTGTGTAAAAGTGCAACGCCAATATTGAGGCGACGTTTCATACCACCGGAAAATTTTTTCACCTTTTCTTTTCTTTTGTCTGCAAGCCCGATAATCTCCAATACTTCGTCCATCCGCTTCTTCAGGTCCCGCCCTTTTAATCGATAAATTCTACCGAAAAACTCGAGATTTTCTTCGGCGGTTAAATCTTGATACAATGCAATTTCTTGCGGTACGACACCGAGAATGGCACGAATTTTTTCGGGATGTTTAATAATGCTTTCATTGTACAGCCGGATATCCCCGCTATTCGGCTCGATTAAGGTGGCGATCATGGAAATCGTTGTAGACTTCCCTGCACCGTTCGGTCCGAGCAGTCCTACGATCTCACCTTGTTCTAAAAATAAATTCACACCGTTTACAGCAAAATTTTTCTTAAACCTTTTCGTTAAATCGAGTACTTCTAGCATCCTTTCACCCCTTCGCTTTTGTTTATATTGTAAAAAATACGGTGCGCTTTCCCCACTGCCTGCAGTCACTTCAATAATTGGAAAAGTATGACTCGAGTCATTTTTTATCTGAGAAATGAAATAAAGATATTTAATAATTCCAAAATAAAACAGGGGTTATCGCTCCCCTGTTCAGTTAGTTAAAACTTGTATGATTATGTACAGACTTATGAAAGATCATTTTTCACAGCAAAAATTGCGAGTTGTGTTCGATCGCGTAAATCGAGTTTATGCAAAATCTGGCTAATATGATTTTTAACCGTTCCGACGGACAAATACAGTTCCCGGGCAATCTCTTTATTTGTTTTTCCCTGACCGACGAGCCGGATAATGTCCAGTTCCCGTTCCGTAAGCGGGATGTCAATTTTTTGTTCTTTTTTCCGCTCCAATAGTTTCGGCATAACTTTCGCTGTAACATCCTCGTGAATCGGCATCGCCCCTCGCATTACGCTGTACACGGCTTCCACCAAATCCTCTTGCTCGGCGGTTTTCAACATAAAAGCATTGGCACCGTATTGCAGGGCTTGAATCGCATATTCATCATCATTAAACGTTGTTAATATGAGAATTTTCACATCGGGCCAGCGCGATTTAATAATCCGCGTTGCTTCCAGTCCGTTCATCACCGGCATGCGAATATCCATCATGACGAGATCTACGATATGCTCTTCCATTTTTTGAATCGCTTCCTTACCGTTACCGGCTTCAGCCACAACCCGTAATTGCGAATCTTGTTCGAGCATCAATTTTAACCCTTGCCGGACAAGCTGCTGGTCTTCAGCAATTAATATATTCCACAATGCCTTCACCCCATTTTTGGCGGAAAATGTCCTTTTAAATAAAAATGTGTCTCCGTTTGATAGGCCAATAGTTCTCCCCCCAGCTTTTCCACCCGCTCCCGTAAATTTTGAATACCGAAGCCTTCTGCAAAAGGGGTTTTCTGAGGGATGCGATTTTTAATCATGAATTCAATATGACCAATCGCCGAACGTCCCAATTCAACATAGACTTCTCTTACATGGCCATGCCGCATCGCATTCGTGAGGCCTTCCTGAATGACGCGATACAGGACGACCCCTTCTTCATTCGTCAATTTTGTCGAAAGAATGCCCTTTTTCGTAGTAAAGTGAACGACGAGATGACTTTCCGATTCTAACCTTTTAATCAACTGGATAATCGTGGAGATTCCTTCAATTTCTTCGCTCCTCAATGCTTTCACCGCTCGCCGTGTTTCTTCCAGGCTATCTTTTGCCAATTCTTTCAAAGGGGCAATTTTGTCTGCCCCGTATTCCAGTACGGCCACTTCCAGCTGCATGAGCAATGCGGTTAATTTATGCCCGACGGAATCGTGAATGTCTCTGGCGATTTTTGTCCGTTCCTCATTCCGGGCTTCTTCTTCAGCTAAACTGGCCAGCCTTTTGACTTGCCGATATTCACCGGCTAAAACTTCATACATTTCCTGGAGCTGACCCCGTTCGGAAACGGCGGTGTTACTCATTGTAGCCAGTACATAAAACACAATGACAAAACCGAGCCAAGAAATCTCATCCATCCAGAAGAGAGCGATGCCATGAAGGATGATCGAAAAAACCGCATAAAGTTTAAACTCGCGCTCTTTCAAGTCCTTTATCGCTTCAAGTGAAAAAACCCAGACGATGAATAACAGAAGCGCATGTTGATTCTGCGTGATGAACATAAACAGGACGATGATGGAAAGGTGCATGACGAAATACAATAAAAGTGGCTTTTTAGCAACCGGTAAAAAGTAATAAAGACTGATAACGATAGCACAGAGCAATAATGTATACGGATTAGACCAGCTATTTTCTTTGTAAAAGTAAAGCAACCATAGTCCAAGATGGAGTCCGATTCGAAGAAATGACCACATAGTATCCCTACTTTACGATACAAACAATTATATTAATATTGTAAATCATTTCGGAAGAATTTTTTTATTTTTTTAATAATAAACGTCAGGGGAATTGTTCCCTGACGTCTTCGTGATTAGTTGTTGTTATTGTTTTTACCTGCTAGACTTTCGATAATTTCCTTAATATCAAGACCGGTAGACGCTTTTAATGAATGTTGCAAGCTCGTCATTAAATCGGTCGCATAACCGGTAACCTTATTGGCACCTTTGTTCTCGCCACTACCCCCTGTATCGACAACCGTAATTTTATCAATATTGGAAAGCGGGCTGGCCACTTGTTTGGCGTATTCTGGAAGCATTTTGAGAATCATATCGAGAATAGCGGCTTGACCGAATCGCTCGAAAGCTTCGGCAACCTTTTGTTTGGCCTCCGCTTCGGCAAGACCTTTCAGGCGGATAATTTCCGCTTCAGCTTCACCCTGCGCTCTTTCTGCTTCTGCTCTTGCCAGTCCGTCAATGCGAATTTTTTCTGCTTCCGCTTTTGCCAGAGATTCAATGCGATATTTTTCCGCTTCGGCTTCGGCAATTTCTCGCGCCTTATTCGCAGCAGCCGCCTGTTCAACAGCATAACGCTCGGCGTCCGCCTTTTTCTTAACTTCAGAGTCATATTGCTTCTCGCGCCGGAGAATTTCTTTTTCTTCGAGTTCGATTTGCTTCTCCCGCTCAATAATTTTAACTTGCATTTCTTGCTCGGTAACTTCCTGTCTTGCCCGGGCAGCCTCTAAATCGTAAGCCATGTCGGCGCGGGCTTTGGCAATATCTTGTTCCCGGCGGTATTCGGCAACTTTCAATTCCTTTTCCTTTTCGGCTTCGGCGATTTCTGTTGCGCGCTGGAGTTCGGCTTTTTTCGCTTCTTTTACCGCTTCGGCGCGCTTGATCCGTGTTTCTTTTTCTGCCTCGGCTTCGGCAATGGCGGCATCCCGTTTCACCTGGGCAATACGCGGTTTTCCTAACGATTCAAGATACCCGTTTTTGTCGCGTACATCTTTGATCGTAAAGGATACGATTGTAAGACCCATTTTCGCCAGATCCTGGGAAGCAACCCGCTGGACTTCCTGGGAGAATTTGTCACGGTTTTTGTAAATTTCTTCAACGGTCATCGAGCCGAGAATAGAACGGAGATGACCTTCTAGTACTTCGCGCGCTTCATTTTCTAACTCTTCCCGTTTTTTACCTAAGAATTGTTCCGCTGCTGTTGCAATTTCGGCAATCGTGCTGCCAACTTTTATAATCGCGACCCCATCAGCCATCACCGGTACCCCTTGTTCTGTGTATACTTCCGGGGTGGAAACATCGAGCTTAATCGATAACAGGCTGAGCGGTTCCGCTTTTTGAAAGACCGGGAAAACGAAAGTACCGCCACCGCGGATAATCTTAATCTTGTTCCCCGATTCATCGACGTGAACATTCTTATTGCCTAAAAAACTCCCGGTAACGATGAGTGCTTCATCCGGTCCGGCTGTCCGGTATTTTGTCACAAATACGCCGATAAGGGCTAAAATAAGAACAACCGCAAAACCAATGACTATAAATATCATCATAGTAATCCTCCCTTTCTATTTTTTATTGATAAATTTTTGTTTCCTCATATGGAATGACATAAAGAACGCCATCTTTTACCTGGACAACAAGTACTTTAACTCCTTCAGGAATTTCATTTCCATCAAAACTTTTTGCCGCCTTGGCAATGCGCCCGCTCACATTTTCCAGTAACACTTCACCGAAGCCGTCTTCAGGAATCGGGATAATCGTTTTGCCGATTTTCCCCTTTAGAGAATCTTCAGTGACTGCAAGCGAGTGTTCCGCCGACTTCATCGGGACGAGAACGAATAGATTGAGACATGTCGTTAATAAAAATCCTGCAACGGCTGCAATAACTAAAATCAAAATACTGGACCAGGAAGTGGCGATTTCGAGGACATAACCAATCGCCGACACAAAGATGACGAAGCTGCCGATTAAGATCGGGTTGAAAAAGGGAATCCCTTCATCCAGCCCTTCGAGAATATCACCAAACAAGGCGTATAGAAGAACAAAGATTCCCGAAAGGAAAAGAATGACAATATAAATAGTGGTGATGGAAAAGCCAAATAATTCCACATACATCATCCCTTTACAAATTAGGAAATAATTACACTAGTTTATACGTTTATTTTCTCCTTTGGTTTCATTCCAATGAAAAATTCAATAAAAACAATTGTCGTATTTTTCTAAAAATGATATCATTTTAATATCTAAATAATATGAGGAGGGAGCCGAATGACCGAGAAAAAAGCGTGGGCGATGAATGGTTATTTGGGAATTTTAATGATTGTCTTTTCATTCATTTGTGCAATTATTTTTCTTCTGATGCTGCAGCCGGTTTTATCTATCCTCTTTTTACTGATCGCGATTTTGTTAGCTAGCGGGATCACAATTGTTCAACCGAATCAAGCGAAAGTATTGCTATTTTTCGGACGTTATATGGGAAGCATCCGGGAAAGTGGTCTATTTCTAACGGTCCCCCTGACGAAACGCCGGACGATCTCTTTGCGAGTCCGCAATTTTAATAGCAATAAACTGAAAGTAAATGATGTGGATGGAAACCCGATCGAAATCGCTGCCGTTGTCGTTTTTAAAGTCGTCGATACGGCCAAAGCAGTTTTTGATGTGGATGATTATGAAGAGTTCGTGGAAATTCAAAGTGAAACGGCGATTCGCCATGTGGCAACGAAATATCCTTACGACACGTTTGAACATGAGGAAATCAGTTTGCGGGCAAATGGTGAGGAAATCGCCCAGGAGCTAACGAAAAATTTACAGGAGAGACTCGATGTAGCGGGAGTTAAAGTTCTGGAAGCAAGACTGACCCATTTGGCCTATTCAACAGAAATTGCCAGCGCCATGCTGCAAAGACAGCAAGCCCGGGCCATCCTCGCAGCCAGACAAAAAATTGTGGAAGGGGCTGTATCCATGGCTGAAATGGCCGTGCACCGACTGGAGAAGGACGGTGTGCTCGATTTAGATGAGGAACGGAAAATGCAAATGATTAATAATTTGCTAGTGGCGATTATTTCAGATCGCGGCGCCCAGCCCATCATTAATACCGGTTCACTCTATTGATGTAAAGAGTGATTGTATGGCAAAAAAGAAAAATTTTCCACTCCGCATTGATCCAGACCTTTACGAAGTGATCGCGCGCTGGGCAGAAGATGAGTTCCGCAGTGTCAATAGCCACATCGAATTTTTGTTACGCGAGGCAGCGAAAAAACACGGTAAATTAAAAAAAGAAAATCGGAATCGATGAGAGAATGTTTTCGAAGCATTCTCTTTTTTTATTTTAACTTGTCAAATTTTTTATTATTGAACTGTTTCCATACTGATGGAAATAAGCGATGTTGAATATGTATTATAGATGTGCTGAAAAATTTTGCAGTGAAAGCATACTTATGTTTCATTTTTCACATTTTCTAGTACAATAGATTTGGAATATGTAAATAAAGGAGAATGGTAGTGGCTGCGGAAAAAGGTGTTATTAAAGATCCTTCTCTTTTTTCGATTACCTGGCCCCTATTTATAGAAATCTCTCTCCATATGAGTTTAGGAATTTTGGCCACGTTGATTTTGAGCCATTATTCCGATAATGCAGTTGCCGGGGTGGGCGTGAGCAACCAGGTATTAAACTTATTTATTCTCGTCTTTAATGTAACCGCTGTCGGTACTACGATTTTAGTTGGCCAGAGTATCGGAGCAGAACGCATCGATCGGGCAAGGCGTCTCAGTAAATCTTCCTTTGGAGTAAATTTTTGGGTCGGCATCATTATCACCGTTTTTGTTTTTGTCTTTGGTGAAATGTTATTGCGATTTTACGGTTTAGAAGGTGCCGTTCACATATACGCTTTAACCTTTTTGAAGATTACTAGCATATCCTTATTCCTGGAAGCTTTGTCTTTAGTACTCGGCTCGATTTTACGCAGTTATGGATACACGAAGGAGACAATGGTCGTCACAGTCTTAATGAATCTTATCAGCGTTACCGGTAACTACATATCCGTTACCGGAGCGTTCGGCTTTCCTGTTACTGGAGTAACCGGTGTTGCCTGGTCCATCGTCATTGCCCGTTTGTTCGCCGTATTAGCCCTCATGATACTAGTTTATAAGATACTGGCATTAAAGTTTGAAGTGAAAGATGTATTCAACATTCCACTGCAAGATGTACGGGATATTTTATCCATCGGTCTCCCTTCTGCCGGGGAGAACCTTTCTTATCACATTTCCCAAATTGTCATTACCGGATTTGTCGCAACGCTAGGTGCAGCAGCGCTTTCTGCCCGCGTTTATATTTTAAATATTTCCATGGTTTGCTTTTTGTTTTCAACCGCAATTGCTCAGGGAACTCAACTTCTCGTAGCCCGCTACATCGGCTCGCGGCAATTTGATCGCGCATTTAAACGCGGAATGCGTACATTAAAGTTAGCCATGATCGTTTCCTTTGCTGTTTCCTTGTTCATCGCTCTAATCGGACGACCGATATTAGAAATATTTACGGAAAATGAGACGATTATCGCCATTGCCTTACCGGTCTTATGGGCCATCGTCTTTATCGAACCGGGTCGCGCCATGAACCTTGTGTTAATGGGTTCATTGAAATCAGCCGGTGATGTCCGCTTCCCCGTTGTCATCGGTGTGATTTGTATGTGGGGCGTTGCCGTTGTATTCAGCTATTTTCTCGGTCTTAAAATCGGACTCGGCTTGTTAGGAGTATGGATTGCCCAGGGATTTGACGAATGGATTCGCGGCTTATTTGCCGTACGGCGCTGGAAGACACAAACATGGCGCAAGAAATTGGTTAATGAAGGTTTACAAGTGTAATCGAGCCAAACGGTCCTTCTGGTTAGGACCGTTTTTTTATTTATGAGTTCGTTTCGTTTTTCATCGGGGAAAGTGGAATGATAATATAATCATAAATCCCGGGGACCTGGAATAAATTTCATTTAGCAACCAGGCTAGGAACATTTTAAAAGAATTTTGAGTCATTTCACCCGGGATTTGGGCAAATTTCACCGAAATATGGGTAAATTCCGCTGAAATTCGGGTAAATTCAATCCGGATTTGAGTATTTTCAGACTTTATTCGAGTAAATTCACCGAACATTCGGGTAAATCTTCTGCTGATTTGAGTAATTCTGGCTTCAATTTGGGCAAATCTAGCATTTTAAAAAAGAAACTTGGCAAACTTAGAATAGTTACAGGGAAAGCTAACTAAAATTTATAGGAGGGATATTCATGGCAGGGAATTTTTATGAGAAAAGTCATGTTTATAACTTGAAATTATTAAAAGATCTGGTACCTGAACAGCTTAAAGCATGGCGCGATTTCAGCAGTGCCGTGATGAAAGATGGCGCTCTATCACTAAAAGAAAAAGAAATTATCGCCGTGACGATTGCGCACATTACTGAATGCCCCTATTGCATCGATTACCATACCAAACAGGCGAAAAAGCAAGGTGTCACACTCACTGAATTAGCAGAAGCGGTCTTTGTTGCTATGGCAATCGAAGCTGGCGGCGGTGTAACCCATAGCACCCATGTACATAATGCTCAAAACACCGATGCTTCCGATGTCCTCTATGCTAGAAGCAACTTAAAAAATCTCAATCAGCTTGGAAAATATGCGCCGGAAGCATTTAAAGCTTATTCTAACTTCAGCGCCACCGCCACAAAAGAAGGAACTTTATCTGCGAAGTTTAAAGAAATCATTGCCGTCGCGGTTGCCCATGCCACCCAATGTCCGTACTGCATCGATGTGCATACGAAAAAAGCCGTGAAACTGGGCGCAACCAACGAAGAATTAGCAGAAGCCATTATGGTTGCTTCGGAATTGCGGGCTGGTGGTGCTTACTCCCATCTTGCGAATATGATTCAAAGTTATAATGAATAGTCCGAATTTAACCCCGCAACTTGTTAGCGGGGCTCCGCATAGATACAATGAATTTACAGACAAACGGAAATCACTTCGCCGAAGGAAGAGGAGTAAACTTGGAAAGAAAGCTACCTACAGTCACTTTAAGAGAGTTAAAACTAAGTGATGCAGAAGACCGCTACAGATGGTGTCTTGATAAAGAAGTCACTGCATACCTCAATTTCCCGGATAAGTATCCCCCATTTACGTTAGAGGAAACGAAGCAGTGGATTGTGAAGTGTATGAATAAAACCAATGGCTATGACCAAAAAGCAATTCTCGATGAAAATGGGAAACATATCGGCTGGATTGATTTGAAAAATATCGATCGCTTAAATAAACATGCTGAATTGGGCATCGCCATCGGAGAAAAGAGCTACTGGGGGAAAGGATACGGAATGGCTGCGATGAAAGAAATGCTCGATTACGGTTTTCACCAATTAGGCTTGAATAAAATTTGGTTGCGTGTTGATATCGACAATCAACGAGCGATTCAATCTTACAAACGAATGGGATATGTTGAAGAAGGGATATTAAGGCAGGATCGATTGCGCAACGGTAAATTTATCGATCGCTTGCGAATGAGTATTCTCAAAGAAGAGTTTATAAAAATGAAAAAAGGGGCTGTCCAATAAGTCGTATTTTCGACTTTTGGATGCCCCTTTTGTTTGTTCAAGAACCTTGATAAATCAACATTCTGGTTTAGTTCAACTTGAAATAATTTTACTTTTTGGACAGCCCCCTTTTTTCGTCTGCTCCGGCTTCATTCATCTGACCCTTCTTAAAAAGCCACAAGTTCCCGGCAGCCGGACATCGGTCATAACCAATTTAGCCAAACTCCTGGAATTATTCTTTCTTTTCTTCTTCCAGCACTTTATTTAACACCTCTACAAAAACTTCCAGAGGTTGGGCACCGGATACGGCGTACTTATTATTAAATACGAAAAACGGAACGCCGCGAACACCGATCTGGTAAGCCAGGCGAATATCCCGGTTCACCTCATCCGCATATTGATCGGATTGTAACACCTGTTCCACTTTCTCCCGTTCCAGTCCGACTTCCTCCGCAAGCTCCAGTAATGTGTCCCTGTCACTTAAGAGTCTCGATTCAGTGAAATAGGCATAAAATAACCGCTCCGTAATTTCCTTGGCCTTTCCTGCTTCCGATGCATAATGAAATAAACGATGGGCATCAAACGTATTGCTATATTTCATATCATCAAAATTGTAGTCCAGACCGACTTCTTTCGCTCTTTCCGAAATTTGCCTGTTCATAGCAATAACTTGCTCAGCAGGTATATTTTTTAACTCCGAAAACGTTTCTGTAAAAGTTTTCCCCGGATCGTATTGCGCATCCGGATCCAATTGATAACTGCGGTAATGAACATCAATTTCTTCCTCTTCCGGCAATTGCTCAATCGCCTGTTCTAACAGCCGCTTTCCTATATAACAAAATGGACAGACAAAATCAGACCAGACATCAATTCTCATTATCTCCCGCTCCTTCCCATTTTACCGTCACGGAAATGAAAACTCCGTTATTTTCCATTTTCACCATCATAATGGCTATCCATCTGAATAGCAACTCAAACGAATTCAGCGAAAGTTCGATTGTAAAAAAGATTTTTTTCAAAAACATCAAATAACTAAATTATCCCAATTTTTTTAACAGACAAACAACTTAAACTCATTGTCAATAAGTAAAACTTCAGAAACAATTTTAAAATAGGAAATTTGAATAATATTATAGTATAATTATTTTGATACAGTTTATTCTGATATTTACAGAAAATATCCTATCAGTTACGCGACGATCTGATAGAACCAATCCTTTCCAGGCGTGAATGATTATTCATGCTTTTTAATCGTGTTTAGATTGTTCAGTTGAAAACAACTCGATCAAAACCTTACTCGATCAAGTCCATACAAATTCGGGATGCCCACAACATTTTGTCTATACATAAAGCAAACTTTTCACTTAGAAATGAAACGGCTGTGAAAGAAGGTGTACCCCCTTGTTGAAATGGGAAAATACAACTAAGTATGAACGGCGATCGATCATCACTCTTCTTCTAGCATTTATAGCGTTATTTATTTCCAACCTTCCGATTTTTACTGAAAACAATTTAGATGGTATCTATTTAACACTCCATATCTTTTTTGAAGTCATTGCAATTACCATTTCTTTTGCCATCGCGATGCAAAGTTGGGTCGTTTTTTCTTATCGTCCAACCTTTGCCCAATTGATTATCTTTTCCAGTTTCCTTGCTGTCGGTACTTTTGATTTTTTCTATACTGTGACATTTTACGGCATGCCCCTTTCCTATCTTGATTACAGCATCAACCTTTCCATCTGGTTTTGGGTTGTTGCCCGCATTATCCAGGCAACGATGATTTTATGGTTCGTTGTCTTACAGGATCGCATCCTGGATAAACAAATCAAATATCCTTTTTTCATGGCAACAGTTACATTTATTGCCGTCATCTGTTTATCAATCTTTCATTTTAATAATCATTTGCCCGTTTTATTTCGTGAAGGATCCGGTTCAACCATATGGCATAAAATGATTGAACCGCTCATTTTGATGATTATCACTATTACTATCGTTAAATTATGGAAGTTCTACAAAAAAGGTCGGATTCCCGCAACATTAGCCTTAATCATGGCAACGATTTTTTTCCTGTTTAGCGAGCTCGTTTTCTTTTTCAATATAACGGTTTACGATTTATCCAATTTGCTTGGCCGTTTCTTTAAAATCGCCAGCTTTTTCTTCTATATGCGGGGCATTTACATCGGGACGATCCAGGCTCCTTATGAACATAATGAACAAGTCCGAAAATATTTATATCAACGGGAACGGCTATTGCAGGCGATTAACGATTCTTTAGGCGAAGGATTGATGGTACTTGATAAAGAACAGCAACTCATTATGATCAATCCAGAAGGGGAGCGCATTCTCGGCTATAAACAAAATGAAATTAAAAACGAGAATATTCATCGCCTGATTCATAACCGGAAAGCAGACGGGTCTCCTTATCACATCCACGAATGTCCCATTTACCAAACATTAGAAACGAAGAAAAAGCGCCATGTGGAGGAAGATGTTTTTATAAATAGAGAGGGGAAAGCCATTCCCGTTTCCTATACCGCGACACCTTTAATTGAAAATGGCGAAATCACCGGCTCAGTCGTCACCTTCAAAGATATTTCTGAACAAAAGAAAATAAACGATCGCATTCGTTTTCTCGCCTATTACGATTCATTGACGAAATTACCTAACCGTTATTACTTCATGCAAAAATTGCAGGAAGAAATTAAGAAGACGAAAAAAGGAGAAACCATGGGCGTCATCTTTATGGATGTCGATAACTTACAAAATATTAACGATCACTTCGGTCATGAAATTGGCGATCAAGTAATCGTGGAATGTAGTAAAAAATTAACATCCAGTAAACTACCGATTTTTGTCGCCTATTTAGGGTCTGATGAATTTGGCATTATCTTAAAAGATCGGGAGGATAATATCGAAAATACCGCCCGTTATCTTTTAGAATCGGTGAAAGATCCTTTTCTCATTAACGGTAAAAACATTTTTGTATCTGTAAGTATGGGAATCAGTGTATTCCCTAAAGATAGCAGAAGCCATGCAGAATTATTGCAGTTTGCCCATATCGCCATGTTTAGTGCGAAGAAAAAAGGAAAAGGTCATATTCAATTTTATAATTTAGACCTGGATAAAAGACGATTGCGCAATGCCTGGATTGAAGAAAACTTATATGAAGCATTAGTGAGCAATCAGTTTTCTGTCCATTACCAGTCCATCGTCAATACGAGTACCCGGCAGATTGTCGGCATCGAAGCCCTTGCCCGGTGGAAACATCCAGAAAAAGGATATATTCCACCCAACCAGTTTATCCCTGTAGCGGAAAATAATGGCTTGATCATTCCGATCGGGACATATGTTTTAGAAACATCGTGTCGCGATCTTGCAAAATTGCAGCAACAAGGTCTGACCGATTTGTATCTCAGTGTCAATGTTTCGATCCAACAATTAAAATATCCTAACTTTTTACAAATCGTTAAAGATATCATTCATAAGTACGGCTTAGCGCCGGAACATATCGTTTTTGAAATTACAGAGACCATCACCTTGCTGGAAGATACCGATTTAATCGAGATCCTGCAAGAGTTTAAAAATAGCGGTTTTCGGATTGCCATCGACGATTTCGGGAAAGGCTACTCTTCCATTGGCTATCTAAGACAAATCACCGTCGATACGATAAAAATTGATAAATCGTATGTTTGGGATGTGCACCGGAATCAGATTGTGGCTCGCCTCACCAATGCGATCATTGCTATGGCAAATTCTTTAAATATCGAAGTCGTTGTCGAAGGTGTTGAAGATTGGGAACACTTAAACTTTATCAAACATCATCCCCATATTCAGGCCCAGGGTTACTTATTCAATAAACCCGTTCCGTTCAATGAATTTTTACGATTATTGCAAAAAACGTCCTGACACTACTCAATAGGGGCTGTCCAAAAAGGAAAATTATTTCAAGTTGAACTAAATCAGAATGTTGATTTATCAAGGTTCTTGAACAAACAAAAGGGGCATCCAAAAGTCGAAAATACGACTTTTTGGACAGCCCCTTTTTATTATTAAATGATGGCGATCGATTAGGCACAAGTCACGATATAGAATTTCATCCATATGATAAAAGAGAGGCAAAAAGTGCTTAAAGGAGGGCCCTGCATTGAGCTATGTTTGGGGCGTTGATTCATCCCAGGAAGTAACAAAGGAGCTCTATGATTGCGTACTGACGAATTTTGGTAAACCAAACTTCTGGGGACGCTATTTAACGAGAGTAGAAGGTGCATCAGAAGGATTGACGCAGACAGAAATTGAACTCCTCCATAATAGTGGGACAAAAATATTACCGATATATAATAATTTCCGCCAGGCCACGGGATATGCAGCCGGTCGTGTTGTCGCCAGAAACACGATTTTTAATGCCCGACGTCTCGGTATCCCGGAAAACACCGCTTTATTTGCGAATGTGGAAAAATTTTTCCCGGTGGATGCCGATTGGATTCGCGGTTATGTTGATACATTTCTTCCTAGCGGGTATCGCCCCGGCATGTACCATGATCCCGTAAATGGGAATTTTAACAATGCCTATTGTCAAGCAGTAGCAGCCGATAGTAACGTAAGTCAACAGCTCATATTATGGAGTGCGGAACCGGAAACCGGGACGACGAAGGCAACGGAAGCTCCCACCTTTCATCCAGCATCCCCACTTTGTGCGGCCAATATCTGGGGCTGGCAATACGGTCGCGATGATGAAACGTGTCCCATTGATACGAATTTAGTCGATGAACGCTTATTGCAATTTCTTTGGTAAATAAGCGAACGCCAGCAATAAAAGGTCTGTTCCGCCCTGGAAATAGACCTTGTAACAATACTTAATGTAAACGGCAAATCAAAGAGGCATTGACCTTTATTTTTGCGTACGCTGAATATCCCGGTCAAAGCGTAACCAGGAGCGAAAATTACGTTTCACATAATTTTCCGCCTCCTGGAAGGTGGAGAAACGAACATCTCCAACACGTTTTCCTTCATGTTCAATCGAGTACTCACCATCATCATTTTTAAAGATAAAGCTAATTTCGCCGAGATGGTTTTCATAATATGTGCCGTAGGGAGAGTCTTTCACATTAATTTCATTTTTCTCTGGATCAGGTTTAATTGGTGGGATATTAAAGACATCGGTAACAAATAGTTTAAAGCATTCCTCAGTCAAATCGCATCCGGATGCCTTTGGATGTCCTCCGCCGCCTAATTCCTTGGCAAATTTGGCAACGTCCACATGATCATGAATCGTGCGAAAACCGATTTTTTTACTGCCAAGGTTCACGAGGGCGATTAAATCAAGATGGGGATTGCGCTTATTCAACGCATTCCCTAATTCCGATAAATACTGCTCCGCATAGACAATCCCGACACAATACTCCCCGATAAACATTTGAATGATTTGTTTATTTTTCGCATGAATGTAGCGTTCTATTTTTTTCTCCTCTACATTCATGAGCATTTTTTCCATATCCGTTAGTTCAAAACTACTCGGGTTTTCCTGCAGTCGTTTCAATAAATCTTCTTCAAAATGTTCCCGTCCAAACATGAAAAAAAGATCGTTCAAATGCTTAGCAATAATATTATTATTTTCATCCCACTCCCACGTATCGTATTGGCGAACAAGTTCGACAAATTCATCGAGTGCGGGAGTTGAGTTCAGCAACTTTTTTTCTAATAAATAGTCATAAAACAAAGAGGTGGCACATGTTTTCCGGTTGTCCTCGTAATCGGTCTTCACATAACCCCACTCATAATTGTTAAAATGAAGGGCCGTCACATGATGGTCGATGACTTGCACATGGCCACCGTTTTGATAACGCTCCTGTAATAGCTTTTCCACATGTTTATTCACGGCTAAATCCGTTATATATAATTTCACATCTTGATTTCGGCCTTCTTTAATAAACTCTTCCACACGCTGATTCAAATTGCGATAGGAGCAATGGGTTACATCCACTTTATCCCCAAAGGCCATTTTCGCAACAATGGCAGAGCCCAGACCATCTAAATCCGAATCGGTAAATAACTTAACTTCCAAAATTAAAAACCTCCTACATCGATTTGCGGAAAACTCACTATGGGTATTATTGTACCACTTTCCGTCAACATTTTTTCAAGTAATTCCTTTGTTGAAAATTTGTGAGATTCTCTGCCGGGTTCTCTGCCATTATTATGTTGTTTGTTGACGGTAAACCCCGGTCAATTATTTAATCGTTTCAATAAATTGAGAAAATCGATGCGAAACTGTAGGATTTTTATCGAAAATTTTCAGCAATTCATGAATGAATATTAACGCTTCTTCTTCCGAACCAAGGCTATAATTTTGCACAATTTTTTGGGGAATCGTATCTTGTTTAACCAGGTATGCGGCTAAATATCGATTCGCCTCTTTGGCATTTTCCCAAAGAATTCTGGCCAAGTCGGTGAGCCCATTTTCAGCCAGTTCAAGGAAAAACTTTCCGTATGCAAATAAAGCACTCGCTTCATCATACTTTTGCAGAAGATAGTGGGCTTTTTTGTACAGACGGTTACGTATGTATAAAGTTAGTAACGAATAACGAGCCCCCTGGTTATCCATTTCATTAAGGGTCAATATTTCTTCCAGATGCCGGATGGCGTTCAAGTCAAAACCTAACCTTTCCAGCAACATCGCCAATTGATGTTTCGCCCGTAAATAGGGACGGGCTTCAACATGAAGCCATAGATATCCATCCGGATGATTTAAAAAGTCTTGAAGCTCTTCTTCACCAACTTGAACGGCTTTTTGCAATAAATGCAACGCTTGTGTTTCATCTTTCGCAAATTCCGATAAAATAATGTAAGCATCTGGTAAGTTTGGATAAATTTTTAACGCTTCTATAGCAAGTCTTAACCTTTCGGGACCGCTCTTTTCAAAAGCTGAGTAAACGAGCGCTTCAGCCCATTCCTTTTTTTTATGATCATTCGTTTGTCCTGTATTAAAATCAGGTATCGATTTTTCCCTGCCTTCATCGTGCTGGATTGCTTCTTGATCTAAAAAAAAGCTCCCACTGTGAAGGCACCGTTCCATCATTTCCGCGTCATCATAATCATATGCCTGCCAATCCCCAGCATGTTGCTCTATTAAATCAATTTCTTCATTAATATAGTCGAAAATATCATTGGCGACTTTTGCTATGCTTGATGCGGAAACTTCATATTCCTCAGCTAGTTCCTTGTATGTATAATTCGTATCAAGAAGCCACATAGCCTGAAGATTATATAGGAGTGCCGCCAAATAAATACCCGGTTTGCGAATAATCGGTGCCTTTTCGCGACAATAGAAGCCCCAGCAGAACAATGCTATTTTTATATCCTGTTCATTCACATGGTGAAAAGTCAATTCATCAATTAACATATAGGCAACGATTTCATAAATTTCCTTTTCAAAATGGATAGAATCAATGACTTCCTCAACCGATAAAGTTTCGTATGCTTCTCGATGATCCATTTCTTCTTTTTCGATTAGGGATTCGATAAAGCGAAAGATATCGTTTACGATAAACAAAAAACGGTCCTGTAAAAAATGAACGGTACGTTTGTATTGAAGGTCCTTTATTTGCTTCTGAACAAGCTGAACGATGGCGTCTTTTCTCTCCGGTACAAAACCAACAGGTGGATAAAAGAGGATATATTCCTCATTTTTATATGGTAATAAGATTTGTAGATGGATGCCCCCATCTTCCATCGGATATTTGGAGTGAACGAAATAAGATGTCCCCGATAACACATCATCTATTATAAATGTACGCTCAGATTGTTTTCGGGAAATCCCGAATACCGGTACGGGGGATTTCCAGGTGCGAACAATCGATTGGATCCGGGGACGGTGGACATTTTTCGTTTCTTGATGAATAAAAGTTTCCATGATGGTTTTCCCAGTCGGAAGTTTTTCGTAGGAGATAAAATGACAGGTGAACAGGACTTCTAGCAATTCTTCTGGGATAAACACTTCGGGACAATTTTGCAGAAAGCGACCTAGTCCTCGTTGCAAATGGATGGTATATCGCTCAACAGCAAATTCCAGAATCTGAAAACAAATTTGTTCCAGGTCTTCCAGCAAAACTTGTTCAACAAATATGACATTTTCTTTTCCATGACAATGCTTAAATAATTTTCCACTACCACAAGGGCACGGATCATTCCGGCCGACTTTCAATAGTATTACCTCCGCCAATTCAATTTTCTTTTTTATTGTAGCATGTTTAAGAATTGATAAAAAGAGGAGAATAGGCTTTTGAAGTGGTGGGGCGATCAAGCTGGCGTCAGTGGCCGGTCCGTCGGTTCAAAGGAAACAACACCGAAGTTTTGCGCAAAATGAACTAACAAGCGATTGACAATTTCATTCATCTTGATGAGATGCCAGTTCGAAACTTGTAAAATGTCTTCCGCTCGATCGATATATTCGCCGCATACGTCCATGGCCAAAATTTGATAATGCTTCGCCAGGTTTTCTAAAAAGTACAGCATTTGGACAAGAGACATGCTGCCCTGATCCCAGTTTGTCATCGCCTCGGTACGATACAAAACATCTTTATCGATACTGATATAGATCGCTTTTTCTTGGGCTAAAAATGAGCGTATTTCATTCAAAATGACATTCAAGGGGGTATGATTCAATTTTTCCTCATGAATCATCAAGACAGGTTTTGGAAAGAAAGGTTTTGGAGCACGGTAATCATCCATATTCACACCAAGGATAACTACCTTCTGCAGTGAAGGGTGATCAAGCATCGTCTGGGTAACCCATGATCCACAAGAAAGCAATGGTGCTTGATCGAGCATATCGGAGTGATGATCAAATAAAACGAGAGAAAAGGGATTTTTTATTCGTTCCAATAAGAGATAGCTGACATAATGGTAGTTGCCATTACCGATAAATGTAAGTGTACTCGTTCCTTCTCGTCGCAATAGTTTGCGTATAGTCCGTAAAGAATTCCGTTCACACAAACTATTTGTACCATGAATATGGGAACAATCAATCCAATGGTGGGGGAATTTTTGTAATAGATTTTGTTTTTTCAAACTTTCATCGAAGTTTAATAGAGTAATTTTTCGTCGATCAATTTCCACGGTTCATCCTCTCCCTTTATTGTTCTAATTTTTTCCTTCGAGGAAATAGAGCAATATGACTGGTTCAGAAACGAAAAAATATGGCTTAAACTCATTATATCTTTAATTTTTTAATAAAAAATGAACATTTCGGGAATTTCTATCATGCTACTTGACTTTCATGTTCGATTTACATGTTTTTTGAATCATTTCATCTGTAATTTGGATAAATGTCACAGCAATTCAGGTAATTCCCCTTCAATTTTGAGTATTTTCAACAAGGATTTGAGCAATTTTAACTCGTTTTTGAGTAATTTCTACTCGAATTTGCATATTTTTTCTACCTATTTGAGTAATTGAGCCGGTGATTTGAGCAAATTATACTTGATTTATAGAAACAGCCGCCCGGAATACGGACGGCTGTTCAGAAAGGCATTGTTCTATCCTTATTCTTGTGTTACTAGTTCTAACTCAACTGGAATGAACTCATCGACGGACTCACCATTTAACACTTTTTGAGCCGTTTCCACACCGATGGATCCGATTAATTCCGGTTTTTGGGCAACGGTTGCAAACATTTTTCCTTCATTAACCGCGTTCACCGCATCATCCGTTGCATCAAAGCCTACCACGATGACATCGCTCATCCCTGCTGCATCGAGTGCTTCCAGTGCTCCTAGAGCCATTTCATCGTTATGGGCAAAGACGGCATCGAATTCCGGTGTACTTTGAATAATGTTTTCCATAACGGTTAGACCCTCAGCCCGGTTAAAGTTGGCCGTTTGTCTTGCAACAACTTCAATGCCATCTGCTGCATCGACAGCTTCATTAAAGCCCTGTCCCCGCTCCCGAGCGGCAGAAGCACCGGGAATTCCTTCTAGTTCAACAACTTTACCTGAACCACCTAATTGTTCAATAATTAATTCACCAGCCATTCTTCCTCCGGCGACGTTATCCGAAGCAATATGGGCTACCACCTCTCCACCTTCAGCACTCCGGTCAAGGGTAATTACCGGGATATCGGCTTCATTAGCAGATTCAATTGCAGCAACGACCGATGACGAGTCGGTTGGATTAATGAGTAGAATGTCGACCCCTTGTTGAATTAAGTCTTCAATATCACTGACTTGTTTTGCCGGGTCATCCTGGGCATCGACTGTAATAATTTCCAGCCCCAGTTCCCCGGCTTTAGCTTCCGCGCCTTCCTTCAAGGTAACGAAAAACGGGTTATTTAATGTGGATACGGAAAGGCCGATTTTAAACGCTCCATCGGAACCACCAGTGTCTTCATCTCCATTTCCCGATGTCTCTACTTCCCCGGTTGAACATGCCCCCAACAACATGAATACGAGAAGCATACTGACCAGCGCGAAAAGTTTCCTTTTCATCGAAACATTTCCCCCTTTAAATCATTTATTTTAAGCGGATCGCTTGCGGTCAAGGAGCACCGCAAGTAAAATAACTCCGCCTTTTACCACTTGTTGATAAAACGAAGAAACTCCAAGCAAGTTCAAGCCATTATTTAAAACCCCGATGATTAAAGCACCAATCAGTGTCCCGGTAATATGTCCACGACCTCCGGCTAAGCTTGTCCCTCCCAAAACAACCGCCGCAATTGCATCCAACTCATACGATGTTCCGGCTGTTGGCTGGGCAGAATTTAACCGCGATGTTAAAATAACTCCTGCCAGGGCGGCCATAGCACCGGAAATCGAGTACACAGCAATTTTAATACGGTCAATTTTCAGGCCGGAAAGACGTGCCGCCTCTTCATTACCACCTGTAGCATATACACTTCTGCCAAAGGTTGTTTTCCTGAGTAAAATATAAAGAATGATAAAAGCAATCACCGTGATCACAACCGGAAAAGGGATACCGAAAAAGTACCCGCGCCCGACGAGCTGAAAAGCGAAGGAATCAGATATACCAGTAATCGGCTTCCCCTCCGTATAAACAAGAGTCAAACCGCGAAAAATCGTCATCGTGGCTAATGTTGCAATAAATGGGGCAATTTTCCCTTTGGCAACAGCAACCCCATTAGCAGCTCCCATTAAAGCACCGAGGAGAATCCCTATAAACATGGCAAGAATGGAATTCATACCGCCGACCATAAATCCTGCTGTTAATGCGGACGATAGTGCCAGAATGGAGCCAACAGACAAATCAATTCCGCCAGTCAAAATGACAAAAGTCATCCCAAAGGCGATCAATGCATTAATGGATACTTGCCGAAACACGTTCATCAAGTTATCCATCGTTAAAAAGTTTGGACTGAGAATCGCTAAAGCTACGATAATCACAAGTAATCCTACCAGGGCTCCCTGTTTTTGAATGAGTTTTTTTACATCCATCTCAGTTTCCTCCCGTTGCGGCCGCCATAATTTTTTCTTGTGTGGCCTCTTTACGATTAAATATGGCGGCTATTTCTCCCTCATGAATGACCATGATGCGGTCACTCATACCGAGGATTTCCGGTAATTCGGATGAAACCATGATGATTGAAACACCATGTTCTGTTAATTGATTCATAATGTCATAGATTTCCTTTTTAGCCCCCACATCGACGCCGCGTGTCGGTTCATCTAAAATCAACACTTTCGGTTCGATACCTAACCATTTCCCAACGACAACTTTCTGTTGATTGCCGCCACTTAATGTTTTCACAACTTGCTCGCGCCCGGAAGCTTTAATTTGCAGCTTTTTCACAAGTTCATCAACGAAAGTTTCTTCGGATTTTTTCTTTAAAAACCCCCTGGAAGAAACTTTCTCCAAATTGGGCAAGGTGATATTTTCGCGAATGGACATATTTAAAACTAAACCTTCACTTTTTCGGTCTTCTGTTACAAAAGCGATGCCGTTTTTAATCGAATGGTCCGGTCCTTTAATTTCGAGTTTTTCACCATCCAAGTAAAGGGTCCCGGATTTTACCTTCCGTGCACCAAATAGCCCTTCCATGATCTCGGTTCTTCCCGCCCCCATCAGGCCGGCAACACCGAGAATCTCTCCTTCGCGAACATAGAAATTGATATTTTTAATTTTTTCATCCAAAGTCAAATTCTCCACTTTCAAGCGGATATCTCCCGGAACTCTCGTTCTCTCCGGAAATCTTTCCCCTAATTCCCGGCCAACCATCATCCGGACGATTTCTTCAAAGTTCGTTTCAGCGACCAGTTTCGTGCCTATTGTTTGTCCATCACGTAAAACGGTAATCCGATCGCACATACGAAAAATCTCTTCCATCCGGTGCGAGATATAAATGATGGCAACCCCCTGTTCCCGAAGCTGTTCCATAACGGTAAATAACGATTCAATTTCCCGATCGGTTAATGCTGCTGTCGGCTCATCCATGATGATCACTTCACTATTTTGCGAGACTGCCTTCGCGATATCGACCATTTGCTGTTCTCCAACGGAACAGTCGGCGATCAACTGCTTCGGGTCCAGATCAATTCCTAAATTATTCAAAACTTGTTTCGTGTTTTCAATCATTTCCCGCTCCAGCAGAAAGGGGGTATATTTATACGTTTTCTCCTTACCGAGAAAGAAATTTTCGGCGATCGTCATATAGGGAATATTGTTTAATTCTTGATGGATGATGGAAATTCCCGCTTCTTCCGCCTCTTTCGGATTATGAAACTCAACTTCTTCTCCCTTATAACGCAAAGTCCCTGAATCACGTTTATATATTCCTGTTAAAATCTTTATTAAAGTAGATTTTCCCGCACCGTTTTCTCCTACCAGTGCGTGAATCTCGCCGGGAAACAATTGAAAGGAAACATCCTTTAAAACCTGGACATGATAGAAAGATTTATTGATTCCACTCATCTCAATAATCGGGACTGTTGCCCTGGCCAAAGTCCTCACCCCCAGCCTTTACAAACGATTTCCTGTTTTAAGGAACTTATACTTTCTATTAGAAGAGGACACCTGCGTGTAAAATAATATTCGCATAAGGAGTTGCTTCTCCAGTTCGTATAATTGCCGCTGCGTTTTTCGTCTTTTCTTTAAACACTTCATGGGTCACCTGTTCAATTTGTTCAAATTCATTTTTTACCTTGGCAAAAAGTTGTTCATTTTGTTTTTCCATTTCCGAAGCGATCGTTACTTTCTCAATCACCATTTCCCTTTTTAGCAAATCAAGAATTTCTGCAAAAGAAGGTTTTCCCGGTTCAATCGCTAAATCAATTTTCTTAACAGATTTGGGAATGGGAAGGCCGCAATCCGCGATGACAATCGTATCCGTATGACCAAGGTCGGCAAGCACTTTAGCTATCTCACTATTTAATACCCCATGCTTTTTCACTGTGAATCACCCCTTCAGGATTCTGGAAAGCAAATGATCGTGGGGAAAATCTCCAAAATTAATGATCTCCTCAAAAATTTCCCTGTTTTTAAAAGATTGGTAGTCACATCTCTGCAAAGGAAATTCCTGCAATTACCTCAAGCGTTCTTTTCCATAAATTCTTCCAATTCCCCTAAAGTCGGCATTCCTCCCTGAGCACCGAATTTCGTAACGGATAGACTGGCTGCATAAACCGCTTTTCTGATGGCCTCTTCCAAACGGTTACCAGCATCTAAAAAGTAAGCGAGTGCACCATTAAATGTGTCACCTGCACCGGTTGTATCGACAACATCAACAGCCGGAGCTGGAACGATCTGCTTTTTCCCATCTTGATAAAATGCCGCACCTTGAGCCCCTAAAGTT
Organism: uncultured Bacillaceae bacterium; assembly: GCA_937951955.1. Classification (GTDB taxonomy): domain Bacteria; phylum Bacillota; class Bacilli; order Bacillales; family Caldibacillaceae; genus CALGAD01. The sequence goes on from CALGAD010000118.1 coordinate 62,260, forward strand.
ACAATCAATTTATTTAAATATTTGTTTGAGAAATATTGACTATCCATTAATCCTTTTGCTTCATGTTCATTTGGTGTGAGATATGTCGCCATTTCTAAAAATTTTTCCGGAAGCTCATGAAATGGTGCAGGATTTAATATGCTCGTGACATGATGTTTGTTCGCAATTTCCAGTACTTTTTCTACCGTTTCTACTGGAACTTCTAGCTGAAGAACAACGACAGAACTATTGGCAATCAACTCTTCCTTTTCAACAATCATCTCTGGTGTAAGTTTATAATTAGCACCCGAAACAACGACGATTGCATTATCCCCTTCTGAAACGGTAATGTTAGCAATTCCTGTCGCTACACCTGTAACCGTTTCCACATGTTCGACAATAATTCCTGCATTCGTTAAATGATTTTTATAATCCTCACCAAAGGAATCATCACCAACACAGCCAACCATCTGCACATCTCCGCCTAACTTGGCCGCCGCCAGTGCCTGGTTGGCCCCTTTTCCTCCAAAGTTAGTCTGGAAACTTTCGCCCATAATCGTCTCGCCAAGTTCCGGATACTTTTTTGTCGTAACGGTCAAGTCAATGTTTAAACTACCAACTACTGTGATCATCCAATTCACCTGCTTTACACTTTATTAATAAGTAACTGCGAATCTCTATCCCCGGTATCAAGTCGAATGTCTCTCCACCAGTTTAGCTTGATATACAAATCGTTTCTGCTCAATTTTTTTACCATGAATTAAATCGAGTAAAAGTTCACTTCCTTTCCTGCCCATTTCCAGAATCGGTTGCTCCATTGTTGTTAACTCCGGGGTAATTGTCATGCCGATGTCGATGCCGTCAAAACCGATTACTTTAATATCCTCTGGAATTTTGTAACCTAATTTCGTCGCCGCCTTAATAGTCCCGACTGCCATCACATCGTTTCCGGCAAAAATCCCGTCCACATCCGTGTGCTCTGTTAATAACATTAACACCGCATTCATCGCTTCTTTTAATTCATAGTTACCCGGATAAACGAGCGGATGCATATTATTTCTTTTCATTTCATCTAGATAGCCTTGACATCGTTCCCGGGCGTTATCAATATTTTCCGGTCCGGAAAGATGGGCAATTTTTCTGCATCCTTTGGCGAGTAAATGCCGGACTGCCTGTCGCGCTCCATCATAGTTGTCGATAGAAACACTCGGTAAATCCGGATCAATGACCCGGTCAATGGATACGACAGGGATCGTTAAATCTTGCAAATGCTCTCTTTTAATAGAGTTGGAGACTGCTAAAATCCCGTCAACATATTTTGATTTCATCAGTTCAATTAACTGTAATTCATAATCGAGTACGCCATCGGTATTGAATAACAGAATCGTATATCCAGCCTTCATAAAAGTATCTTCGACTGCCCGTACGAGCTGAGGGAAAAAGGGGTTCGTAATATCCGGGATGATAAAACCGATGGATTTCGATTCTTTTTTGAATAAACTCCTCGCGACGGCATTCGGTCGATAATTTAACTGGCGGATCGCTTCTTCTACCCGCTTTCTCGTATCTTCGTGAACATAGCCGCTATTATTAATAACCCGGGAAACCGTTGCAGTCGATACCTTTGCTAATTTTGCTACATCTTTAATCGTTGCCATTTCCAACCAACCATTCTCAACGAAATCATTATCTGTAACCGATTACACATTACGAAAAAATTTTTATTTGAAATGATTACTGCAATATTCTAGAACATTCACTAAGAATAATCGTTAATAATTTTACAATAAGTAACCGTTTACATATTTATCGTATTAAAAATTTTTCTGTACGTCAATACATTTTTTAAATTTTTCCATCTATTCAAATGATAGAAACAAATTATGTTGCGACCTCATTTCTATTCACTTTTTCAATACTTCCTGGATGCAAAACCATGGTAAAACTAAAAAACAGCACTTTCGCTACTAAAATCCCTAATGAAAAAGTTTCACATGTAATTTGTAATATCAAATTTCTATAGTCACAAAAAGGCCCTTTATTTAAATTAAAAAATCCGCCAAAACGGATCATCCCGTCTGGCAGAAATGAAATGAACTACTGCAAATCAATTACTCTTTCATGATAACTTCCAGTTCTACAGGAATAAATTCCTCCACGTTTTCACCGATTAAAACCTTGTGTGCCGTCTCTACTCCCATAGCCCCCATTAACTCTGGATTTTGTGATATTGTTGCCAGCATTCTTCCATCTTTTACTGCCTGTATCGCCTCATCCGTACCCCCAAACCCGATCAGAGTGATATCCTCAATCCCGTACTCTGCAAAAACTTCCAATGCTCCGAGGGCGATTTCATCACTGTGTGCCAAAATACCTCTGAATATCCGTCCAGGGGCATCCAGCAGTTTTTTGGTGACTTCTATACTGTTTGTGCGGTCAAAACCGGCTGTTTCACTAAAGGCATAGAAGACATCTCTAACATGATCAATGGCTTCCATCAATCCCTGACTCCGTTCTCGATTCGTTGAAAGAAAAGGAGATTCTGTTAGTTCAATTACCTTTCCAGCCTCGATATGCTCACTAAATAGTTTACCTGCCATTTTTCCACCTGCTACTTGATCCGATCCGACATGAGCAACGACCTCTCCACCATCTACTTTGTGGTCGAGCGTAATGACAGGAATATTTGCTTCATTTGCTTTTTCAATTACCGAAGCAAGTTCTCGTGTATGAGTCGGAATGATGATTAAAATATCAACATCTTGTTGAAGCAAATATTCAATATCTTTTATTTGTTTTTCCCACTCATTCATGGCGTCCATCGGGATCATTCCAAGCCCTAATTCCCTTGCTCGAGATTCAGCTCCTTCTCTTAATTTTGCATAAAACGGATCATCATAACTGGCTACCGAAAAGCCAATCGTTACGCTATCTAATGAATTCCCCTCATCACCTTTTACAGTTGCGGATGGCTCGCCACTATCCTTTGAACAAGCACAAAAAAATAGTAAAACAAACAATATACTGATAAACTGAATCAGTTTCCTTTTCATTGAAATTGACCTCCCGTGAAGGTTTTTAACGAAACAACACAATTGCTAGAAAGAAATACATGCACAAACTCTTCTTTATGAAAACGACGTTCAACATATCTTTCACTTATAAATGAATACTTTAGCGCTCCCTCCCAAACAATGTTCCTGTTTCCGAAAGGGAAATATAGAAGCAGATTTTTATGTGCACCAAAAGGAAAAGCAATTAAATCGGATGGCCATTTTCGTTAAAGAAGACGAAAAAAAATTACTTTCGTTGCATGTTTTTTAAAAATTTTGAATGTTGGTTTTCCCCTCTACCAAGATTGCAACTTTTGGACGAAAACACAAAGAAATATGTATCTCACCGTCTTTCTGTAACCCTTGCCATTTCTTGTTTTCCACGATGATTTCCAACACATTTTTTAAACCAACGATCATCTGCAGGAGTACATATTTTTTTCACATTCATCCCAAAGAAAAAACCTTCAAGGGTGGGCCTTTCATTTCGCATTTCTTAAAATAACGGCCCAACACCTTGAAGGTCCATGTTTTTATAATTCCTGGACATAAATCGCTTTGGAAAACTTGCGCTGGCGGAATTCTTCCAGATCCTCATCACTTAAAAAACCGAGCTGGAGTGCAGCTTTGATTTTCTCCTCATCCGGCCTTTTTTCCACGATAATACAATCATTTAGCTGTAACTCTTCCAGTTTTTGCACGACATCGGGATGCCATTTTTCTGATTTACGGATTTGACGCTTCAACACAAACTGCTGAAATTGCTTTTCCCCGCTTTCTTCTGGTCCAACGGTTGCATCAAAATACACATTAAAAAACTTCTTTAACCTCGTTAGTTCCTTATCAATTTCCTTCGCTTGTTTGCTTAGATGGTGATAACGTTCAACCATTTCCTCGGTAATGAATACTGATTGCTTGTCCGTCATTTTCTCCTCCTCCTTCAATAAAATGTATATAACGTTTGGAGGAAAAAAGACGAAAAATTTAAAATCCCGCCTCATCTCGGCGGGATTCCGGCTATTGTCTCAGGGGTGAAGGTTGTTTAGCCTCTAGCATGTAACGATTCTCTAACAGGCGAATTTCAAAGATAGTGAGCGGATCACGGAATGTTTCTGGATTTTCCCTCAAGTTTTCCAGCTCTCCGCGCTCATCCGCCACTTCCTGTTTTAACTCCTCAATCAACTTGTTAATTGCTTCCAGGGCATCTTTAAAGAAGAGGGACACATCTCTTGTCAATCCCTGTTCCATCAAGGTAAAGAGAGAGAAGAATTGTTCACTCACCCGTTCGACAACCTTGGTATAATCCTCATTTGCAATAAAGTTTTTATAATGATTGATAACGAGCGGTTTCCCTTTTGCAAAATTACCGAGAACTTTACCGGCACCTTTCAATAATATCTGGCTCGGGGTATAGCGGAGCAAAATATTCTCGTCCCGGATCAGCGATTTGGTCGTGAACCGGGTAATATCCCGCTGCCAATCTTCCAATACTTTGAAATCACAAGTCAGTTCAAGACGTTCTTCCCCTAACATACGATTAAAGCCACTTTCAATTTCTTCTAAAAAGGCCTTTCCTTGCTCCAATTCATCCCGGGCAAGAACGAGCCAATCTTGTGAGCGACTCGTTAACTCCTCCAATATTTCCCCGTTTAAATATTGATTAATTTTTTCATTCATTTTCTTATTGATCATAACGTGGAGATTCGTCGCATCACTCGTTTCCGGGATTTCTTTGGCCGTTGCCTTCAAGATTTTCGGCAATTGTTCGGCAATTTCTTTTACCAGATCTTCTTTAATTAATCCGAAAGCATTGGCTATCCGTTCACCCATTTCCGACTGTAAATCTGATAATTGGTAATGGGCACCGTTTAACCGTTGTAAAATATCTTCTTTTTTATGAATACTTTCTAACAAATTATGTTCGGCACGGATGCGTTGTTGTAAAAAGTCATGGATTAATCGCTGCAATAGAGTAATGGATTTATTCAACGATACCATCTGACGATCCCGGGATTCGGATTGGCGAATCGATCTGAATAACTCATTGATATTCGTTAATTGTTCATAAGTAAAAATGTGGCCCTGTTCAATCACCTTTTCCACGTCCTGCCGGTATTCCGCATGTTGATAATTTTCCTCATCGATGACGACATGGAGGGCCAATTCAGGATATTCCTTCCGCAGCCAGCGTAATTCCAGCAACTCATCCTCGAACTGATCGACATTCGGCTGGAGAAAATAAAGGATACAATCCATAGACTCAACAAGCATATTATGCTCGCCACTATACACTTCCGGAAAATCCAATAAGGCAAGCGAATGATTTTTTAAAACCGTGTTCCGTACGGTTTTTACGAAAAAGCGCCCATCGGTTTTAATCCCATCGGTTTGCGGATCAAGAGGACGGTTCACTTCCCGGGCAAAATTCCGCCCGTATTCGTAAGTAATATTTCCGTTGCCATATTGATAAAAGACAGGAACGAGGGATGTCGGTACATATTCCTCTTCACTGAACAATTGATAGAAAAACTCGCGCCGGAACATTCCGGCAATCGCAATATTGGTCGTATCGGTTTTCTGCAATTTTTTCCAGATTCCGAGTAAACGCCGATCCACTTCCAATTGATGATTTTTTGACCAATCGATTAAAGCCTGGCCGATATCATCAATCACGACTGCGGTATCGAATTCGTAATTTTCATCAAACAAAATTTGCTCGGCAGCCTGAAGTGCTTCGGGAGCAATACTATCTGCCACTTTATCATTCCAGGCAAAAATGGCAGCCGCAGGAAACACGGCTTTCTCCCGCTCGACGATTCGAAGCCAAACGAACAGGAGATTGGAAATAATCGGTTTGAGTTGATTCAAGGTGAAATTCTTGTTTAAAAAGGAGTGATAAGCTTTTTCATAGTAGCGACCCAATTCGTGGAATTTTGATGTATCCGCTGTATCTAATTGTAAGAAGGCCTCGTTAAACGATATCAGCCATTCATTGAAGTATTCCGTTCCCTCATAACTTTCCCAGAGGGAAATGACGAATTGCTCAAAAAAAGCAGCATCTAGCGAATAAAGAACTGGAATAATTTCAACAAAATAAGCCGGCTGGATATCTTTCGTTAAACCACGATGGATATACGACTTTAATCGTTCAAACCAGACGAGGGACTTCGTTCTTAAACCTTCCCTTTTCGCTAGCTCAATCGCACTCAACCAATCTTCATTTTCCTCAAAAAATAGCCGGGCGATTTTGGTGAGATTCGGATAATCAGGATTCAAATCGAGTGCCTCTTTAATCACCTGATCCGCCTCAACCATTCGCTCCGCATTGTAATATAAGTTAAAGAGCTGGAATTTCACTTCCATCTGTAAAACGAGCGAATCCGTTTCGATGGACCGGTACAGCTCTTCAGCCAATTCGTACTGTTCCAGCTCAAGATAGGCATCAGCCATATTTTTCTTTGCCCACGGTGCCAGTTCATTGGCAACTTGCTCCCATTTAAAAATAGCCGCTTCATAATCTTTGCAATGGTAGTAGACTTCCCCTTGAGAAAAGCGAATATCGGTTGCATCCGGGACATCTTGTTTAAGTTCATGTATCAATAACTCCGCTAATTGTGTAACTGGATGTTTCTCTTCTGTATCATGAATAAGTTGCTTATAATACGTTTTCGTTTTTAACTGTTCTTCCATTGTCATCTTTATCACCTTATCCATAAATACCGTTACTTATATTCTAACAAAGTATATTCGCGATAACATTGCAAATTCCTTTCATTTTCAATACAAAGAAAAAGGTCATAATTCGACAGGGATTGACTGTAGAACCAGGTGAACACTAACGAGACAAAATACACATTCTGTTTTTATAAAAAAAGTCTCCCCTAACGAGGGAGAGCACAAAAGAATGGCATGTTATATTTACGTATCCGCGAATGTATTACTTTTTCTGCTAGCGATTATTAAAAAATATCGTAACAAACAGCGACTTCCTGTTTTCCCTAAATGGGAAACTTACCGAATTTCAAATCTTGTTATGACCATTAAAAAGAATTAGCGATTGTCATCATTGGCAATCTTTTTAAAAATCGATACACATTTCAATTACAAAACCCCATTTTTAAAGCCAATCATGCAAATATTTCCCCAAGAAGCCTGTGATGATGCCTAAAATGGCGCCGCCTACAACTTCAATCGGCTGATGACCGAGCCTCTCCTTTAATCGTTCAGACTTCCTATCATGATAATGGTGATCTTCTTCACCGCGCAAGCGTTCGATTTGTTCCTCCAAATTATTGAGTTTGATGGTCAGCTCTCCCGCCTGACGCCGCACACCTTGGGCATCGTACATGACAAGAAGACCAAAAATAGCCGCCAATGCAAAATCAATTGTACGTACACCCCGTTTTAAAGCGATATATGTCGCTAATGACGACACCCCGGCAGAGTGGGAACTTGGCATGCCGCCTGTTTCCAGAAACATTCCCCAATCCCATTCACCTTTTGTTAATTTTTTGATCGGAATCTTTAAAAACTGGGCAAAAACAATCGTCCCCAGGGCATTTAGAATCGCTTTATTCATCAAAGAATCCTCCCATGTTCTTAGCAATTGATAACTCTTCTAATGCGAATTTTCATTTGCTTATACATTCAAAAGCATGATTGATTTTTTTCTAAAAAAGAATTGCTCATTTTTTAACTAAAACAGAAATTCACCTAGTGATGACTTCTCCCCCTAAATATTGAATGACTCATTACGTCTATTTTTCGGAAATGGGTTATTTTTATTCCCGGATTTTCAATTCTCCTAGTTCATTTAAATAACTAAAACATTCACTCCTCTACGCTACCTACTGTAATTCCTTGTATCAGAAAACAGTTAACGACTTAAAGCTCAAGCGTATTTCTTAAAACGATACCAAACCTATGGCACGGATTTCCATGATCCTTCATGCGCCTAGTCAAAGCCAACGAGGCTACATAAAATATAGAGAATTCACCTAAAGAATGATAATTGAGGAGGAATGAAGTATGTTTCCCTACGGGTATTATCCTGTACCACCAATACCCTATTATCCCACTCCAGGATTTGAAGAGGAAAGGTTTTACGATGTAGAACCAATCGATGAGGATCTTCTTCGACAGCCACCACAACTGGAACGGAGAGTCCGTCAGTTAGAAAGACAAAGTGAGAATCAAACCCAGGAATTGACGCGTCAAAACAATGAAATCCAGCGGATTAACAGGGAAATTCGCAGAATCAATGAGGAGATTCGCCGGATCAATAGCGAAATTACCAGAATGAACCGGGTAAACGAACAACAAAATCGCCGCATGCAGCGATTAAATCAACGGGTGAGAACGATCGAAAACCGGTTAAATATTCCTTTTACCCCTGCCGAAGACGGATTTTAGTACGATTAAAAGAGGCTGGGACAAAACTAGCTTCAAATGGTGAGACAGGAGAATTTGAGTTACCCTCAAATCCTCCTGTCTCTGTTTTTTCATT
>CALGAD010000119.1 GCA_937951955.1 uncultured Bacillaceae bacterium
TTTCGCGGAAAATGGCGCTGAAATCTTAATACACATTGGTTTAGAAACCGTCCATCTCAATGGCGAAGGGTTTACAGCGCATGTTCGTGAAGGAGATCAGGTGAAACAGGGATAGAAGCTGATCAGTTTTGAATTAAATGTTGTATCTAAATAGGCAAAGAGTATCATTACACGGATGATTATGACAAACTCGGATGAGATGAGTGAAATTTCCTTAAGGGATAAACAAGAAGTAACTGCAGGACAGGATGACGTTTTGATTATAAAAAAATAAATTTTCAGGTGGATCTCATGAAACATCATGAAATTAGAAAAATGTGAACGGTCTTTTATTTCAGGAGGTAGGCTTATGTTATTTGGTGGAATTGAAGCCGGGGGTACAAAATTTGTTTGTGCGGTTGGCGATGAAACAGGTAAGATCTTAGAAAAAATTAGTTTTCCGACAGAAGATCCGGATGTGACGCTGGCTAAGGCTAAAGCATTTTTTGACCAATACGAGATTGAGTCCCTGGGTGTCGGAACGTTCGGACCGGTGGATTTGGATAAACGTAGTGCCACCTACGGAACAATTTTAAATACGCCAAAAATAAAATGGAGAAACTATCCTTTGTTAGATAAGCTGAAAGCAGACTATTCCGTCCCTGTTTATTTGGATACAGATGTGAATGTGGCCTGTCTCGGTGAGTACACTTATGGTGCGGGTAAAAATGTCGACAGCTGTCTTTATATAACTGTTGGCACCGGTATTGGAGCCGGTTTGGTCCAAAATGGTAAAGTATTTCAAGGGAAAAACCATCCGGAGATGGGGCATATCTTGCTCCAAAAACACGAAGATGACCCATTTGCCGGGAGCTGTCCGAATCACGGCGCATGTCTTGAAGGTTTAGCTTCTGGAACGGCGATTGAGAAACGATATGGTAAAAAGGCTTTTGAATTAGCAAATGATGAAAAAGTGTGGGAAATTGAAGCTTATTATTTGGCACAGGCCTGTATGAACTATTTCGTGATGTTGCAACCCGAGAAAATAATCTTAGGCGGCGGTGTCATGAAACAGGAAAAACTATACGATATGATACGTGAAGAGTTTATGAAACTATTAAACGGATATTTAGAAGTTCCTGATGTTAAGCAATTGATTGTAGAACCTGAATTAAACGATGACCAGGGGGTCATCGGTGCAATTGCACTATGTAAATAAGAAAAATTGTGATATAGGGAAATCATAATTGAAGGAGATCGATTATTCGATTCTCCTTTTCATTTTCGAAAAAGATACACATTTTTCAAAGAACACCAAAAAAATTTCAAAAGACATATTGACATGATTTTATTCCAAGTGGTATGATTCAGTATGATTTTATCATTATGAAAATTTTGGAAGGGAGGTTATGACCATGGAAAAAAGAATACAATTTTTCTTAAAACAAATGAATATGCGATATGGTCATAGTCTGCCCTTTTATGCTCATTTACCAATTTTTGGATACCTTTGATCGGAATTTGTGCGGGACGTGGGTGGACTATGCCGTTCATCCGCGTCTTTTTACTTTGCATACCTAATGAGCTATTTTTCACACGAACAATTTTACTCATTATGATTTTTGGCACTATATGCTCTGTAAAAAGACGTATAGTGCCTTTTTGTTTTTATGCTCATGTATCCGGATAAAGACAAGGAGATGGGAGAAGGAGTTGATTAAAAAACTTGCGCAACGGCAAAAAGAACAGCAATTCAAAGACAGATAAAAGTTGAGGGGAGAAAAATCATGTTTTCTGTGTTAATCAAACTGAACTGGTTCTTTAAAAAACAGTGGAAGCAATATGCAGTGGCATTTATTCTTTTGCTTTTGGCTAGCGTCCTGGAAGTGATTCCGCCGATGATCGTCGGTCGGGCCATTGACGATATCTTTTTCGGCATGTTATCGCCAGAAAAGTTTATTTACTATATTGGTGTATTAATCATCGGGGCAATCTTCAATTATATTTTTACGTACAAATGGCAATACCATTTGTTTGGTGGGTCGTTTGTTCTTGAAAGAATGATGCGTTCCAGGATGATGCGACATTTTTTGAAAATGTCACCGATTTTTTATGAAAAAAACCGGACCGGTGATTTAATGGCGAGAGCAACAAATGATTTAACCGCTATTTCTACAACAGCCGGTTACGGGATTTTAACTTTACTTGATTCAACGCTGTATATGATGACGATTTTAATCACAATGTCGGTGCTCGTATCCTGGAAGTTAACGCTAGCCGCCATTATCCCATTACCGCTTCTGGCCTACGGTACGAAAATCCTCGGTGATCAAATTCATAAAAAATTTATCGAAGCGCAAGATGCATTCGGCGATATGAATGATCGGGTATTGGAATCGGTAGAAGGGATCCGGGTTGTTCGGGCTTATAACCGGGAAAGATATGAGGAAAAAGAATTTGCAAAGATGACGCAAGATGTATTCCAAAAAAATATGCTCGTCGAAAAAATTGATGCCTTTTTCTTTCCTCTCACCAGAATTTTGACCGGTGCGAGTTTCTGTATTGGATTATCATACGGCACGTATTTAGTCTTTCATCAAGAAATCACCTTAGGGGAACTTGTCGCTTTTAATGTATATTTAGGCATGTTAACCTGGCCGATGTTTGCGATTGGAGAGTTAATTAACGTGATGCAGCGGGGAAATGCTTCTTTAGATCGCGTTCAAGAAATTCTCGATTATAAAGAAGAAATATCCGATCCGAAAAATCCTATCCGATTAGACGAACTATCGTCCATTACCTTTCATGATTTGAGCTTTCAGTATCCGAGTTCTTCATCGAATAACCTGGAACATATTTCGTTAAAGATTCAGGAAGGGCAAACAATAGGCATCGTCGGAAAAACGGGCAGTGGAAAAACAACATTAATCAAGCAAATTTTACGAGAATATCCGTTAGGTAAAGGAGATCTGCTCTTTTCTGATGTCAGCATCAAGAAGCAGACGAAAAAAGATATTCGCCAGCGGATTGGTTATGTTCCGCAAGAACCGTTTCTATTTTCTAAAACCATTAAAGAAAATATTTTGTTCGGAAATAGTGATGCTACAGAGGAAGAACTGAAAAGAGCGATTATGTTAGCGGACTTTGATAAGGATTTAGCCAGAATGCCTGATGGTCTTGATACGCTTGTCGGTGAAAAAGGTGTTGGTTTGTCCGGCGGGCAAAAACAGCGGATCTCGATTGCAAGAGCACTGATCAAGGATCCGGAACTATTAATTTTAGATGACGCATTGTCAGCTGTCGACGCCAAAACGGAAGCGAAAATTATTCAAAATATAAAAGAAAACCGCAAAGGAAAAACAACGTTAATCAGTACCCATCGTTTAAGTGCGGTAGAACATGCCCACTGGATTATCGTACTTGAGGATGGAAAAGTGGTTGAGGAAGGGACTCACGCTGACCTCATTCGCAAAAACGGCTGGTATAAAGAACAGTATGAACGTCAAAAAGTAACGGAAGCCCTACAACAGGAGGTGACAACATAATGACTGGGAAACGTCTTTTTCAATATGCCTTGCCCTTTAAAAACATCATCTTTGCTGCCCTGGTGATGCTCTCGATCGCTGTATTGGCCGAAGTGATGGGACCGTTGACAGCGAAAAAACTCATCGATGATCATATTTTGGGGATTGAAAATCATTGGGTAAAAACTGAAACAGCGGTCCATGAAACATCTGTTCTTTACAATGACAACTATTATACAAAGATGGATTACGTCGATCGCCATGCATACAGTGATACTGTCACGATTTTACAGCTCGAAAAAACATTTTACATGATCGAAGGTCAAGTACCTTTAGACGGGATGCATTCCATAGATAACGGGAAATTAACGACTGTTATAGATGGGCTTGAACAGGAATATCAGGTGGAAATGCTGGCTACATCTGATGTGCTGGCGTTCTATCAACCGGAAGTACCGATGATTATCGTATTAATTGCGGTGTATTTTGGTCTGCATGTCGTATCCGGGATTTTTAATTACGGCCGGTATTATTTATTACAAAAAGCCGCAAACCGCATTATTCAAAAGTTAAGAAATGATGCGTTTAACAAAATTCAGACATTGCCGATATCTTATTTTGATCACCGTCCGGCTGGAAAAATCGTCGCGCGGATTACGAATGACACGGAAGCCATCCGGGAACTGTATGTAGCCGTATTGTCAAATTTCTTTACCGGTTTTATTCAAATTGCCGGGATTTATACGATGATGTTTCTTTTAGACAAAACGCTGGCAACGATCTTTCTTTTCGTACTGCCGTTAATGGGCATATGGATGGTCATCTATCGGAAGTTTGCCGCAAAATATAACCATGTCATTCGCTCCAAAATCAGTGAGATCAACGCCAAAATTAATGAATCAATCAAAGGGATGAACATTATTCAAGCTTTTAACCAGGAAGAAGAGACGTATAAAGAATTTAAAGAATTGAACAGTACCCATTTCAATTATCAAACTAAGTTACTGCGCCTGGACGCACTGTCTTCCCATAATATTATTGGCTTGATCAGAAATATCGTTTTTGTTGGGTTTATTACTTATTTTGCCGGGACTGCTTTAAATATGCACAATGCTTTTACATTAGGTGTGATGTATGCCTTTGTAGACTATATCATCCGTTTATTTAATCCTATTAGCAACATGTTAAATCAGTTAACGAATTTAGAAAGGGCGATGGTTGCCGGGGAGCGGGTGTTCCGGTTACTTGATGAAAAGGGAACCCCTGTAAGCGATGAAAAAATTCCCCGCTTTAAAGGAAATGTATCCTTTGAACATGTGTATTTTGGCTATGATCCGAATCATTATGTTCTAAAAGATATTCATTTTGAAGCGCAACAAGGTGAAACGATCGCTTTAGTTGGCCACACTGGTTCCGGAAAAAGTTCAATTATGAATCTTTTATTCCGTTTTTATGATTGTCAAAAAGGTGCGATCAAAATTGATGGGGTCGATATAAAAGATTTACCTGCCCAGACGATTCGGGAACATATGGCCATCGTTTTACAAGATCCGTTTCTTTTTACAGGAACGATTTATTCAAATATCAGCTTGAACAATCCGAAAATTACGAGGGAGATAGCCGTGCGGGCCTTAAAAGCCGTGGGAGGAGATACGATCTTGAAAAAATTAGAAAAGGGGATCGACCATCCGGTTACCGAAAAGGGAAGTACCCTTTCCATGGGAGAAAGACAGTTGATCTCCTTTGCCCGGGCTCTGGCATATAATCCGGCAATATTAATATTGGATGAAGCGACATCGAATATCGATACGGAAACGGAAGCAATGATTCAACACGCCATGAATGTCGTGAAAAGTGGCAGAACAACGTTCATAATCGCCCATCGGTTGTCGACGATTATCCACGCAGATAAAATTCTCGTCCTCGATCGCGGCCAAATTGTTGAGAGCGGAACTCATCAAGAATTGATGGCGAAAAGAGGTAAATATTATCAAATGTATCGACTACAACTTGGATTGAAAGATGCTGGATAAATAGAAAAGTAATAAACCTTCAATTATAAGCATAAAAAGCTGTCATCCCGACCATTGAATGGGCGGGTGGCAGCTTTTTACATTACAAATATTTTGTTTTTTAATGGAATATTTTTGTTTTATCAACTAGTTGAATCTAAACTCTATTGAAAAAATGATTATTGGTACTTTTACAACCTTACAAACAGGAATCTTTGAAAAGAATAAGCACTGAATTGAAAGGTTGTTTATTCATTCGGAATATTATGATATTTTAATTTTAATAATTTTTTAGTGATCATTTCCAAGATTGTATCGTGCAAAGTAGTTGTTTGAAAAAACTAAGGGTGGAGCGTGGGTACTTTGTCAGAAACAAAATTCGTTGCCATTCAAAAAGAGCTCTTTCGGTTATTTGATCTGGTAAAATATGATGAAGTCCATTCTTTAATTGAAAGAGCATAGAAGGAATTTCCTGAACGGCTGGATAAAACAATGTTTTGGAAGGCTTGCGTTTACTCGGTTCAAGGGGACCAGGAAGCAGCCATTGCGGCCCTTGAAGAGGGATTGCAAAAAGGAGTATGGTGGAATCCGTTGGTATTAACCTATGACGAGGATTTAAAAGTCTGCAAACAAATGCAGGGTTAAAAAAATCGTAAAAGAGTGTAGGGCAATTTTAGAAAGTCAGAAACAAATTTCTAAACCTCAACTGTTTACTTACGGAATTGGTCAATCCAGGACAGGAATATTTTCTTTACACTGGCGAGGTTCCAATGTGAGAGATTTTGCTCCTTACTGGTTTGACAATCGTTTGTTAGAAGATTTTCTTTTTGCATTTCCACAATCATCCCAAGTCTTTGGATATAACGCATATTGTTGGGACGATCCAAAAATTGTAAAGGAAGACATTACATCTTTATTCAAGGAGTTCAAGGGGAAATTTTATACCGTTCACGATATTATTGCCGGTGCATCACAAGGAGGAAAATTAGCAATTGAACTAAGTTTAAATGGTACACTTGCAGGTAAAGGATTTATCGCTGTTATTCCGGCAATTCAAAATACAGATTCTATAAAGAAATTACTAGAGGAAATGCAAACAAGATAAAAGGTTGCATCATCACTGGCGACCAAGATCCTTTTTATCCACAGACCGTTAGATTAGCCAAGCTTTTAGAAGAAAATGATATTGCTTGCAAATTCATCGTTAAAGAAGGGATCGGTCACTTCTTTCCTAAAGATTTTACAAAATTAATCAAGGAAGCCATTGCATATATTCTTGCATGATCCTAAAGAAAATGTAATGAATAATATGAGTCAGTTCTGTCTTTACGAAAAACGGTGATTAAGTGAAAACGGTAGTTAGGAAATAAAAAAATGAATTTACAAGTATGTTTATAAGAGAGTGATAAGATAGCCGCAATTATAAAAAAGGAATGTTGTAATTATCCGTTTATAACATTTTGTGAGGAGTCATGAACAAAAATATTTATATCATTAGGCATTGTGAAGCGACCGGACAAGCCCCTGGCGCACCATTAACGAAAAATGGGTTCGAACAAGCTGAAAAGCTCTCTCTGTTTTTTAAAGATAAAAAAGTGAACCAGATCATATCTAGCCCTAATTTACGAGCAATCGAAACAATCGAACTCCTTGCCCGAAGGCTTGGTTTAGAAATTCAGACGGATCAACGTTTATCGGAACGCATGCTTTCCGCAATGCCTCTAACTGATTGGATGGAAAAACTACAGGCAACATTCGAAATTTTAGATCTAACATATCCTGGTGGAGAGTCAAGTTATGAGGCTATGGAGCGAATTGTACATGTCGTTATGGAAGTGATGGCAGGATACGGTTATCGTTACCCACGGAAACATTATGTCGCTATTATTCAAACACTTTGATGAAATGTTTGGTTTTGAAGAGTGGAAAAGATTAACGAATCCCGATGTATATTTGCTGAAGTTCAATGATGGGAAAATTTCATATAGACGATGCTGGACGGAATAATTGTTAGAAATAATATGGCCTTACTCATCAAGTTAGTTTCCTAATTATCTTTTCTCTTCAAAACGAAACAGAATCTTTTTTGTTTTTTTGTGAATTAAAATAGCTTATGGATTTTGGGATATCGTATGCTTTAATCAAACTGACTTTACTGGAGGTTATTTTTTGACAGA
>CALGAD010000120.1 GCA_937951955.1 uncultured Bacillaceae bacterium
TAAAAAGATTCCACGGATATTGTTCCGGTGGCTGCGATTGAACGGTAATCATTTCGTCTTTGACAGGATGTTTAAATTGGACGGAATGGGCCCAGAGGGCAATTTGTTGCCCGGGTTTATTGATATGGTTTCCGTATTTTTGATCGCCATAAATAGGATAGCCAGCAGTAGAAAGCTGAACCCGGATTTGGTGGGAACGTCCCGTATGTAACTGGACAGATAATATGCTGAGGTCCCCAGCGGTTTGCAATACTTCATATTCAAGAATCGCTATTTTGGCATTTTTTGTGTCTTTGCTCGCCGTGTAGACGATATTTCGGCGACGGTCTTTCACTAAATAAGACGTCAATTTTTCCTTCCTCTTTTTCGGAATTCCCCGTACGACGGTCAAGTATTTTCTTGTAAACTGCCCGTTCTGGATAGTCTTTGCCAAACGGGATGCCGCTTTCGATGTTTTGGCAAAGACGATTACCCCACCGACCGGACGGTCCAGGCGGTGGACGAGTCCTAAATACACATTCCCCGGTTTGTTATAGCGGACTTTTAAATCCTTTTTCAATATCGTCAGTAAATCTTCATCTTTCGAACGGTCTTCCTGCACAGGGATATTCACCGGTTTTTCCACAATCAGTAAATGATTGTCTTCGTATAAAATTGGAATGTTCGTCAATGAATTCATACTCCTTTATATTCTTCATAAAAATCGTCTAAATGACTCCATAATCCTATCCCTATTTTATCAACTATATGCTATTATAACGCACGTCCTGTCCAGAAAACATTCCGTAAATTTTTTCAGACCTTCCATTCCCTAATTTCGTAGGAAATGAGTTTTGGTATTGATTAATTAGAAAGCAAGTTATTGCAATTTTTTTATTTGCCTAAAAAGTAGGTATTCATTATACTGAAACTTGATATCGACGCTTGATAAATGGCAAACAAATAGAGGGAGAGGACAGATGAAAATTAGTGACTTTTCGATTAAACGACCGGTTTTTACAATCGTGAGCATGTGTTTTGTGTTAATCTTAGGCATTGTTTCTTTCACACGAATTCCCTTAAAATTAATACCCGATCTCGAACCACCGGTGGCTGTCGTCGTGACGAGCTATCCTGGTGCCGGTCCAGAGGAGGTCCTCGAAAAAGTAACGATACCTCTGGAAAATAGTTTGTCCACTCTGCCCGGTTTAAAGAAAATCTCTTCTACTTCACAAGAAGGGGCTAATTTAATTTTACTGGAATTTACCTGGGATACAGATATAGATGAGGTTCAGGCGGATGTATTGCAGCGGATTGATCAGACGGTATTACCGGATGATGTACAAAAACCGCGCTACTTAAAATTTGACCCGGCGCAACTGCCCATCATCCAGTTAACGTTGAGGGAGGAAGGGGATGATAGGTCCCTTCAAGAGTTAGCAAAAGATTTAGAAACGGAGCTTGCTAAAATTGATGGAGTGGCCAGTATTACCGTTACCGGTTCATTCATCAAAGATGTGGTCGTCAGTCTCGATCAGGAAAAACTGGAAGAATATGGCCTGACTCAAGAAGACATCGTCAGTGTCATTTCCGCCAACCAGATTTCTTTGCCTGGACAAACGGTCATTACCGGTGAAAAAGAACTCACAACACGGATTATCAGTTTAATTGATTCGATAGACACATTAAAACAATTGGTTGTCACGGTAAATCCCTTTACGGGAGAAGAAATTACCGTTAGTGATGTAAGTGACGTGCGCATTGAAAATAGAAAAGAGTCTTCAATAACCCGGGTGAATGAGCAACCTGCCGTAATGATGAGTGTCCTGCAAAAAGCAGAAGCCAATACATACGAAGTATCGCAAGAATTTAACCGGGCATTGGAGGAGCTTCTTGATCAAGAAAGATTTGCCAATATCGCAGCCGATGTAATCTTTGACCAGGGGTTCTTCATTGGCATCGCGATTGAAAATATCGTTCAGTCCCTGATTATCGGTGGCTTACTGGCAATCGCCGTCTTGTTTTTCTTTTTAAGAGGGATAAAAAGCCCGATTATCATCGCCATCGCCATTCCGTATTCGGTAATCGTGACTTTCGTATTAATTTACTTTGCCAATTTTTCATTAAATATGATGACGCTAGGTGGCCTGGCTTTAGGAGTGGGCATGCTCGTTGATAACGCTATCGTCGTGATTGAAAATATTAATCGCCACCTTGCCATGGGAAAAGACCCGCGGGAAGCCGCCAGCTTTGGAACGAAGGAAGTGGCAAGCGCCCTTATCGCTTCTACCTTAACAACGATTGTCGTTTTCCTGCCCGTTGTATTCGTATCGGGGATTGTCGGTGATTTAATGCTTGAATTTTCGTTGACCGTCGCTTTTAGTTTGCTGTCATCCCTATTTGTTGCTTTAACAGTCGTTCCGATGCTTGCAGCCCACTGGCTCAAAAAACCGGATGAGAACTTAGAAGAAAAAAGACAAAATGCTCCGTTTTATATAGGATTGGGGCGGATAACGGCGTGGTGCTTACGGCATCGGTTTAGTCTTTTATTTCTTCTCGTTATCTTTATCAGTCTAAGTGTCCTTGGTTTTAAGAAAGTCGGAACCGAATTTTTCCCGGAAATCGATGAAGGATATTTTACCGTTCAGGTGAAATTGGAAAATGGAACGGCACTGAGCGAAACGGAACGGGTTATCGCCGCCATTGAAGAGGAACTTGGGGAAGAAGAAGCAGTCGATTTATATGTCAGTTTGATCGGGGCAACCCAGCGCCAGGTTTCAGAGGGAGCGGCATCCAGCAACACAGGGGAGATTTTTGTCAAACTCGTTCCTCTTGATGAACGGGATATTTCCGTTTTCGAATTCGTTGAGGAAAAACAACAGGTGTTCGAACGGGTGGCACAAAACATCAATGAAACGGCAGAAGTCAAAACCCAGCTGCCTTCATCCATTGGTTTTGAAGCGAATACCCTTTCTTTTCTCGTAACCGATTCTAATGTTTCCCGTCTTGAGGAAGCAGTGGAACAAATCGTCTCTGAACTGGAACAGATGGAAGGGATAACAGAGGTGACGACAAGTTTAGCGGAGACGGTGGAAGAAGTCGCAATCGAGATCGATCGCGAAAAAGCCCTTGAAAACGGTTTTGCCCCGGCGCAAATTGCGTTAATCGTTAATGATATGACCCGGGGAGTAAAGGCGACTACGATTACGGAAGATGAAACGATTATGGACGTCCAGGTTGTCCTTGATGAAGACATAACAAAAGATGTGCAGCAATTAGAAAAGCTACTTCTTCGCAAAAACGACGGCTCCTTTGTGGAGTTAGGAGAGGTTGCGAACATTCACACGGACATCAGCCCTTATGCTATCCAGAGAGCGGATGGTGAGCGTGTCGTCTCCATCGATTTAAAATACGCCACTTCTCTTTCATTAAGTGAAATCGTGACAAAAGTGGAGGAAGCGATAGAAAGCCTGGAATTACCTGAGGAGATAACTATTTCCTATACCGGTGAACAGGAACTTTTTGAATCCACGATGACCGATTTAATACTGGCTTTAGTTTTAGCAATCGTTTTTGTGTACATCGTGATGGCTGCCCAATTCGAATCGTTTAAATATCCTCTGATCATCATGTTTACGGTACCCCTGGCCATCATTGGAACGGCGATCTCTCTATATGTGACAGATACAGCGGTAAGCGTTATGGCCGTTATCGGAATGATTGTTTTGGCAGGTATTGTCGTCAATAATGGGATTGTGCTTGTCGATTACATGAATCGCTTGC
The DNA here is from genome assembly GCA_937951955.1 of uncultured Bacillaceae bacterium. GTDB lineage: Bacteria > Bacillota > Bacilli > Bacillales > Caldibacillaceae > CALGAD01. The sequence continues at coordinate 3,763 of CALGAD010000120.1, forward strand.
AGCAATATGGAGTTCAAGGCTCGGCAATCATCATTCAAGGTGTAAAAGATCGCTTTCGTCCCGTGATCATGACGGCATTAACGACCATTTTAGGTTTAGTCCCCCTGGCTTTAGGCATTGGTGAGGGTGCGGAATTGAATCGACCGATGGCCATCGCCGTCATCGGCGGCCTCATCAGCAGTACCTTTTTAACACTGTTTATCATCCCGATCATATACAGTTTCTTCAATCGCGCAACACGGAAGACTGCTGAGGAAAGGTAAGTGGTATAAACGACATGAAGTGTTCAATGAATCGGTTCGTTTCGTAAATATCAAACATCCCTATTTGGCACCTTTTGCTCATTCATTGAATAGAGTGTGAATAGATAAATATTTGAATTTATAAATTAGTCTTGAATTTACCGTTAAAACCATATATAATGTAATTAAATTGCATAGGGTATATCGTAAAGGGGAGTAGCGTTAGGGTATCATACCCGAAACAAAGTCGTCATTTCGTGGATGAATCCACCGGCTTTGTTGACAAGTTGCTTGTCACGCAAGACCTTTGCTGATTCCGGGTCGGGATTGGCAAAGGTCTTTTTTGATTGTTATATCAGAAAAGTTTTTGCGGATGGGAGGGATGGAAAGCTTAGAGTAAATCGGTTGGGGGACCGGGTTTTGCTCGAAGCTTCATCCAGTTTGTTACAAAACGGTCAAAAATAAGGGGGAAATGTTGAATGGATTGGTCTGTTGAAACGTTTCTTATTCTCATGCAGGTCATTGCGATCGATATTGTATTATCGGGGGATAATGCAGTCGTCATAGCGATGGCTACGCGAAAATTACCTGCAGAAAAAAGAAACAAGGCGATTTACTGGGGGACCTTTTTCGCAATCGCCTTGCGTATTGCATTCGCGATATTTATCGCACTGTTGTTGAAAATTCCACTCGTGCACTTTTTAGGTGGAATGCTACTTGTATATATAGCCTATAAAGTATTAATCAATGATGAAGGAGAAACGAAGAACGTTTCTGTAAAGGATTCGATGGCGGGAGCGATCTGGACGATTATCTCCGCCGATATCGTCATGAGCCTGGATAATGTCGTTGCCGTAGCCGGTGCATCAAAAGGAAATGTTCTCATTCTGGCAATCGGGGTGTTGATCAGCATACCGATTATGATTTTCGGATCAAAAATTATTTTGAAATATATGGAACGTTACCCGTGGATTGCCTATATCGGCTCGGGGATTTTAGCCTGGACGGCAGGTACCATGATGATCGGTGATGAGATGATCCAGGCGTGGTTGAATTTGCATAATACGAATATCCATCTACCCTTCACAATCATTGTTACAGCCTTCGTTCTCCTGTTAGGATACTGGCAAAACAAGCGCTTGGAGCAAACACAATCTTGATATTATACAACAAAAGCATTTTTCTTGATAGCTTATAAAATGTATATTAAAGTATACACAGAAATGTTAATGAAAAATCAAATCATAGGAAATACATCAAAGGGGAGTAGCATCAGGGGGAATTTTCCCTGAACAAAGTCGTCATTGCGTGGAAGTTTCCACCGGCTTTGTTGGCGTATTTCACACGTCATGCAAGACCTTTGCTAAACGGGTTTCGCGTTTAGTGAAGGTCTTTTTGTATTTTCTGGTTTGCTTCAATTGTTCGGGCAAACACGAAAAATACATAAAATTACAGGGGGATTTTATGGACATATCAATTTTGTTGCAGTACAGCTGGGCATTACTCGTATTAATCGGACTCGAAGGTATTCTTGCTGCTGATAATGCAGTTGTGTTAGCGGTCATGGTGAAACATTTACCGGATAAACAACAGAAAAAAGCACTGTTTTACGGATTGGTCGGTGCATTTTTTATGCGTTTCGGGTCGTTATTTATGATATCTTTACTCGTCGATATATGGCAGGTTCAGGCCATTGGTGCAGCCTATTTACTTTATATTGCAATAAACCATTTGATAAAAGTAAGAAAGACAAATGGTGCAAACGACAAAGTAACGCTGAACCCTGGATCAAAAGGGAATGGCTTTTGGGCGACGGTAATAAAAGTTGAAATTGCTGATTTAGCTTTTGCTATCGATTCGATGTTGGCGGCAGTGGCCATTGCGATTACTTTGCCAGAATGGGGTTCCTTTACAATCGGAAACATTAATGGTGGTCAGTTTCTCGTCATGTTTTTAGGAGGCTTTCTCGGGCTTGTGATCATGCGCTTTGCCGCAACATGGTTTGTAAAGTTGCTCAAAAAATATCCTGCATTAGAAAGTGCGGCGTTCATGATTGTCGGTTGGGTCGGTATTAAATTAGTTGTAACCACCTTAGCTCACAAACAACTCGGTGTGTTACCGGAAAGTTTTCCTGAATCCCCTCTCTGGAAATTCGTCTTTTGGGGTGTTCTTCTCGGTCTGGCCGCAGGTGGTTTCCTTCATTCCAGGAAGAAAGCAGCTCGCCAGGATAATAAGATCTATATAACGGAACGAATAAAAAAAGCCAATTAAAGCAAAAATACTCCTTAATAAGATTCAGTGTATAAATATGCGTGAAAAAGACCTTTTGCTACAGGCAAAAGGTCTTTTGTGTTTTCAACCATAATTGTTATTGGGACAGGTAACACTATTTATGAAATTGCGGTATCCTGAATTTAAGTCAGGGATACAGCGATAAGGAATATTTAAAAATCGCTGGATTTGTTTTGCTTCGCATTTTGCATCTGAGCTTGCTGGACAAGTCTTTTTGTGATCTCTCCACCAACGGATCCATTAGCCCGGGCTACTGTGTTCGCTCCGAGCTGCACACCAAATTCCTGGGCGATTTCATATTTGACCTGTTCCATGAATTGTTCAATTCCTGGAACGAGTAATTTATTTCGTGAAACCATGTATTCACCACCTTTAAATTTGGTACTATTAGTATGTAAAATCGAAAAGGAATCATTTATGGGAAGTTTTGTCTTCTAACGTGAATGTTCCAAAAAAAAACAGTTCATTTTGAGAGGAATCAGGCATTATGTGGAAAAAAATCAAGCAATTTTATTACCAGCTATCACCCTTTAAAATTATTGCCGGCTACTATTTATTAACGGTATTGATTGCGACACTTTTATTAAGTTTACCCGGAATGCAACAGCCCGGCGTTCCTTATTCTTTTATGGATACGTTGTTCACCGCCTTCAGTGCCGTTAGTGTGACCGGGCTTACGACTGTCAATATCAATGAGATTTACACGACAACGGGTATCGTCATTTTAATGATTATTTTACAAATCGGCGGTATCGGTATCATGGCGCTCGGTACGTTCTTATGGGTATTTACGAAGCGGCGTATCAGTTTGAAACAGCGGCAGCTAATTATGACAGATCAAAATCAACATCGCTTATCCGGTTTAGTCCGGATGTTGAAACAGATTATTATCATTTTCTTTTTAATCGAGATTGTCGGTGCCATTGTTTTAGGCTGTTATTTTTTATCGTACTTTCCGACATGGCAAGAAGCTTTTTTAAATGGTTTATTTATATCGGTTAGCGCGACGACGAACGCCGGCTTCGATTTAACCGGTGCATCACTTCAGCCGTTTTCTCATGATTATTTTGTACAAATTGTCAATATGATTTTAATATTTTCGGGTGCCATCGGTTTTCCGGTATTGATTGAAGTAAAAGATATTGTGAAAAAACGGTTAAAGAAAGAAAAAGCCCATTTCAGCTTGTTTACAAAACTGACAACCTGGACGTACATTATTTTATTTATCGCCGGTGCCATCCTGTTTATCATTTTTGAGTCGCGCGGCTTTTTGCAAGGAAAAGCCTGGCATGAATCGTTATTTTACGGATTGTTTCAGTCAATTTCAACGAGGAGTTCCGGATTGACGACGCTGGATGTTACGCTATTAACAGATGAGACACTGCTTGTTTTAGCTTTACTCATGTTTATTGGTGCTTCGCCAAGTTCAGTTGGTGGCGGGATTCGCACGACGACTTTTGCACTGAATATATTGTTTCTCTATAATTTTTCGCGCGGCAGACGCTCGATTCAATTGTTCCATCGCGAAATTCACGATGAGGATTTGCTGAAATCTTTTGTCGTTACCCTGTTTGCCGTGATGATTTGCTTTGTGTCCGTTTTATTGTTAAGTGTATCTGAAGAACAATTGTTACTTGCCATCATATTTGAAGTATGTTCGGCTTTTGGGACGTCCGGAATGTCGATGGGAATTACACCAGAACTGTCGAATTTTGGAAAAATGGTTTTAATGCTGCTAATGTTTATCGGACGGGTCGGGATCTTATCGTTCATTTTCATTATGGGTGGTAACGACAAGAAAAAATCTTTCCACTATCCGAAAGAGCGGGTGATCATCGGTTAAAAATTTATTAAAAAATGAATTACTCCGGTGATGCAGGTAATGATGATTCGAAAAAGTATTTAACAGAATTAATAATATAAGAAGGAATTTTCAAAATTATTGTCGAATGTTCCATTAATAGAAAAAATATGGAGGATTGAAAGAATACATGAATGTACATTCTAATCAATCCAATGAAATACAAATAAATGCCAAAATCCAACGCCTGGAAGTTGAGAAACAGGTTCTGGAAGAGAAGATAAATTCTTTGCAACATATGCTGTTCGAATCGTCATTACCAATCATTGAATTAAATCATGAGTTGTTCATCACGAATGTTAATGAAGCGGCATGTCGCGTTTTGCAGAAAAATAAGAATGAGCTAATCGGAAGAAGTTTTTTGCATTTTGTCCATGATCAGGAGAAAAATTCACGGCGGAAGATGTTCAGTGATCAAGAATTGTTAATAAATGGTCCCGATGGCGCTGTGAAAAATATTACTATGAAAAAAATTGCGGAAAATAACCGTACCACATTATATATGATGGAAGATAAAAGCAGTGACGATTCTCCAACACTTCGTGATACGCTTACTTCATCCATTTTGCAAGATATTTTTGCCAATTTTAAAGACTGCTTTTTATTGTTAAGTCATACTGGAAAAATCATCCATGCGAATCGTGTCTTTTGTAAACTATTTGGAATATCCAGGGAAGAGTTAGAGGGGCTTTCATTTACAGCGTTTTTCCCGGAAGAAAAAAGAGAAGAATACGTTCAATTGTGGAGGAAGATTGAGGCGGGCAATCAATTCGTTGGTTCCCTTCTATTAAAAAAAGGGCCCATGAAACGATTGTTTGAAGCTTCCGCCCATTACAATGCTCTGGACAGGATTTTCGTCTTATTTTTGCACGATGTCACTGAAAAACGAAACATGTACCAGATGATTAATTGGACTTTGAAAAATATACATAACATTTTTGAGAATATGGTAGACGGGACAATTCTCTGGTCGAAAAAGGATATTCCACTCCATGTTGTCCAATGTTTTGAGCAAATTTTTAAGGGAAAACCCGTATATGATCAACATGATTTAAAAATCTTTTTAATCAATAAAGCCGGGAAAAAAATTTTAAATTTAAATCCAGAAAAGCCGCTCAGTCAGCAACTGGATCGGTTAAAAATTTATGATAAAAATGACGAGGTCTTTTTACCGAATTTTTTAAAACAGCGGACCAAAAATCAATCAGATATTCAGGTTGTGCAATTGCAAAAGGAGGAAGACCGTACATTAGGGATTGAATTTTACACATTACCAAATATCATGGAGGGCATGCATCTAACGATATTTCGGGATATTACCGATCGTTTAGCAATGGAGGATAATTTACGGCAATCCGAGATGCTCCATGTTCTCGGTGAATTGGCTGCCGGTGTCGCCCACGAAATACGGAATCCGATGACTTCGCTAAAAGGTTTTATCCAATTGCTGCAAGCAAGTGTCGATGGATACACGATGTATTTTAATATCATTTTGGAAGAGCTAGAGCGGATTGAGTCGATCGTCAATGAATTTTTAGTTTTAGCCAAGCCGCGGGCCGTTCAATATAAATACTATAATGTTGTGAAAATTATGCAGGATACAATCGATCTTTTGAGTGCACAAGCGGCACTGGAAAATGTTCGCATTCATACGTATTATCCAAACAAACCGATCAACATCTTCTGCAAGCCGAACCAGATCAAACAAGTGTTTATTAATATCGTGAAAAATGCCATTGAGGTAATGTCCGGGGGAGGTAATATCACAATCCGGATTAGTCATGAAAGTGCCTCTCCCTATGTGAAAGTTTCCATTCGCGATCAAGGGGAAGGAATCCCGAAAGAACGCATGGAAAAATTAGGTCAACCTTTCTATACGTCGAAAGAACGAGGGACCGGTCTCGGTTTAATGGTGAGCTACAAAATCGTCAAAGAACACGGCGGTAAAATTGAAGTGAAAAGTAAAGTAGGACGCGGAACAATTTTTCATATTTATTTACCGGTAAAACAGAGTGAAGATGAGTCGCCTGTTCAAAAGTAAACAAAGTTCCGTTCTATTTATTTTTGTTAATGTTTGACCGTGAGTATTGAAATAAATAGATGTAATTGCTTCTTCCACCACACTGGCCCCTTTTTAAAAGGTCCTACCTTAATTGATCACTTGTTAAGAATAGCCTGTTGCAATGTTTGATTAGCAAAAGTCTATTCAAATCGTTTCTGCCAATGATCGATTTCCAAAGAAAATTTCGAGAAAATATATTGACGCTTGCAGCCCTTTTCCAGATTGTTTTTGGCAATCTGTTAATCGGTGATTGTTTCAGATCTTGAAAACCCGGGGAGTCCCGGGTTTTCCGATATAGGATACCAAAGCGTTGTTCGCCATATAATGTAACCGAATTGAAAAAAAATTGGTATAATTGAGGCGAACCATGGTAAAAAATTGTCGTTTGAGAAAATATTGTGTATATTTTTATAATTTTTTGTCTATTTTCGGCGATACTCTTTACAATTGTTGAAAAATTTGTAATAATATGCGAGTAAGCATTTGATTTGGAAAAACAATAAATTTTTGAAAAATGAAGGAAAAGATTCAATCTATTCATGAATAACTTAATTTCAGGAGGTGTAACCCTGGAATTACATTCCTTTGTATTGAATAAAATTGGACAAGCTTAATTTTAAACGAGAAAACCTTGTCCAGAAAAAATCCGGTATCAATGGTATTCAAAACAAAGGGTGTAAGTGCCAGGTAACAATTGGACTGTGAAATATCATTTGAGTATATGATTGCAAATATTAATAAGAAGCGCAAAGAAATGATGAGACTGGCTAAAACGTATGGTTTTACCGATGAACATACGTTGAAATGCAGTCAAGAACTTGATGAACTGATTAATGAGTACCACCGCATGAAGTACGAAAAGAAATATAAAAATTTTTTTGTGTTTGAAGCACGCCCTTCAATTGATAAAAAAGATTTACTACTATATTCTTAGTAAAATTTTGACACACTCTTGATATTTTATGTTTGTTTTTTCACAAATAAATCATGATACTTTTAATCAGGAAAAAGATAAAAAAG
>CALGAD010000121.1 GCA_937951955.1 uncultured Bacillaceae bacterium
AATAATATTCCATAGTTTGGAGGCATCTGCCTGAGTACCATGAATTTAAGTTGATGATCATTTTGGGACAACCCCTGAAAATCCAGAAACTGAACATATATTTTCTGAAAAATACGTTTTTCACTCTCATAAACTTAAGAATTGTGAATGATATTTGAAAGTCTTGCGATTTTTCCCAGAAGAACTTCAAAAGAATTACTATTCTGATATATTTATAGTAGGAGGTGACATGTATGAAAGTCCATTATCCTGTGAAAGAAAATGTTGATATTAAAGAGATCAAAGCCGCCCTGAAACCATTTGGAGGACGCTGCGCAAAAATTGTCGACGGACAGCTGGAGTATCAAATTAAAGAAGAAAAAGAGCAAGAAGCCTATGAGGCATTAAAAAGCCAGGGTTTTATTGAGTAAAAATATTTTTTGGGAAATAAACTTTCCAGATAGAATTACGAGGGATCAGCGGGTTCTCAATCTGATTTGAATCCGCTGATCTTTGTTATCCGGTACTTGTATTGTAACATCACGGCATTTCCCCGTCGAAAGACTTATTTCCTATTTTTGGAATCCATTTTCACATTTTACAAAAATGTGAGATAACATTTTTCTTGCACTTTTTTACTAAAAAGGAAATTGTTTTGCTATTCAAAACGAAGAAAATCTGTTAAACTAGGAATGTATGTCTAATCCTCGGTAAAATCCCAGATTTTTTCCACAATTTTCATCATAGTTTCCCCATCTAATTTAACCTTCAAATTAACTTCAGATGGGAATTTTTGTCAAAACTATCCGGAAATACTTACATTTTCCGCATCTATCATTTCTCACAGCAATTCGCTCATTTTTATCTTTTACGCCTAATAACAGATGCACGAATATAAAATACCTTCACATGTGAAATATTACACTATAAATTCGAGTTATTTCACGATGTTCGGATCGTAATACTTATTAAAGGTGGGATGACGATGAACAATCTGAAAGATACCGCACTGGAAGTGGTACAAATGATTGTACCGATATCAATCATTGTTATTATATTGCAGTTTACCTGGATTAAGCTCCCGCTTGAAACATTTTCACACTTTTTTGCCGGGGTCGTTATGGTCGGTATCGGACTGTTTCTATTTTTAATCGGTACGGATGTGGCACTAACACCCGTTGGGGAAATGATGGGATCCAGTTTATCGAAAACAGGAAAATTATCTATGCTTATCCTGTTTGGTTTTATCATCGGTTTTGCCTCAACTGTAGCTGAGCCGCACGTGCAAGTTTTAGATACACAAGTGAATTTGGTATCAAATGGATCGGTTTCTAAGACTTTCTTAGTTTTATCGCTTGGAATTGTGGTTGGTATTTACGTAGTTTTAGGTCTGTTACGGATTATCTTCAACATCGATATTATTAAAATTTTCATTGTCAGTCTATGCATCATCTTTATTTTCACAGTCTTCACATCACCGGACTTCGTTCCTATCGCTTTTGATGCAGGGGGAATCATCACAGGACCCTTAATCGTGCCTTTCATTATGGCTCTGGGTCTCGGGGTAACAAGGGTGTTAGGTGGAAAATCCAATGCGGAAAATGGTTTCGGATTAATCGGTCTAACGACATTAGCCCCCATTCTAGCAATGATTATAATCGGGGTGATCAATAGATGAGTATTTTTACAGGAATCAATCAAGTTTTTCTAGATGTCCTTATAGCGATTTCGCCGCTATTTATCTTATTTATCGTCTTCCAGTTTCTTTTCTTTAAGCTTCCCTGGAAACGAGTGAAGGATATTTTAGTAGGATTTGCTTTATCCATTGTTGGCCTCGGTTTATTTTTACAGGGGGTCAATATCGGCTTTTTACCTGTCGGCGAAGCGATGGGGGAAATCATCGGTTCTTTTGAACATAAGTGGCTTTTAATCCCTATCGGGTTTATCCTTGGTTTTTTCACAGTGATTGCAGAACCTTCCGTCACTGTACTGATCAATCAAGTGGATAAAGCATCAAGCGGATATATACCGAGGAATTTATTAAAATATACGATCTGTATCGGTGTTGGTATCGCAACGAGTCTGACAATGGTTCGTATTATTTATGGATTTTCCCTTCTTTATATTGTTGTCCCGGGTTATCTTCTTGCGATCATCATGGCATTATTCACCCCAAAAACTTTTGCATCCATCGCTTTTGATTCAGGAGCAGTTGCGACCGGTCCCATGACCTCAACCTTCCTGTTAGCCCTTTTTGTCGGAATTGCGTCGTCTATCGCTGGCCGGGATCCTGTTTTAGACGGATTTGGTATGGTTATCACCGTCCTGCTTGCGCCAATTATTTCGGTGCTGACGCTCGGGCTTTTATACGGAAGAAAGGAGAAAGCTATGTATGAACAGCAAACAGAGGAAAAGGAGCAACCCCTATATGCAAAACAAAGCGCAGAAGGCTAAGTTAATTGTGACGATTATCAGAAGGCCGATGACGAAAAAAATGGTTGAGGCGATAAAAAATGCGGGTGCAACCGGTTCGACCATCCTCTATGGTTCAGGCATTAAAGGCAAAGAAAAAAGTCGAGTACTGGGAATCCCGATTACCCGGGAACGAGATATTATTTTAACACTCGCATCTGAAGAACTTGCTACAACACTATTAAATACGATTTATGAAACAGGTCATTTGGACCGGCCGAAAACAGGCATTTGCTTTGTCATCGATGTTGGACAAGTAGTCGGAACTCATCTATTAACGACGGAAAACACGAATGAAGGTGTGGCGAAAATGACGAACGAAGAAAAGCAATATGATTTAATTGTTACCATTGTGAATAAAGGCGATGCAGAGACGGTGATCGAAGCATCGCGCAATGCAGGTGCAGATGGTGGAACAATCATTTCCGGTCGGGGTACCGGAATCCATGAACAGGCAAAATTGTTCAATATGGCGATTGAACCGGAAAAAGAATTGGTGTTAACATTAGTCCCCCGAAATATTAAAGATAAAGTTCTTAGTGCAATCAATGAAAATGAAAGATTGGACGAACCCGGAAAAGGTATTGCCTTCGTGCTAGAAGTAGAAAAAGTATTAGGTATTAATCATGAAGTGAATAATAAAATTCGTCAGAAGTTGCAAGAAATTGATCAATAATTTTAGCTGCCTTATTGGCAGCTTTTTTCTATAATTAAGTAATTTACCAAGGAGAAAATTTCCAAATCGGTCCCCACTTTCTTACTTATCTTCCAAATTCCTATTATTTAACCACATCATGATTATGAAAATTCCATATAAAACTTATGCTTGGATGAAAAAATAATCTTTTCTCGAACCGATGGGTTGTTGTATAATAATTGTAATCAAAATATTTTGATTTTTGTAAATACTCTTCGAAGGAGGCATGTGGATTTGAAGGTACGCATCTCTGATGAAGCGAAAAACTGGTTAATGAAAAAAAGTTCGAAATTAACGATTGCCTCTGTATATATTCAGAACTGTTGTGTTCCTCTCGATGAAATCGCTATCCACTACAAAGAACCGGACTACCCTAACAATTTTTATAAATTTCAAATCGATCAACTTGATATATTTATTGAAAAATCTCTGCGCTTTAAAAATGATGAATTAACGATCACGTTATCAGGTTTTGGTCCCTTTCAATCCTTGAATATCGGTGGAATTTCACGATTCTAATTAAAGCTTCACCGTTAATGTTAACCCGATTTATGAATGCGCTAACAAA
>CALGAD010000122.1 GCA_937951955.1 uncultured Bacillaceae bacterium
TTTTTGCAAACAAGCGATTTTTCTCGCAAACTTGTCTTGTTTAATTAAAGAAAAATAGAAACGAGGGATAACAGTAAAATCGAACCGATGACGACAACGATAACATTCACGCCAAATGAAGCAATGATAAACGCAATCAATGCACCAAGTATCCCGAACCAGATTTCATCCTGGATAAAGAAGACGCCGGGAAAAATTAATGCGCCTAAAATGGCATATGGAACATTTTTTAAGCATTCTTGCAAAAAGGGAGGGAATGCAACTTTTTCGAATAAGGTTAGTGGAATCACTCGCGGCAGATACGTTACAATCCCCATACCAATGATCATCCAAAGAAGATGGCTACTCATCCGTTATTCTCCCCTTTTTCCTGAGCCAGATAATCCCCTCCACGAATACCGATGAAATGATCGTGGCAAAAACGATAGACCAGCCGGTTGAAAATATGTCCAGACCGATAAAGAAACTGTTGAGTACAGCAGCAAAGACAGCTAAAAAAATCACCTTCACACTTTTTTTCATCGATGGTACAAGTAACCCGATAAACATGGCGTATAAAGCGATGGACATGCCCTCTTGAAATAATCCTGGCAAGCTTGAGCCGGCAAGATAGCCAACGCCCGAGAAGAAGACCCAGCTAAAGTAGGCGATCAAATTCAACCCGAACATATAACTGCTAGTGAGCTTGCCATGCTGTACGGAGGCAACGGAAAACGTTTCGTCAGTGATTCCGTAAGCATAGATTGCCTTTTTCCAGCGCGCATCCCGCTCCACCTTTTCATTTAAAGAAGCGGACATTAATAAATGCCGGATATTCACGATAAAGGTCGTGAATACAATTTCGATCGCTCCCACCTGTTTTGCTAACATATCCAGCGCCATATACTGGGTTGCTCCGGCATAGACGATTAAACTCATCAACAATGTTTCAACGAGGGATAATCCTGTCGTTTTGGCAATGAAACCGTATGTAAAAGCAATCGGCATATAACCGATCGCAATTGAAATACCTGATGATAGGCCGATTTTGAAATGACTCGTCTGGTTATTTACCGTTGTACTTTGCAAACATGCCACCTCCACTGTTCAATGCCGGCCACTCATTTTTCAATAAAGGGAAAGTACTGTAGCTTTTATATTTTGCCACAGTACTTTTCCTTCGGGTAAGACGTTTACTATTCAATCTTGAAATCACTCAACATATTCGGCAATATCGTCCCATTCGGGCAAGAGTTCAATCCCCATCTTTTCAGCAGCTTGTTTGTTTATAAGGAGTGTCAAGTTTTGCGGGTACTGGGCCGGTAATTCTGCCGGGGATTTTCCTTCTTTTAATATTTGTACAGCGAGCTGTCCAGCCTCGTAGCCTATATCATAATAGTCGAATCCGTAGGCTGCAAATCCGCCCCGTTTGACCGAATCATGTTCTCCTACGAACAAAGGAATCTTTTGTTCTTCTGCTACAGAAATAACAGCTTCCAAGGCTGAAACAACCGTATTATCCGTGACGATGAAAATCACATCGACCTCACCGGCTAATGAATCGGCCGCCTGCTTTACTTCTGAGGTGTTGCTTACGGTACGGGTGACAAGCGTCCAGCCAGATCCGGCTAATGCTTCCTCCATGACTTCAATTTGTTTAACGGAGTTTTGTTCACCGGCATTATAAATCGTTCCGATTGTCGATCCATTAAAATACTTCTGGATAAATTCCACAGTATTCGGTATGGAATCGGGATGCATATCGGCTGTTCCGGTTACATTACCGCCCGGGGCCTCCATCGATTCAACAAGTTCCGCACCAACCGGATCCGTTACCGATGTGAAGACGATCGGAATATCCTTCGTTTCACTTAATGCAGCCTGAGCAGCCGGTGTAGCATTAGCGAAGATTAAATCCACCTCTGCACCAACAAGGTTTTGAGCAATCGTTTTTGCGGTATTCGGATCTCCCTGGGCATTTTGCTCATCGAATGTCACCTCAAGACCTGCATCGCTGAGCGCTTGTTTAAACCCTTCCGTCGCTGCATTTAAGGACGGATGATCTGCAATCTGGGTAATGCCAATTGTAAATGCAGCTTTCTCTTCGCCATTATCTGCACCGTCATCCCCATTGCCCGTTTCATTCTCATTACTTCCGTTGCCCCCACATCCGGCAAGGAGTAATAAGCCAGTAACTAAGAAGGCGAACAACTGCTTTCTCCACTTTCTCATCTCCATGTACCTCCCCTTTACTTATCTAAAAAACTAAAGTTGAATTCATTATATAGATGGTGACAAATTCTTTCAACTTTTTTTAAAATTTTTTCGATAAAAAAAGTACCCCTGCATGGAAACAGGGATACTGGATCAATTAATAAATTAAGTTTAGGAAATCGTCTTTCGTAATTTTTCCGAAATAGTGTGGAATATCTACATCTTCCAGTGCTTTGGCTAATTCTTGTTTGTCATAACGGACGCCGACTAATTTTTCTTCGACATCTTTTATTTCACCAACACCGAAGAAATCACCGTAAATCTTGCAGCCCTGAATGATTCCTTTTTCCACATCAAAGCGTACATCCACGGTACCGGAAGGGAATCGTTTCGATTTTTGAATATTGAATTTCGGCGATTTACCGTAGTTCCATTCCCATGTTTGGTAACGATTCCGGGAAATTTCCATAATTTTTTCCCAATCTTCATCCGTTAACACATACTCTTTAATTTCACCGTTGGCTTCTTCTTCAAAAATAAATTTCAGTAAATATTCTTTAAATTCATCAACGGTCATTTTTCTATCAATAAAATCAGCGATATTGCCAACACGGGCACGAACCGATTTTACACCTTTTGATTCAATTTTTTCTTTTTTCGGTCGTAAAGCTTTTGCTACATCATCAAGGTTCGAGTTTAACATTAATGTTCCGTGACTGTACATTCTTCCACCGGTAGCATATTGTGCTGTACCGGAAACTTTATGACCATCAATTTCAATGTCGTTACGGCCTTTTAGTTCCGCATTGGCTCCGAGGGAACGCAACGCTTTAATAACGGGTTCTGTGAACTTCGCGAAATTGTGAAAACTGTTGCCATCGTCTTTTGTGATGAAGCTGTAGTTTAAATTCCCAAGATCGTGATAAACAGCGCCACCACCGGATAAACGACGGACAACTTTAATATCATTTTCTTCAACATAATCGGTATTGATTTCTTCAATCGTATTCTGGTTACGACCAATGATAATGGATGGACCGTTCACATAAAAGAGTAAATATGTTTCATCAATATCTAAATATCGTAAAATATATTCTTCAATCGCTAAATTGATGCGCGGATCGGTAATGTTTTTATTAGAAACGTATAGCATGATTGTTGCCTCCTTAACTAAATATCGTGTTAAATTTGATAGAGCTGACCCCTCTCAGCAAGGCTGACAGGACCAGAGAAATATTTTTTTACTTCAATGGGTAATTTTTTCACATCTCCAAAATGAGGGAGATGCGTTAAAACGAGCTGTTTGACAGCTCCTTTTTCAGCGATTATTCCTACATCCTTGCTGTTCATATGGCCGGCCGGGGCAGCATCCATTCCGTCATAAAAGTTACATTCACTTAATAAAAGATCGCATCCCTTGACAAAATCGATCATCTCTTCTTTGAAGGCACTATCGCCTGTGTAAACAAGGGATTGATTATCCGCTTCGATTCGCATCGCGAAGCAGGGGACGGAATGTTCCGTTCGCATGAAAGTCACCGAAAAAGGACCGATTTCCAGCGACTGTTCTGGATCATACGGTTTTCCAAGGGTGACATTCTTGTATGTAAGTTTTGCAAAAGCTTCTTCATCAAACGTATGGCCATAAATCGGTAAAGGTAAGTTGAGTTCGTTCAGATAACTTTGAACGAGTAATGCGTGTTGTAATACACCGATATCGGCCACATGGTCAGCGTGATAATGCGTAAGAATAACAGCATCTAATTGTTTTAACGGTAAATAATTAGGTAATAGGGATAATACACCGCTGCCGCAATCTAGCAGCAAATGAAAGCCGTCATGTTCCAGCAAATAAGCGGAACTGGCTTCATTGACCTTCGGGTATCCTCCCCAGCACCCGATCACTCGTAATTGCATTTTTTCCACCTGCCAACTGCCAATGGCAACTGAATATCCACTCGTTTATTATACTATAATTTTTACTATTTTACCAAAATTGTCCGTTTATTTCGCCCATTTTTTTAGTTAATACCGAAAATGTTATAATACAGTATTGATATTTACTTTCTGTTATAGTACAATTTAGTTACCAAGAACAAGGGGAGGAGTTTCACCATGTTTTCCAATGTATTAGAGTTTTTCCGCAATCTACCTGCCAAAGTTTGTTCTCGCTGTGGCATGGAAATTGAAGAACAACATGAATGTTATGGAAATACATGTTATCGCTGTCTCGGTCAACATTGGATAAATTAACGACTGCACTTACCCCTATGAACATCTCGTCACCCTTTACTCTCCTTTCAAACATTATCCTTTCCTGATCGATCTACGGGTCAATCCTTGAGCAACCCGTAGATCTTTTTTTAATCCATGATCTATAGAAAAAAGGAAAATCCCTCTCTTTATCGAAATGAATGAATAATATGAAGAAAATGTATATTACCTCAGGAACCTATGATTATTTATGGCGATTGCAACAAAAGCACCGAAAGCGCGGGTTCATAATCATGCATAATAAGGACCATACTCTCCTGCTTGAGGAAACAGAAAAACGGTCGATTTTCCGCTTACCGAGAACATATGAAATCATTGAAGAAAGAGGTGAACTGCCAAAAACTGGTTTTGCCCATTTTTATTATTATCCGGTGAGCGAAGAGAATCGATCGCTATTTGAACATTATGTTTTGAAAGGAGCGCATCGGCTATTTAACAATAAAGGGCTCGTTGCCTTTCGTTTCCTGCGCCCGGTAAAAAGAGATTCCTATATTTTTTTAACAATCTGGGAAGATGAAGCGTATTTTCAGTTATGGAAAAAAGGGCAATCGTTTGCCGAAGCTTTTAATATCCATGAATCCAAACTAAAAAAAATTCCCCAGCCATTTCCAGATCCGGCTTATGGGATCAGTTATACGATTGGCGAAAAGGAAGAAAAAGAAGAAACAGAAGGAAATTTGTAACATGAAACTGATTAAGCTTATCGATTAGAAACGAAACCGATATTGCCGGTTCGAACACATCATGAACTCTATTACAAAACAATTTTATACTGGATGATTGTTAAGAGAGGAATTGAAATGAACAGGTTACTTACAAATAGACGATTCCTATTTTTGTTATGCGGGCAAGCTGCATCGGGACTGGGCGGAACATTTGC
>CALGAD010000123.1 GCA_937951955.1 uncultured Bacillaceae bacterium
AGAAACCTTATCTTGCCTCATTTTTTCATTTTAAAACGATCTGCGAAACGCACTCAACGTGCGTCGTCTGAGGAAACATGTCCACTGGTTGAACTTCCAGTGTCCGATAACCGCCATCTTCCAAAATCCGTAAATCACGGGCTAAAGTTGAAGGATTGCAGCTGACATAGACAACTTTTTTCGGTTTCATTTCAATAATGGTCTTTAATAAAACTTCATCGCAACCTTTGCGTGGGGGATCAACGACAACGACATCCGCAGCAATCCCCTCTTCCGCTAGATCAACAATCACTTCCTCCGCTTTCCCCACAAGAAATTCGGTATTCGTTATCCCATTTTGTTCCGCATTTCTTTTCGCATCCTCTATCGCTTCCGGGACGACTTCAATTCCGTATACCTTTTTTGCCTTTTTCGCTAAAAATAAAGAAATCGTGCCGATCCCGCAATACGCATCAATAACCGTCTCTTCACCTGTTAAATCCGCATACTCTAACGCTTTATCATAAAGCACTTTCGTTTGGACCGGATTGACTTGATAAAAAGAATGGGCAGAAATCGCAAAGCGGATATCGCCAATATTGTCATAAATGACTTCATTGCCCCATAATACCTTCGATTCTTCACCTAAGATCACATTAGTCCGCTTCGGATTGATATTTTGAATGACCGATTTCACTTTCGGCAGGCGACTGACGATTTCTTCCACAAGATCTTCTTTATGCGGCAGTTCTTCCGTTCTCGTAATCACACCAACCATCAATTCTCCGGTCGCTAAACCGTACCGGGCCATAATATGGCGCAATACCCCTGTATGTTCCGTCTCATTATATGGTGGGATACCTAAGCGGATAGCGGCTTCCTTCACCACCCGAACCGCTTCATTGATTTCTTCAATATGAATGACATTATCATCTGTGTCAACGATTTTATGGCTCCGCGGACGATAGAATCCTGCCACCAACTTGCCATTTTTCTCACCAACAGGCACCGTCGTTTTATTTCGATAGTGCCACGGATTTTCCATCCCGATAATCGGATGAACAACCACTTCATCTAGACCACCGATGCGCTTTAATGCTTGTTCCACAACATTTTGTTTAAATTGCAACTGCCGTTCATACGTCATATGTTGCAGTTGACAGCCGCCATATTTGGGCAGCTCGTGCGAAGGGATGTCAATCCGGTCCGGACTTTTCGTATAAAGTTCAACAAGTTTTCCGTACGCATAACGTTTTTTTACTTTCTCAAGTCTAATCTTTGCCTTTTCACCGGGAAGCGCCTTTTCTACAAAAATGGTATAGCCATCATCGACCTTAGCGACGCCAAAACCTTCCGACGTCAAGTCCGTAAATTCCACATCTAAATATTCGTTTTTCCTGAATCGTTTCTGTTCTGTCATCTTTTTCACCCTTTTTCTAGCTTTACCAAAATCAGCCATCATCATGTGGCTTCTTACTTGAAAGCAAAAGAAAAGCCGGAAATCAGTAACGATTTCTGGCTCTTCCCCTCGTTATTGAACCGAATCGCTATCGATACGGTCTTCTTTTCGCAACTGTTCAACAGGAGCGAAGACTTCCAGATGACGGTATAAGTTTTTAAATTCTACTGGGGTTTGCCCGCCTAATTCGCCGTCTAAATTAATGAGTACTTCTTCTGGCGCTGTCACTTTAATATAACTCGCTTTATCATGAATCACTTTCGGATCGTTTAAATGTTCTCCCCGTAAAGCGAGCGTGGCAAGGCGGACAAAGTCTGCTAAATTCGTTTTTTCCAAAATCAGTAAATCGAAGTAACCGTCATTTATAGAAGCTCCAGGTGCTAATTTTTCAAATCCGCCAACGGAATTCGTTTGGCAGATTAAAAAGATCATCGCTTCCCCTTCAAACTCCTTGCCATCGTATTCAATTCGCACTTCATACGGTCTTAATGAAGGAAGCATTTCAATTCCTTTTAAATAATAGGCAAGCTGCCCAAGAACGGTTTTCAATTTAATCGGTACATCATACGTTAATTCCGTTAACTGTCCACCGCCGGCGATATTGATAAAATACTTATCATTCATCTGCCCGATATCAATCGGGACCGTCTTTCCTTCGACAATGACATCAATGGCCTTGGAGATATCCCGGGGAATGCGTAATGAACGGGCAAAATCATTCGTCGTTCCCGCCGGTAAAATCCCGAGTTTCGGGCGTTTTTCCGCTCCTGCTAAACCGTTCACGACTTCATTTAATGTTCCGTCACCACCGGCAGCCACGACGAGATCAAAACCATTTTCCACAGCGTATTTCGCTGCTACTGTTGCATCTCCATCGCCCGTTGTTGCATGGGCTGATGTTTCATAGCCGGCATCCTCTAATTTTTCTAACACTTCGGGTAAATAGCGTTTAAAAATCTCTCTACCAGAAGTGGGATTATAAATAACACGTGCTTTTTTCATGTGCATCATCCATTTACTCAATATTTGGATACATCTTCATCCATGACACGTTTTTTAACGATTTAAATACAAATCACCAATAACAAGTGTATCCAGATTGCATGGGAAATGCAATATTCAAGTAATCGGCACTTATTTTCCCACAATACTATTATATACTATCCAAATTTTCGACATCATAGTAAGGGTCAACGATGGTAAATGTACCTTCCGCTAAAATCTCATCATCCACAATAATTTTCATGATATATTCTCCCTCTTCGTACGGCGCAAATATTGCACTGCTGAATCCTGCCCAATCCGGCGGTGCATACTCTTCCCAATAATCATAAATATACGTTGTGTTTCCTTCTACTTTTTCTATGACAATCGTAAACTCGCTGCCTGTGTAGTCGGGAAAATAAAACGCGAAATGGATCATATCATCAGGAGTAAACTCTGTGGAAACATCGACAATTTCTCCATCAATGGCGTGATAGCCAAACTCGATTGGTTGAGGATGGAGATTTGAAAAAATTATACTAAAAAGAGAATAGCAGACAATGTAGGCGATGAAGAGACCGATGGAAATCAGCACCCCTAAACCGCTCGTTCCGCCGGCTTCAACAACAGATCGTCTACCGAATGATGGGCTGTTTTTTAATTGACTGATTTTCCGTTTCGTATGCACATAGTAAAAATAATTTCCGTAAAAGCCAAACGTTACAGCCGTACCCATTCCTATTCCCCGATCGATGAGATCAACCAGGTTCTGATCAAGATTGAATACTAATGTGAGGACATCGACCGCAAGAAAAACCCCGATAAAAATCAATATGATTCGATACATTTTTCGATAGCCGGCCCAAAAAAAGCCGAGGAAAAACGCTGCCCAATTCCAGCTCAATTGTTTTGTTGAAGTGCCTTGTTGAAAACCCCATTTTCGAAAATAATAGTCCGCATTCTCACCGATAAACATCCGCCAAAGTGCTTCTTCTTCAAAATCTGCTATGTTTTGTTGACTTTCGTTTAACGGATGATTCTCATGATCTTGAACATCTTCCCGCGGGACACTCGTTCCACAATATTGACAAAAATTTGCCCCCTCCAGTAAAGGTTGGCCGCATGCCGCACAATTCAAACAGGTTCCTCCTCGTCGCTAAAATACTTACTTCATATTATACAAAATTCAACAGCAATATAGCTTTTTCCTATTATTTTTTCATTTTGTGAGTACAAGAATACCTATTTTTCCGAATTTTTAGTATAATGTTGGTAAATCAAACGGAAAGGGTGATGTTTCCTTGCATACTGTACTGTTGAACCGGATGTATATTAACGGCGAATGGGTGAAATCGATTACAAACAAAGAATTAACTGTCACGAACCCGGCCAATGGCCAGCAAATCGCCAACGTACCTTACGGGGGAAAAGAGGATGCGAAAGCAGCGGTTGATGCAGCATATGCGGCATTTCCAAAATGGTCCAGTAAAACAGCGGATGAACGGAGCCATTTGTTAAAACGCTGGCACGATCATATTTTAGATAACAAAAATGATATTGCCGAAACGATGGTCCTCGAACAAGGGAAGCCGCTGAAAGAAGCAATGGGTGAAGTCACATATGCCGCCAATTTTATCGCCTGGTATGCCGAGGAAGCAAAGCGAATTTACGGGGAGACGATCCCGGCATCTGCTCAGGATAAACGGATTCTCGTCTTAAAACAACCGATCGGTGTGGTGGCGGCGATTACACCGTGGAACTTCCCTGCTGCGATGATTACGAGAAAAATCGCTCCGGCACTGGCTGCTGGTTGTACCGTTGTCATTAAACCGGCGGAACAAACGCCTCTCACCGCCTTGAAGCTCGCAGAAGCGGCAGAACGGGCTGGCATACCCAAGGGGGTAATCAATGTCGTCACAGGAGACCCTCAAGAAATCGGTGAAGCCTGGCTGCAAGATACCCGGGTGCGCAAAATTACGTTCACCGGCTCCACCGAAGTCGGGAAATTATTGATGCGCGGTGCCGCTGATACGGTGAAAAAAGTATCCTTAGAACTCGGTGGACATGCACCGTTTATCGTGTTTAAGGATGCGGATTTAGATGAGGCCGTGACAGGCGTTATTCAATCGAAGTTCCGCAATACCGGACAGACCTGTGTCTGTGCCAACCGCGTCTATGTCCAAGAAGAGATTATCGATGAGTTTACGGAGAAATTTACTGCCGAAGTGAAAAAGTTAAAAGTCGGCAACGGCCTGGAGCCGAATGTGCAAATTGGACCGTTGATTAATGAAGAAGCCTATATGAAAGTGCGCGAACATATCGATGATGCCGTTCAAAAAGGTGGAAAAATTGTATGCGGTGGCGAACGGTTATTTGAATCGGAAGGCGGCTTCTTTATTGAACCGACGGTACTTTCGAATGTCACCGATGATATGCGCATCATGCAGGAAGAAACCTTTGGCCCTGTAGCACCGGTTGTCCCGTTTAAAACATTAGATGAAGTCATTGAACGGGCGAATGATAGTCGTTACGGGTTAGCCGCCTATATCTTTACAAAAGACCTTTCAACCGCCATCACCGCCATGGAACGCCTGGAGTACGGCATCGTCGGAGTCAATGATGGTCTGCCTTCCACCCCACAAGCACCATTCGGCGGATTCAAAGAAAGCGGCATCGGTCGGGAAGGTGGTCACCACGGAATCGATGAATTTTTAGAAACGAAATATGTATCTATAAAATTTTAATCGGTCAAAAGCGGTAAGGCGATTCATTGTAATCGGCCTTGCCGTTTTTTATTTTGGAATAATAATGGCTCCGTTCACCTCTTAATCTAGTCAATTGCACTATCCCTCCACCCTTGCATAAAATGCAATATCACGATCAGGAGGGAATCACATGTATAACTTGCCTTATTATCATCCGTACTATTATTTTTACAATGATCAACCGGCCTATTCTCCTTACAGAAGCTTTCCCATTTATCAGCCGGAACCGCTTTGGGTTGCACCGGATGCTTTTGATGAAGATAGGCAGAGACAACAATTAAAAGATTACGGCCCCGAACCTTTTGTCATCCCTTGCATAAAATGCAATATCACGATCAGGAGGGAATCACATGTATAACTTGCCTTATTATCATCCGTACTATTATTTTTACAATGATCAACCGGCCTATTCTCCTTACAGAAGCTTTCCCATTTATCAGCCGGAACCGCTTTGGGTTGCACCGGATGCTTTTGATGAAGATAGGCAGAGACAACAATTAAAAGATTACGGCCCCGAACCTTTTGTCATCAATATTGAGGAAGCCGCCGAGCGCAACCGGAACTTCCGTACCGCTTTATGGACGGGTAAACATTTTCAAATTACCTTAATGAGTTTACGTCCGGGAGAGGATATCGGTTTAGAAATGCACCCCAATGTCGATCAGTTTTTACGAATTGAGCAGGGACAGGGGATTGTCCGCATGGGTAAGGAAAGAAATAACCTTAATTTTGTCCGGCGGGTCCATGAAGACTACGCTATCGTCGTACCTGCAGGAACCTGGCATAATTTGACGAATACCGGAAATGAACCGTTAAAACTTTATTCCATCTATGCCCCACCCAATCATCCGCACGGGACCGTCCACCAAACAAAAGCTGCTGCTCTCGCTGCTGAAGAACATCATAATCAAAGGTAAATCATTAGATAGACTGACAATTTTCAGGATGAAAAGCCAAAAGCTTTCATCCTCTTTTATTTTATAGGAATTTTTTTATTGCAATCGACTTGACTTCGTATACCCATGGGGGTATATTATATTTAGAAAAATACCCCCGGGGGCATGTTAAATGGAGGGAGATTTTTCATGAAATCAATCACAGCTGAAAAATTAGCCGAGAAATTACAAAGAAACGAAAACATTCATATTATCGATGTCCGGGAAGACTTCGAAGTTGCCGAAGGGAAAATCCCCGGATCGATCAATATTCCATTAGGTGAACTCCCAGAACGTCTGGATCAGTTAGATAAAAATAAACATTACTATTTAGTTTGCCGTTCAGGAGGAAGAAGTGCCCGCGGCTGTTCCTACCTTGCGCAGCGAGGCTACAATGTAACGAATGTAGAAGGCGGCATGTTAGCCTGGACAGGCGACATCGAATAGGAGAAACAGGAGGTTTTTAAAATGAGTAAAAAATACGTCATCGTCGGGGGCGTTGCCGGTG
Source organism: uncultured Bacillaceae bacterium (assembly GCA_937951955.1). GTDB lineage: Bacteria > Bacillota > Bacilli > Bacillales > Caldibacillaceae > CALGAD01. The sequence goes on from CALGAD010000123.1 coordinate 6,631, forward strand.
GTGCATCTGTTGCCGCCCGATTGCGCAGATTAGATGAAAATGCGGAAATTATTATGTTTGAAAAAGGTCCCCACGTCTCTTTTTCCAATTGTGCATTGCCCTACTATTTAAGCGGGACCGTGCCAACAAGCAAAAAACTCATTTTGAATACACCGGAAAATTTTAAACAAAGATATAACATTGATGCCCGGGTCAATCAAGAAGTCATCAAAATCAATCGTGATGAAAAGACCGTTCAGGTCAAAGACTTAACGACTGGAAAAACGTACGAAGAAAGCTACGATAAACTCGTTCTTTCCCCTGGCGCAAAGCCGATCGTTCCGAAGTTGGAAGGCATCGATAAACCTCATGTCTTTACGATCCGGAATGTGGTCGATATTGAAAATGTATATAACTACTTGCAAGAAAACAATGTGCAAGATATCGCGGTCATTGGCGGCGGCTTTATCGGTGTGGAAGTGGCGGAAAACTTGAAGCTTGCCGATTACAATGTCACGTTAATCGAGTTTGCCAATCAAGTATTAGCCCCCTTTGATTACGATATGGCGCAAATCATCCATAAGGAATTATTCGATAAAGGTGTCAACCTCATTCTTAATGATGGACTGGCGAAAGTAAGTGACGACTTTGTCGAAACCCAATCCGGCAAAAAAGTAACCGCCCAAGCTGTCGTTCTTGCCATCGGGGTACGACCGGAAACGACTCTCGCGGAAGAGGCAGGCCTCGAAATCGGTAAACTTGGCGGAATTAAAGTGGATGCCAATTACCGGACAAGTGATCCGGATATTTATGCTGTTGGCGATGCCATTGAAGTGTATCACCGTCTCACCCATCAACCGACCCGGTTAGCCTTGGCGGGGCCGGCGCAAAAACAAGCCCGGGCCGTTGCCGATCATATTTACGGCATTCCGAACCGCAATCGCGGGGTCATCGGTTCCTTATCTTTACGGGTGTTCGATTTAAACCTTGCCGCAACGGGATTAAATGCCCGAACGGCAGAAAAAGCGGGTATAACTTTTGATTCCGTCTATATTTTCCCAAACGATAAAGTCGGCATCATGCCCGATAGTCACCCGCTCCATTTTAAACTGATTTACGAAGTGCCAACCGGTAAAATCTTAGGTGCCCAGGCCATTGGTAAAGGAAACGTCGATAAACGCATCGATGTCATTGCCGCCATGATTCATATGAACGCTACCCTAGAAGACTTGAAAGATCTCGAGCTCAGCTACTCACCCTTGCTCGGTACCGCAAAAGATGTCGTAAACCAGGCTGCTTTAGTTGCGTTGAATCAGCTCCAAGGCCGGTATCAAGAAGTAAAAGTTTCCGATGTACGCAAGCTCGTTGAAGAGAATGCCTTTATCATCGATGCCCGTGAACGACGCGAGTTTGAACGCGGTCATTTGAAAAATGCCGTCAATATCCCGTTGAGTGAATTCCGCAAGCGGCTTGATGAAATTCCGAAAGATCGTCCCGTATACATCCATTGCCGCTCCGGACAGCGCAGTTACAATATGGTTATGGCGCTGAAGAATATAGGTTATGACAATGTATACAACATCGCCGGTTCCTTTATGGGAATCTGCTTATATGAATATTTTAACGATATAACAACAGGGCGGGAGAAAATTGTAACAGAATATAATTTCAACTAAAAATTAACGCTTCCACGAATGTGGAAAGGAGGCCAAGCCATGGAATACGATAAACAGATCATGAACCGATTGAAGCGCATTGAAGGACAACTGCGCGGCGTCTTGAGAATGATGGAGGAACAAAAGGAATGTAAAGACGTCGTGACGCAATTGGCTGCCTGCCGAAGTGCCATTGATCGCACGATCGGTTTAATCGTTAGCAAAAACTTAGAACACTGTATCCGCACGAATATCGCAGAAGGAAAAGATACCGATGAACTCGTGAAAGAAGCGATTGATTTACTCGTAAAAAGTCGGTAATCGCTCACAGGAAGGAGAAAAAATATGGATTTGTTCCTTTGGATAATCGTTGCCGTTTTGCTTGCACTGTTCGTCATTCCCATTCTCCCTGCCAAGGGAATCAAAAACATCTCAGCCCAACAAGTAAAAGAAAAATTAAAAGATAAAAACACCTATTTCATTGATGTACGGACACCGCAAGAGTTCCGGCAAAACCATATTCATGGATTTAAAAACATCCCCCTATTTGATTTGCCGGAAAAAGCAAAGAAATTGGACCGGAACAAAGAAGTCGTTGTTATTTGCCAGAGCGGCATGAGGAGTATGCGGGCATGTAAACAATTGAAAAAACTCGGCTTTTCGCAAATTTATAATGTTCGCGGCGGCATGAACGCCTGGAATTAGTATGTTTCACTTTTTTAAAAACGCAATTTGCAAGGAGGTTTTGCCATGAAGAATGATGTCACCGTATATGTTACATCGACCTGTCCGTTCTGTACGATGGTGAAAATGTTTTTGCAACAAAATAATATCCCGTTTAAAGAAGTAAATGTGGAAAATGATCCGATCGCGATGCAAAGATTAGTCAATACAACCGGACAGCTCGGTGTTCCCCAAACAGAAATCAACGGTCAATGGGTCATCGGCTTCGATCCCGAAGCCATTATGGCGGCTTTACATCAATAATCTTGCTTTTTTAAGACGACAATCATGTCGTCTTTTTTTATGGAAGTTTTTAAAAAAGAGATTCGGGATAATTCCCGGCTCTTTAGCAAACCCTTCAAGGGAGGGAGGTGCTTCTGAACCATTGGAAATAAACGACAGGCAGAAACAGAAAAATGAAAAGAAAACGGAACTGGAACAACTTCTCGGCATGGACCCGGCGGAAAGTCTCTTTTCCGTCCGGTTTGACCCCGGAGAAAATCATGAATTAAACAATGATTACATCGATGAGTAGATGAACAAGGTACTCTCCGCTATGAGAGTACCTCGTTATTGGATAGTAACCGAAAAATCATGCTTTTTAATTGCCTTCTGGCTCTTCTCCTGCGACACATTTAGCTCATCAAATTCAACTATCACTTCTCCATCTGCCGTATCAATGAATACCCGTTCAATCCCCTCGAGTTGATTCAAAAACGTTTCAATCAATTGAATTGCACCTGGTTCTATCGCTTCTTTAACAAAAACCGTTGCTTCTGCCATCATTATGCTCCCTTCAGGCGATCGTATTTTTCCAGGAGAATGTTTTTAGACATGAATAAATACTGGATATTTACTTTATGTTTATGGTGGCTAGGCTGGTTCACATGGGAGAGATAGTAAATCGGATATTGAATCATTTGTTTGATAAATTTATAAATTTTATTTTTAATTCGATGGCGTTCAAAGCCGAGTTTTGCGGCTAATGTA
>CALGAD010000124.1 GCA_937951955.1 uncultured Bacillaceae bacterium
TTTTATAGCCGCGGGGAGCCGGAGCTAGACAATAATATATGCTCGGTCGCCTAACTACGTTATCCAGTTTTGAAAGAATGAACTGAAAAAGTTCATACGGTCCGGCGATGATGGCGAGAAGGTCACACCCGTTCCCATCCCGAACACGGAAGTTAAGCTTCTCAGCGCCGATGGTAGTGAGGGGATTCCCCTTGCGAGAGTAGGACGTCGCCGGGCAATAAAAAGAACAGTGAGTACATCACTGTTCTTTTTTGTACATATTTAAATGGATTTATTTCATAATGAAATTTTTTCTTCCCAATCATTTCAGCAAAAAGTCCGATAATAAAAATAAACATTTTCCGATGCTTATTTGCAGATAATGAATGATCATTGGATACTCGATTCCCTCTTTATATAGGATGAATTCCGACCACCATTCCACTTCATATCGGGCGAGCATACTTAAGTGATAGAGCAATAAATAATGAATCATCAGTTCTGGCAAAAAGGTTAATGAGTTGTTTTCCTTGATGAAGGAGTACGATCTATCCAGGGCATTAAAGCGAAACGGTACGATTTCTATAGCTTGTGCTTTTTGGTGATTTTTCGGATAACGAAGGACAATATTTTTTTCAGCGGGATCAAGCGTGAGAAAATGGTTCGTTTTGTTATGTATGTAATCGCCAAAGCGCTCTTTTGACATTTTAAATACATCGAGAATATCCGTTGGAACGATAAATGCCTCATTTTCTTTCTTTACTGGTAGGGCAATTTCTTCTTCTTCCCACTGGACGAATATTTTCTGAAGTTCGGGAACTTGTTTTAACAGCGATTTAATGGTGAATTTTTCCCCTTCCAGTTGGTTGATGTGGAAAAGCTGGTTCGAAAAATGAGGAAATAAGCCATATTTTTGTACTTTAACTTCATCTTGTAAATATTGATAGTCTTGTTTCTTGCGTTTTCGTGTTGATACGCCGTGTGCTAAAACGGAAGTGGTTGCTGGATAATCTGGGTCAACCGTTAATAGGGCTGCTTTGGTGAGAAAAGAAAGACCGTAAAAGATAAGAATTGGTTTTATATTGACCGGGGAATTTTCTGCTTGATCAAAAAAAATTTTCCCTTGTTCCAAATAGTAAATAAATGCGTTGCTGTTGGCAAAACTTTTTTTTAGGGGTTCATCGAGTTTAAGTTCTTCATATTTTTTCAAAAGAAATTTCCGGGACGTTTCCCCAGAGAAATAATATAGGTATTCTTCCCAAAATTGGTCCACGAGCCATTTCGTCAAAGAATATCCTCCTGACTTTTTTGAAAAATCGAACGTATAAATTTTTCCTTGACAGTATTTTGTCCAATTGTTAACCTACTAATAATATTTTAGATGGAGGCGAGAGGTGTGTGGGAAAATAAATTTGCTAAAGAAGGACTAACCTTTGATGATGTATTGTTAATTCCAGCCGAGTCCAATGTCCTTCCGAAAGAAGTAGATTTAAGCGTACAATTAACAGATTCGATTAAATTAAATATACCGATTATTAGTGCAGGAATGGATACAGTTACGGAAGCGGAAATGGCGATTGCCATGGCGAGACAGGGTGGTTTAGGAATCATCCATAAGAACATGTCAATCGAAGAGCAAGCCGAGCAGGTCGATCGGGTCAAACGTTCGGAAAATGGCGTGATTACCGATCCTTTCTTTTTAACACCAGAGCACCAGGTGTATGATGCGGAACATTTAATGAGTAAGTACCGGATTTCTGGCGTACCGATCGTTAATAATGAGATGGAACAAAAACTGGTTGGCATCCTGACCAATCGCGATCTTCGCTTTATCGACGATTATTCGATTCGCATCGATGAGGTGATGACGAAGGAAAAATTAATTACTGCTCCCGTAGGTACAACCGTGGAAGAAGCAATTGCTATTTTACAAAAGCATAAAATTGAAAAGTTGCCTCTAGTCGATAAGCAAGGAGTATTAAAAGGATTAATTACGACGAAGGATATTCAAAAATTAAAGGATTATCCTGATGCCGCAAAAGATAGTCAAGGGCGTCTCCTTGTAGGGGCAGCGGTAGGGGTCGCCAGGGATACGATGCGTCGTGTCGAGGCTTTAGTAAAGGCGAATGTTGATGTGATTGTTATTGATACGGCTCACGGACATTCACGCGGGGTTATCAATGAAGTAAAAGCAATCCGCGAAGCCTATCCGGACTTAAATATTATTGCCGGTAATGTCGCTACAGCCGAGGGAACGAGGGCATTATTTGAAGCCGGTGCAGATGTCGTTAAAGTCGGTATCGGTCCTGGCTCTATTTGTACAACCCGCGTTGTAGCTGGTGTCGGCGTACCGCAAATTACAGCCATTTATGATTGTGCGACTGAGGCGCGGAAGTTTGGAAAAGCAATCATCGCTGATGGTGGTATTAAATATTCCGGAGATATCGTCAAGGCATTAGCGGCCGGTGGACATGCTGTTATGCTCGGAAGTTTATTGGCCGGCACTACGGAAAGTCCCGGGGAGACGGAAATATACCAGGGTCGCCGGTTTAAAGTATACCGGGGCATGGGTTCTTTAGGTGCTATGGAACAAGGTTCAAGTGACCGCTATTTCCAGGAAGGTGCGAAAAAGCTTGTTCCTGAAGGAATTGAAGGACGTGTACCGTATAAAGGTCCCCTTGCCGATACGATTTACCAATTAGTCGGGGGAATTCGCTCGGGCATGGGCTATTGCGGTGCACCTAATTTAGAGTATTTACGGGAACATGCGCAATTTGTCCGCATCACTGCTGCCGGTTTACGGGAAAGTCATCCCCATGATGTACAGATTACGAAGGAAGCTCCGAACTATTCCATGTAGAGTGAAAATAAATGCATAGAAAAATCCCATTGATCGAGATGGGATTTTTCTTTTGAAATCTATGAATCATTTGACCTAAAACGAGTATGGCACCTTTTACCACAGGGAAAGAGTCTATTTTTTTAAAAAAAGATATGTTAAACTTAACAAGGTAGTAGAAGTTGTTCATGTTGGGGGGAAAAAGATTGTTTAAACGAAAAAGATTACTAGTTTTCTTATTGAGCGCGCTATTTCTATTTTTAGGTACCTTATATCGCAGTACGCCTGTCCATGCGGAAGACGGAAATACGCTAGGCCTCGATGTAGGCGCAGCTATTTTAATAGATGCGGAAACGGGTCGTGTTTTATATGAATATAATGCGGATGAATTACTTGGCGTGGCCAGTATGTCGAAAATGTTGACGGAATACCTTGTTTTAGAAGCAATTGCTGAAGGAACGATTAGCTGGGATGATCAAGTATTAATCGATGAGTTTATTCATAAATTATCCAGTCCTACACTCGGTCTTTCCACGGTCGGACTAACTCAAGGTGAAACGTATACCGTTAAAGAATTGTATGATACGATGGCCATTCATTCAGCGAACGCTTCGACCGTGGCTTTAGCGGAATTAATTGCCGGGTCAGAAGCGAACTTTGTAAACATGATGAATGAAAAAGCAGCCGAATTAGGATTAAAAGAAGGAACGTATTATTTTGTTAACTCTTCAGGACTTAATAATTCTGATATGCTCGGTAATCATCCTGAGGGGACAGATGTGAATGCGGAAAATATGATGACCGCTCGTGCTGTTGCTAAATTAGCCTATCATTTACTGAAAGACTATCCGGAAGTACTGGAGACGGCAAGCCAACCGGAGCTTCAGTTCCGTGATGGAAGAACGTATAAAAACTTTAATTTTATGCTTCCGGGATTAACCTTTGAATATCCAGGAGTCGATGGACTGAAAACAGGTTCCACCAATTTTGCCGGGTACAACTTTACAGCCACAGCTGAACGAAATGGTCAGCGGTTCATTTCCGTGGTGATGAAAACAGATTCACAAATTTCCCGGTTTAGAGAAACGAAAAAATTACTGGATTATGCATTCCATAACTTTAGTAATGTTGAACTTTTCCCCGCAAACATGGAAATTGAAGGATTCGAAAGTTTGCCAGTTACGAAGGGGAAAGAAGATTCAGTAAAAATTGCAACGAAAGAACCGCTAAACTTAGTGATTAAAAATGGCGAAGAAGAAAAATATATGCCGAAACTCGTTTTAGATGAAAGCAAATTGAATGAAAATGGCGAGCTAACCGCTCCTGTGGAAAAAGGCGAAGTCGTTGGCTACTTGACTTATGAATACGATGGGAAAGATTACGGCTTTATCGACTCGGATAATGCGGTGACCGTCGAAGTTGTGGCAACGGAAACGGTTGAAAAAGCAAACTGGTTTGTGTTAATGATGCGCGGTGTTGGTGATTTCTTCTCCAATCTCTGGGGAGATATTACATCGGCAGTTTCTGGCTGGTTTTAACTTGTCTTTTAGGGAAAGTTGATATTTTCCATAATTTTGGTTAGAATATAAAAAAGTTCAATTTCAAACGTTAAAACGATGACAGGAACTAGTAGCAAAGGCTTTTGTTTTCAGAGAGCTGGTGGGCGGTGCAAACCAGTAACAAACCTTTGTGAATCCCTCCTGGAGTGTGAAGCGGAAACCTGTAGGGCTTAAGCTTTGCCGGCAAACGCCGTTATCGTACGAAGAGGTAAGCAAGGGATCCTTGCTTACAATTAGGGTGGCAACGCGGGAATTCAGCTCTCGTCCCTTTATTGGGATGAGAGCTTTTTGTATTGATAATAAAATAGATAGGAGGATAAATATGTTTGATGCCAAACTATTGCGGTCCAATTTTGATGAAGTCAAAGAAAAATTAAAGCTCACGGGAGAAGACATTTCGGATCTGGACAAATTCCCCGAATTGGATAAAAAACGGCGGGAATTAATTGTCCAAACGGAACAGTTGAAACAAAAGCGGAATGAAGTGAGCGAACAAATTGCAGCATTAAAGCGGGAAAAGAAGGATGCTTCCCATCTCATCCAAGAAATGAGAGCAGTCGGTGAAGAAATTAAAAAGCTGGATGATGAATTGCGGGTAGTCGATGAGGAATTGAAAATGGTGTTACTATCCATACCGAACTTGCCCCATGAGTCGGTGCCGATTGGCGAGTCTGAAGAGGATAATGTGGAAATCCGTCGCTGGGGCGAGATTCCGGAGTTCGATTTTGAACCGAAACCGCACTGGGATGTGGCCACTGATTTAGGAATTCTCGATTTTGAGCGGGCCGCTAAAGTATCGGGCAGTCGTTTCGTCTTTTACAAAGGAGCGGCAGCAAAGTTAGAACGGGCTCTTGCCAATTTCATGCTCGATCTGCATGTGGAAAAGCACGGATATGAAGAAATGCTTCCGCCATATTTAGTCAACCGGGATAGCTTAACAGGAACCGGTCAATTGCCGAAATTTGAAGAGGATGTATTTTTAGTGGAAGAAGAAGACTATTTCCTCATTCCCACAGCAGAAGTTCCGGTGACGAACTACCACCGCAATGAGATATTAACAGCAGACGATTTACCGAAAAAATATGTGGCCTACAGTGCCTGTTTCCGTTCGGAAGCTGGTTCGGCAGGTCGCGATACCCGTGGATTAATCCGCCAGCATCAATTCAATAAAGTCGAGCTTGTCAAATTTGTTAAACCGGAAGATTCGTACGATGAGCTGGAGACATTAACGAAAGATGCGGAAGAAGTGCTGCAACTCTTGAAGTTACCGTATCGCGTCGTAGAGATATGTACGGGCGATCTCGGTTTTACAGCCGCGAAGAAATACGATATTGAAGTCTGGATGCCAAGTTATAACACGTATCGGGAAATTTCATCTTGCAGTAATTTTGAGGATTTCCAGGCAAGACGAGCGAATATTCGCTTCCGCCGGGAGCCGAAGGGTAAACCGGAATATGTTCATACATTAAATGGATCCGGTGTGGCAATTGGTCGAACAGTGGCTGCTATTTTAGAAAATTACCAGCAAGCAGACGGCCGGGTTCTTATTCCAGAAGTGTTACGTCCGTACTTTGGTGGAAAAGAATACATTGAATAAACGAAAAAACGAAGCAGAGATTCAAAATCTGCTTCGTTTTTTTCAGGTATAAATTCGTTTTTTTATAATCTGATAGAGGTGTTTACTTATATTTTTGATATTCATTTAAAATCAGTCCGATTTTGCTGATGATTTCTTCCAGGGAATTTTCGTCTGAATATAAATCATAATCGTTAATGTTCAAGCGTAAAACAGGACAGGCGTTAAATGAATCGATCCACTCCTGATAGCGGTTGTACATTTCTTTCCAGTAACTGATATCTGTTTTTTGTTCCATCGGTCGACCCCGTTCCTGGATTCGCTCTAAAATATCTTCAAACGATCCTTCTAAATAAATCAATAAATCGGGATGATGGAAAAACGGGGTCATGACCATGGCATTGAATAAACTCGTATACGTTTCGTAATCCTCTTTAGACATCGTTCCCTTTTCGTAGTGCATGCGGGCGAATATTCCTGTATCTTCGTATATGGACCGGTCCTGGACAAAGCCACCACCGTATTCAAAGATGCGTTTTTGTTCTTTGAACCGTTCCGCTAAAAAATAAATTTGTAAATGGAAGCTCCATTTTTCAAAATCGGCATAAAATTTTTCCAGGTACGGGTTATCATCGACTTTTTCAAAGGAGGTTCGAAAGTTTAAGGCTTTTGCCAGGGCTTTTGTCAATGTTGATTTGCCGACGCCGACTGTTCCAGCAACGGTGATCACCGCATTGCCCGGAATATTGTATTTTTCTCGTAAATTCATTGTTCAATGACTCCTTTTGTTATTTCTTTTTCTAATTCATTAAAGATGTGTTGTAAATGGTCTTGATTTTCTACAAAATCGAGTTCGTCGCCATTGATTTTAATAATCGCAAGTTCCGGTCGCTCTTGTTCGATTTTCGCTATGTAGCGCTCATAGTCCTTACATAAGTTTTCTAGATATTCAGGGCTAATATTCTTTTCAAAATCCCGACCGCGTTTTTCTATTCGCCGTAATAGGGTGTTCACATTTGCATACAAGTAAATGATAAGATTCGGTTCTGGCAAATCTTCAGTTAAGATATGAAAAATTTGTTTATACTTATTAAAATGGTACTGGTCCAGTGTGCGATTGGCGAATAGTAAATTTTTGAACATATGGTAGTCGGAGACGACAGAAATATTGTTTTGTAAATAGTGATTATCGATTTCTTCCATTTGGTTGAACCGATTTACAAGGAAAAACATTTCTGTTTGAAAGGCCCATTTGTTAATATTTTTATAAAAACTGTCTAAGAATGGGTTTTCCGAAACGATTTCTTTTAATAGATGAAAGCCGTATCGTTCGGAGATCGCTCTAGCCAATGATGATTTTCCGACACCAATCGGCCCTTCAATCGCGATGAAAATGGGGGTCATACCGTTCACCTGCTTTTTATTTTTCTGAAAAATAAAGTACGTCTGTTCCGCTATCCAGTGGCGTAAATTATATTTTAACATAGCAAAGTAGAGAATTATATATGAAACCATCAGCCTTTGTGTGTAAAATTATCCATTATACCGGTCTTTTCAATAAAAAAGTTCCCGGAGCGGGAACTAAAGATGTGCTATTTTTTTACAACATTAAAGTTTTCGTTAATCAATAGCCAGTTTTGCGGGAAGGACAGGCCCAGTTTCCAGTAACTCATTCCTCGTAAGTTTAACTCTTTCACTAAATTGAATTTTGCCTGGATACTGCGCGCATCTTCAAACCAGACTTCATGGCGCCTGCCTTGTTCATCGGTATAAAAGAAAAAGGGAGCCTGGGCAGTTTCATCATATTGAATCGGGACATTATAACGGGCGGCAAGCTCGATCGCTTGCTGGGGGCTTACGGCTCTGGCTGTCGTTCCCTCGACAAAGGGGAGGGTCCAGTCATACCCGTACAAGTTTTGCCCCATCATAATTTTTTCCGCGGGCATTTCGGTAATCGCATATTCTAATACATCACGGACAGCATTAATCGGTGATACGGCCATTGCCGGGCCGCCACTATATCCCCATTCATACGTCATGATAACGACAAAATCGACGATCTCCCCGTGGGCGCGATAATCATGGGCTTCATACCAGAGACCGGGCTGGTCAGCACGAGTTTTTGGAGCGAGAGCAGTCGATAAAAACCAGCCCAATTGGCTGAATCTTTCCTTCGCCCGGCGTAAAAACTCGTTGTACGCTTCCCGATCTTCCGGACGTAAAAATTCAAAATCAAAATGAATATCTCGCATGCCGTATTTTTGTGCGGTGGCAACAATATTATTGAGGAGATTTTCTTGCACCGTCTGATCATTTAAAATAATGCGCCCTAACTCATCGCTGAAGGCACCTTCCTCTAAATTGGTGACGACCATAACAAGTACGTTGCGATTGTCGCGGGCGATCGCGGGAAATTCGTTCATCGGCACTTCTTGCAAGGATCCGTCCCGCTTTACCTGGAAACTAAAGGGGGATAAGTACGTTAAATACGGTGCAGCACCCCGGGCGCTATTTTCCAGTGCGGGAGTCACTGTGCCACCAAGCGGTTCAACGTAAGCATTAAATTCGGCCGAACTTTTTGGACGGGGTGGGATATATAATCTTGTGCCGATCATCAAAGGGACATTAACAGAAATACCGTTAATCGCAGCAAGCTCCTGGTAGGAAAGTCCGAACCGCTGACTAATGGACCAGAGGGAATCTCCAGGTTGAACCCAATAAAATTGTCCCTGGATCGGGATGACTAAGGCTTGACCGATGACCAATCGATTCGGGTTGGGAAGTTCATTGGCGGTAATAAGTTCATCAACGGTCGTATTATATGCGGCAGCGATACCGAATAATGACTGGCCAGGGCCGACGACATGGATTTGCATGGAATCGCCCTCCATTGATGGATTTCGTATCTATTCAAGTTTATGATTGAAATATAAAATAATGTTTAGAGGATAAAACGTGTATAAAGAATTGATAGAAATCATTTTCTTGAGAAAAAGTAGCAATGCATTGCTTTGAAAGTGCAGTCAACATATAAAGGAGCGTTTGTTCATGGATCGAGATGAATACTACATGCGTTTAGCAATCGAAGAAGCGAAAAAAGGAGAAGCGATTGGTGAAGTGCCAATCGGCTGTATCATCGTTTGTGATGATGAAATCATTGCCCGGGGGCATAATTTAAAGGAGATTGAACAAAATCCGACCTTGCATGCGGAAATGGTGGCGATTCAACGGGCCAGTAAAAAATTAGGTTCGTGGCGTCTGGAGGGGGCAACGATGTACGTCACCCTGGAACCGTGTCCGATGTGTGCCGGCGGGATTATTATGTCGCGGATTCAGCGAGTTGTTTATGGAGCGAGTGACCCGCGAGGTGGTTGTGCAGGAACGTTGATGAATTTATTACAGGATGAACGCTTCAATCATCGCTGTGAAGTGGAAAAGGGTGTGCTAGCGGAAGAATGCGGACAGATGTTGGTTGACTTTTTTAAAAAGTTGCGTGAACGGGGAAAAAAGGAAAAAGATGCCGTGAACAACAATAATTAGCAGGAGGATGTCATTGCTTTTTCGCTGATTAACTAGTATAATTAGTTATGCCGTGCTAGGTGGGGAGGTAGCGGTGCCCTGTACCCGCAATCCGCTCTAGCGGGACTGAATCCCTTCCCGAGGCTGTTTAACTGTAGGGTCCGTCTTCAGTAAGTGGTGTTGACGTTTGGGTCCTGCGCAATGGGAATCCACGAACCATGTCAGGTCCGGAAGGAAGCAGCATTAAGTGGAACCTCTCATGTGCCGCAGGGTCGCCTGAACCGAGCTAACTGCTGAAGCAACGCTTATGGTTAGCAGTCGACAGAAGGTGCACGGCTTTATACATAAACGAAGAATAAAATCACCCTTTTTATAAAAGGGTGATTTTTTGTAGTCATGAAAGGTAACAATACGGTATAATAAAAGGAAAATTGGCTTTAATAGAAATGGCCCCTTTAGGGTTTTTATAGGAGGATGTCTTGGATGGGGTATCAAGCACTTTACCGGGTATGGCGACCGCAAACGTTTCGTGATGTAGTCGGACAAATACATGTAACAAAAACATTGCAAAATGCAATCGTACAGCAAAAAATATCCCATGCCTATTTATTCACCGGTCCACGGGGTACAGGGAAAACGAGTGCCGCGAAAATTTTAGCGAAGGCGGTCAATTGCGAAAACGGTCCGGATCGCGAACCGTGCAATGAATGTGCAATTTGTAAAGGAATAACGGACGGATCGATTCCTGATGTGATCGAAATTGACGCGGCCTCAAATAATGGCGTGGAGGAAATCCGAGACATCCGTGATAAAGTAAAATTTGCCCCGAGTGTAGCGAAATATAAAGTCTACATCATTGATGAAGTTCATATGTTAACAATCGGTGCGTTCAATGCGTTGTTAAAAACGTTAGAAGAACCACCGAAACATGTAATTTTTATCCTGGCTACAACAGAACCCCATAAAATTCCCTTAACGATTATTTCCCGATGCCAGCGTTTCGATTTTAAACGCATTACCCCCGATGCTATTTTCGGTCGCTTACAACAAATCGTTACTGAATATGGATATGAATACGAAGAAGATGCCTTGAAAATTATCGCCCAGCAAGCAGAAGGGGGCTTACGGGATGCGTTAAGCCTTCTTGATCAAACGATTTCCTATAGTGTCGATCAAACGATCACTTTACAAGATGCTTTAGCCATCACCGGATCTTTGTCCCAGCAGATTTTAAATGAACTTGCAGAAGCAATTTTACAAACGGATACATCACTTGCTTTTGAATCGATACATACACTACTTGCAGAAGGTAAGGATCCGAATCGGATCGTTGAGCAAATGATTCAATATTACCGGGATTTACTGTTGTACAAAACTTCGCCAAACATGCTGCAGTATTTAGAAAGAGTTACTGTGGATGATGAATTTAGCGAACTGGCGGAGCGATATGAGATTGAGGCGATTTTCCAAATCATCGACCGTTTAAATAAAGCCCAGCAAGAAATGAAATGGACGAATCACCCGCGGGTAATATTAGAAGTTTTATTCGTGGAACTGTGCCAGCCAAAACAGCAGACGGCTATCCCTGATGAAATGCAGGGAATGATTAAGGAGTTACAGGCAAAGGTTACAAGTCTTGAAGCGGAATTAAATGCCGTCAAGCAAAATGGCATCCAGCCAGCTGAGGCACAGGATCCGGTTCGGAAAGAGAAAAAGCCGGCCCTGCAGGTAAAAAGTGCTTTTAAAGCTCCGGTGGGCAAAATTGAGAATGTTTTAACCCATGCGACGAAACAAGATTTGCAACTCGTCAAGAAAAACTGGGCGAATTTATTGCAAAATTTGAAGAAGTCTCATGCGGCTTTACTCAATAATGCGGAACCGGTAGCAGCATCAGATTCCGGTTGCGTCATTAGCTTTAAGTATGAAATTCATTGCCAGATGGCGATGAATAACAGCGAATTTGTTCATTTTGTCAATCAACAGTTACAAAATATTTTGAACCGACCGATGGAAATTGTCGGCGTGCCTGAAAACCAATGGATCAATATCCGGCAATCTTTTTTAAGCCAGCATCAAGATTTGGTAAAAGAAGCCGGTGAGAAAAAGCAAGACGATCCACTGATAGAAGAAGCGAAAAAATTAGTTGGAGAAGAATTGTTAGAAGTTAAAGAATGAATTGGAGGAAAATGAGATGCGTGGAATGGGTAATTATCAAAACATGATGCGTCAAGTACAAAAGATGCAAAAGAAAATGCAAGAAGCCCAGGAAAAATTGGGTGAAGAAAGAATTGAAGGAACAGCCGGGGGCGGTTTAGTGCGGGTCATTGTTTCCGGCCATAAAGAAGTACTGGAAGTTAAATTAGATGAAGATGTCGTCGACCCTGAGGATGTTGAAATGCTGCAAGATTTAATCGTAACGGCTGTCAATGATGCCATGGAGAAAGTGGATGAACGTATTAATCAAACGATGGGACAGTTTACGAAAGGTATGAACATTCCGGGTCTCTTTTAAATAAAGAAATGAGACTTTTATCGGATAAAGAAGAACTTTTTCCTTTCTATTGAAGAAAAGGAAATGTGGAGGTAAACCGGGCGCTTTGTAAAAAAGCGCCTTGCTTCATTAGAGGAGAAACGGAAAATTACGATTTTCTAAACAGGAAAGGATTTTTCATATGTACTATCCAGAACCGATTTCAAAATTAATCGATAGTTTTTCGCAATTACCGGGAATTGGACCGAAAACGGCTGCCCGCCTCGCCTTTCATGTGATCACGATGGAAGAGGAAACGGTATTAAATTTCGCCCGGGCACTTGTCGATGCGAAAAGAAATATCACATATTGTTCCGTTTGCGGCCATATAACCGATAAAGACCCTTGTTACATTTGTGGAGACAGCAGTCGGGATCGTTCTGTAATATGTGTAGTTCAAGACTCGAAAGATGTTATCGCCATGGAGAAAATGAAAGAATATAACGGCCTGTATCATGTATTACACGGTTCAATTTCCCCAATGGATGGTATTGGCCCCGATGATATCAATATTTCCAGTTTAATCAAACGACTTCAAGATGAAACCGTTGAAGAGTTGATTTTAGCGACAAACCCGAATATTGAAGGGGAAGCGACAGCGATGTATATTTCTCGCTTAGTCAAGCCCTCGGGGATAAAAGTAACAAAAATTGCCCACGGTCTTCCAGTTGGTGGTGACCTGGAATATGCAGATGAGGTTACATTATCCAAGGCGCTAGAAGGGAGAAGAGAGATATAATACTTATAGATAGAATAAGTTCACCTTAGATTGAAGGGTAGAACTTAAGGGGGAAACACGATTGCTTTTTAGACGAAAAGGGTCACTGAAGAGAGAATACGATCGATTATTATACAATAAATTAGAGGAAGTTAAAAAATACTGGAATTTCGATATGAAACTCAGTGAACATAGTATCGATAGAAATGACGATCTCGATATCGATATTAAAATTTCCCGAGCTAAGTACGTATTTTTATTAAAAGAAGCAAAAGAGCGCGATATAAGAGTGTCGAAACACTATTTCTAAAGGTAAATCTATTTTTAAATAAGAATCGTTTTCCGAGGAAACGGTTCTTTTTTTTATTTATTGTCATACATTACTATAAGAAACAAGCTAAAATTCATTTATATATAACAACATTTCCTTTATTTGATTTGCAGCGATAGTCTTTACTATGTATAGAAATGAAAGCTACTGAAAATAAAGAGTGCAGGGAGGGAAATTATCTGGAAACTTTATTGATTGTCGGGGTTATCGGTCTTTTTGTTATCATCGTACTATTTGGAAAAACAAGCGCTTTTCTCCGTTTAATTGGACATGTCTTCGTGAAAATCGCAATCGGTGCTATATTATTGTTCCTTTTAAATGTTATCGGCAGCAACTTTGATATCCATGTTCCCATCAATTTAGTTACAGCTACGGTATCTGGATTTTTAGGTATCCCCGGCGTTTTGGCGCTTACCGTTATTGATATTTGGATCGTTTAAACAAAGTTTGTATGAAGACACCGTTCGTTACAGAGTTTCATAATAAATTTGTACCATCTTCTCTTGTTAAGTAAGAAAAAGGATGGGTGGATAAAATAACCAGTGGCATAACCGGGATAAACATGTTATGATACTGATTGTTCGATTCAAAACGTACGATTGGAAAACAAAGGATTAAAAAAACATTTGCTATTTATTTTTTTTTGTGCTAATATATAAAAGTCGCTTGATTGAACCTTGAAAACTGAACAAGACAAAGCGAACCCAAGTCAGTTTAATTTTGAGCTATCAAACTTTTTTTGGAGAGTTTGATCCTGGCTCAGGACGAACGCTGGCGGCGTGCCTAATACATGCAAGTCGAGCGAACCGATTAAAAGCTTGCTTTTTTGAGGTTAGCGGCGGACGGGTGAGTAACACGTGGGCAACCTGCCCTATAGACTGGGATAACTCGCGGAAACGCGTGCTAATACCGGATAATACAATGAAGTGCCTGCTTCATTGTTGAAAGATGGCTTTTGCTATCACTATAGGATGGGCCCGCGGCGCATTAGCTAGTTGGTGGGGTAACAGCCTACCAAGGCGACGATGCGTAGCCGACCTGAGAGGGTGATCGGCC
>CALGAD010000125.1 GCA_937951955.1 uncultured Bacillaceae bacterium
GTTTGCTTATCAAACGAAATCTTTTTTTATCTCGATTTTCTGCAATTTGTTGATCAATCTCTTCTAGAATTTTTGCCAACGCTTCTGAAAAAACTTGTTGTACACTTCTCCAAAGCATTTGCTCAATCGCTTTTAAATTGGGAAAATCTATGGTATCCTTTTTCATGAGGGACATCTCCTTTCTTGTGTGTTGTGTTTTTTCGACAATATTTTACCAAGGAGTGTCCCTTTTTTTCATGGTTCAAGCTTATAATCCTTGAACACAATCAACTATCTCCCCTCAAATATGCAGGATTTCCACCTCGCTAATTTGAGGGGATTAATTTTGCCTACAAAAATTTTACTCATACTAGAATCTGCCTTGATCAATATTACTTTCACAGTTGGATCGAATAGTCGCTTCAAAACTATATTAATATATTATTTTGCTTGTATAAAAAAATTGGAAAACAGCGAGAACTATCAGTTAACTAATCACAATATGTTTTCTAAAACCGAATCTTGTCCAAAATTTGGAAAAATGATATTATTTTTTTTGTATAACATTTCTTGAGATAGGATGTGAAAACATGGAATGGTTAAAGCTTATCGGAATCATTTTGATCATGGTCGGATTTTTATTGAAACTGGATACGATTGCGATCATCATCATTGCTGCTTTTACGACCGCATTAATTTCTGGTTTATCGCTGGAGGAATTTTTTGCGACCCTCGGCGAAGCATTTGTTAATAACCGATTAGTCTCAATATTTTTCCTAACTTTGCCGATGATCGGACTTTCCGAGTCCCATGGGTTAAAACAACAGGCTGTGAAACTCATTCAACGTGTGAAAGGGTTGACAACCGGGAAATTTTTAACGATCTATTTGTTAATCCGTGAACTTTCCGGCTTCTTGTCCCTACGCCTAGGAGGCCATCCTGAATTCGTCCGTCCCCTCGTTCACCCGATGGCTGAAGCTTCAGCTGAAGCAAAATATGGTGAATTAGATGAGAAAACAAAGGAAGAAATTAAAGCCCGTGCAGCTGCTACAGAAAATTTCGGTAATTTTTTCGCCCAAAATACGTTCGTAGCAGCAAGCGGTGTATTATTAATCGCCGGATCTCTGGAATCATTAGGTTATCCAGCACCCGCAGCATCGATAGCCAAAGCTTCCCTACCAGTGGCTATCATTATGTTAATCATTGGAATAATCTACAATGCTATATTCGATCGGAAATTAAACAGGCGTTTTAACAAAAAATAATAAAAGATTAGGAGAGTTAGCTAATGGAAATATTTTTTAGCTACTTACTTGAATTTTTCTTTATCGTTATCGGTATCCAATTAGTCTATACAGCGATAAAAGTTTTTCAAGATCATACAAATCCAGCCCGCATCGGGAGTGGTTTGTTCTGGCTCATCTTAGGAATTTTATTTGCTCTTGGAAAAATTTTACCACCGGTCATAAGCGGGATTCTCGTAACCATTATTGGAGTATTAACGTTATTGAAACAAGTGAAAATAGGTGATATCTATCGTCCCGATGAAGAAGTAGCAGCCCGGGAGGCAGATCGGTTCAATAACAAAATTTTTATTCCAGTGATCGTACTCGCTTTATCCGCATTACTGATCGCTCAAATTTTTCCGCAGGCAGGCGCTTCTGTTGTAGGAATTGGAGCGGTGATTGCGACAAGCATTGCCGCTATTCTCCTTAAGCCCTCTGGACAAGAAATCCTTAGAGAAAGCAACCGGATGGTTCAACAAATCAGCACCGTCGGTATTTTACCGCAGTTGTTGGCTGCTCTCGGTGTCATCTTTACTACAGCCGGCGTAGGAGATGTCGTTGCGAGTTTAATTAGTGGCTTTGTACCGGAAGGCAGCCGTTTAGCAGGTTCGATCGCTTATGTATTAGGTATGATGATCTTTACAATGATTATGGGAAATGCTTTTGCTGCTTTCACTGTGATCACTGCAGGAATCGGTATTCCCTTTGTGATTGCACAAGGTGCTGATCCCGTCATCGCCGGAGCTCTCGCTATGACAGCGGGATATTGCGGCACATTACTAACACCCATGGCAGGAAACTTTAATGCGCTGCCGGTCGCCTTACTGGAAATGGAAAAACCTTACGGAGTGATCAAAGCACAAGCCCCCATTGCCTTGACAATGGCTGTTATTCATATTCTCCTCATGTACTTTTGGGCGTTTTAACGACAATTATTTTATAAGGAGCTGATAGTGATGAAAATTTTAGTAACAGGATTTGATCCCTTCGGCGGTGATCAAACAAATCCCGCGATTGAGGCAGTGAAACGATTGCCCGATGAAATAAAAGGGGCTAAGATTATCAAACTGGAAATCCCGACCGTTTTTGGAAAATCCGCTGAAGTTGTAGAAGCAGCGATGGAAAAAGAAAATCCGGATTACGTTGTCCACATCGGCCAGGCTGGTGGTCGTTACGGCATCACTCCGGAGCGGGTCGCGATCAATATCGATGATGCCCGGATTCACGACAATGAAGGTAATCAGCCGATCGACCAGGTCATACAACCGAACGGAGAAAACGCCTATTTTTCTCAACTGCCGATTAAAGCCATGGTGACATACATGAAAAAAATCGGACTACCTGCATCCGTATCGAACACGGCCGGAACATTTGTATGTAATCACATCATGTACCAATCGTTACATTTGACCCATACGAAGTTTCCGAATACAAAAGCAGGGTTTATCCACGTACCTTTCCTGCCTGAACAAGTTGTCGACCGGCCAGAAACACCATCAATGAGTCTGGACGATATTGTGAAAGGTCTCGCCGCTGCTATTGAAGCGATCGTTGATTTTCATGGTAAAGAAGATTTAAAAGTCATTGGTGGAAAAACTCATTAATATAGGAAAAACCATTCGGCTATTGTTTTGCCGAATGGTTTTATTTTTTTAAACAAGTGGAAATTCGTGAGAACGCGTTGTTATTATATGCTTTAACAAGTCTTAAGCGGTCTGTTGTAAATTTCTTTTCGCTTTTTTACTCCTTCTCCCTACCTTTCTTAGCATTCCTGTCAATCCTTCAGGGAAACCCAAAACTACTATTATATAAAGAATTCCTAAAAAGAGAGTCCACCGTTCAAATAACG
>CALGAD010000126.1 GCA_937951955.1 uncultured Bacillaceae bacterium
CAAGTGTACATTTTTGATGGCCATTCAATGCATTTTTCACTTGCCAAAAACACATAAAAGGCATTATTTTTGCAATTTTTGTAAAAGAAGTTTATTATAAAACTAGCAATTAATCATTTATTCACTATTTGTTCAAAATTCAAAATCTGTCATTGATTGTGATAACTTCAACATTGCAAATCTTCTTTTTATTTTGTTTGGAAGGGTTTACATAATGTCGCTAGTTCTGGTGTGAACACACCAATATTTATAAATGAGAGAAGGGAGAATGGGAAATGACGAATCAAGTAGACGAAGGAGTAGTAAAAACAACAGTGCCGGCTCATCAAGGGGAGAAAGATGTTCTTGAACAATTATTAAAGCCGGAAGTTCAAGAATCCATCACTGCTTTAGTTGAACAATTACCAAAGCTGTCCGAGATGGTCACCCAGCTCACAGAAATCTATGAAACTGTCAATTCCTTATTAACGGATGATTTACTCCGGGAGGAAACAAAAAAGGCGGTCAAAGATATTGTTGGCCCTGTGAGTGATTCGGTCAAAGCGGTGACAAGAAATGTTATGGAAGCAAAAGAACGTGCGGAAGAAAGTGAAGAAGTGATCGGCTTATTTGGACTCTTAAAAATTATGAAAGATCCACAGGCACAAAAATTCTTTAGATTTTTGAATGCTTATTTAGAAGTGAGCAAAGAAAACGATAAACAATAACGAGATAGGAGGATTTTCATGGCAAAAGATATCGTGATTTTAGGGGCTGGATACGGGGGAGTATTAGCTGCTTTATCCGTTCGACAATATATGACAAAAGAAGAAGCGAATGTAACGATCGTCAATAAATATCCTACTCACCAAATTATTACTGAACTACATCGCCTGGCAGCGGGTAATGTGGCAGAAGGAAGGGTAGCTTTACCGCTGAAAAAAATTTTTAAAGGAAAAGATGTCAATATCGTTATTGCTGAAGTCGAATCCTTTAATGTTGATGAAAAACGGGTGAAGCTATCCAATGGCGATACGCTCAGTTATGATGTGCTTGTTGTTGGTTTAGGTAGTGTCACGAATTTCTTCGGAATTCCCGGTTTGGCCGAAAATAGCCTCGTGCTGAAATCGGTGGATGATGCGAAGAAAATTTACAACCATGTGGAAGAGCGCATCCGCGAGTATGCGAAAACGAAAAATGAAGCCGATGCGACCATCGTTATCGGTGGCGGTGGCTTGACTGGAGTTGAACTCGTCGGTGAACTTGTCGATCTCATGCCTGAACTTGCGCAGAAGTATGGCGTGGATCGGGACGAAATCAAAATTAAATTAGTCGAAGGAATGCCGAAGATTTTACCTGTTTTACCGGATCCGTTAATCGAGTATGCCACCGAAAGTTTAGAAAAACGGGGCGTGGAGTTTTTAACCGGCTTGTTTGTCACCGGGGTTGAAGGAAATGTCATCGAATTGAAAGACGGCACGAAGATTACAGCCAATACCTTCGTCTGGACCGGCGGTATCATGGGCAATCCGCTTGTTGGTGAATCCGGCTTGGAAGTCAACCGCGGCAGAGCAACGGTCAATGAATATTTACAATCCACCTCCCATCCAGATGTGTTTGTCGTAGGGGACAGTGCGGTAGCGATGAAACCGGACGGTAAACCGTATCCTCCGACAGCACAAAATTCCTGGCAAATGGGTGAGCTAGTGGGCTACAATATTTTCGCTTACCTCAATGGCGGAACAATGAAACCATTTGATCCGGTCGATTTAGGTACATTAGCCAGCCTGGGGCGGAAAGATTGTGTCGCCGCCGTCGGTAGCAACCGTACCCATCTGAAGGGCACACCGGCAGCGGTCTTGAAAGAAGCAAGCAATGTCCGATACTTATCCCATATTAAAGGGCTATTTACGTACGCCTATTAATCGAAAGAAAAAGGAGCAAACCGCAAACGAATCGTTGCGGTTTGCTCCTTTTTCGTAATTACACGTGGAATAGCAGTAATTTTCCTTCCGGCGATACGACGCGGTGGGTTTTTTCTAATGCCTGATGTTCCTTTAAAATTTCTTCACCCTTCTGTTTTGCTTCGGTATCATTGGCCGCTTCAAACGTTTCGTCTAAAATCTTCTTCCCATTTTTTTCATAGGCGGTTACAAAATACGTTTTCAAGCCGTGTCTCCCCTTTGTGTGAAAGTAATTGTAATCGAATAATCTTTCCTCTATTCTTAATATAATTTCAAATCTTGTTTTTTAAAAGAAAAGTGAAACTTAATGACTGTTCCATCCGTAAAATATACCGATTTGGACTAAACATGCCACGTACAATTCTTTGTTGGGGTAAAAGCTCTTTACGTGGCGTATGGGAATACTATATAGTTTAAACATCGCCACATTATTCTGTTTCCAGCTATCTATGAAACAGGTATAAACAGAAAACATTTATAATATTGTTGTCTTAACAAAAGCATGTAAAGTATTGAATAAGGATATATCTGAAAAGGGGAGAGCATAATGGCTCTAAAATTGGAACATGTGACAAAACGATTCGGAAAGTTTACGGCAGTGGACGATTTATCGTTGGAAATTCCGGAACATGAAATCTTTGGTTTTCTCGGTCGTAACGGTGCGGGAAAAACGACAACATTTCGGATGATTTTAGGTATTTTAGATCCGAATGAAGGAGAGATCTCCTGGGACGGAAAGAAAATTGATTATTCGACAAGTCCCGAAATCGGTTATTTGCCTGAAGAGCGAGGGCTGTATCCGAAATTAACCGTCAAGGAGCAGATCGTCTATTTAGCCCGTTTACGGAAAATGAATAAAAAAGATGCCTTGAAAGAATTGGATAACTGGCTAGAGCGGTTTAAAATCCCGGAATATAAAACGAAAAGAGTCGAAGAATTATCCAAGGGAAATCAGCAAAAAATCCAGTTTATCGCCAGCGTGATCCATAAACCGAAACTATTAATCCTGGATGAACCGTTTAGCGGGCTCGATCCGGTCAATGTAGAACTGTTAAAAACAGCGGTCATTGATTTGAAAAATGCAGGTACGTCCATCGTTTTCTCGAGCCACCAGATGGGACATGTCGAGGAATTGTGTAATTATTTATGCATCATGCATCACGGGAAAACCGTCGTCAACGGGTCACTCCGAGAGATTAAACGTTCTTTCGGGAAAAAGAATTTAATGATTCATGCAGATTTTGATCTCGACTTTTTACAAGAGTTTCCGGGAGTAACAAAAGCACAAAAGACGGCGGCAGGCATGCACTTGCAAATTACCGGAGAAGATGTGGCGGAGGCAATATTGCAGCAAATTGCTTCCCGGGGAATGATTCGGAAATTTGAACTGGAAGAACCGTCATTGAACGATATTTTTATTGAGAAAGTCGGTGAAGAACTTGAATAATTTTTGGGTTGTATTATCGCATACGTATATCAGTAAAGTGAAAAGAAAACAATTTATCACTTCAACTGTAGGTACGTTAATATTTATTTTACTGATGGCCAATATTGTACCGATTATTGAGTTCTTTGTATCATTAGGTGATGATGATACGAAAACGGTCGTTGTCGTCGATGAAACAAACCAATTAGGCGAATTATTTGTCGATACTTTTCAGACAATGCATGAAGATACACCGATTAAACTCGGCGAACATGATGAGGAAGGATTAAAAGAGCAGGTTTTGAATGATGAAATCAAAGGATATGTCCTTCTCCAGCTGGATGAACGGGGCATACCGCAAGCTACGTATAAAGCGAAAAATTTATCCGAATTCGGAACTCAGGAGGAATTAAACTCTACATTACAACAGGTAAAAATGGTATATGTCGCCCAGCAAATGAATCTGTCCGGGGAACAATTACTGCTGCTCAATGAACCGGCTTCCTTCGATCAAGAAGCGCTTGAAGAAGGAAGCAAAACCCAGGAAGAATTGTCGCAAGCAAGGGGACTCGTGTACATCTTGTTATTCGTCATTTATTTTGCCGTCATTTTGTATGCCAATATGATCGCAACGGAAGTAGCGACAGAGAAAGCTTCCCGGGTGATGGAAATTTTGATTTCTAGCGTTTCTCCCGTTACGCAAATGTTTGCCAAGATTATTGGTGTCGGCCTCGTTGGTTTGACACAGATGATCATCTGGCTCGGTATAGGATATTTTGCTTTACAGAAAAATGTTGAGAAAATGACCGGTGGATTTTTCAGCGTCTTCGGTTTTGAAAATGCTTCGATTTCCACAATCATTTATGCCATTGTTTTCTTTTTACTCGGCTTTTTCCTTTACGCAACGCTAGCAGCATTGTTAGGCTCGTTAGTAAGCCGGATTGAAGATGTGGCACAGATTATCTCACCGATGACCTGGTTAATTATCATTGGCTTTTTGTTAGCGATGTTTGGCTTATATACACCAGAGGCAACATTCATTACAGTGACTTCATATATTCCTTTCTTCACGCCGATGATCATGTTCATGCGCGTGGGGGTGTTGAATTTGCCAGTGTGGGAGCCACTTTTAGGTATCGCGGTACTAATTGTCAGCATCATCCTTTTAGGGAATTTTGCGGCAAAAGTATATAAAGGCGGTGTCTTGATGTACGGCGCATCCAGTTCGTTAAAAGATATCAAAACCGCTCTGCAATTAGGAAAACGAAACAATTCATGAATACGTAATTAAAGAAGGCAAGGGGAGAAAGTATTTCTTCCCTTGCCTTTTCCTTTTGCAGAAGTTCTCCCATACATTCAATCAATCTCTAAAAAATGGAATTGGTTTTGATACGGATTTGGCTGGAGATGACTCTATTACTGTATTTACACTTTTTTAGGGAGTAATGAACTTCAGGTAACAAAAATTAATTTAGATCAATAGTAGAGTTATAAATATAATCGTTACAAAAACTTACCATAAAAGAAAATAGCAAAGATCCCGTTCTATTCATTACCGTATATTTGTTATTAGCTTCACTACGAGAACATGCATTCGCCCGGGAAAGATGGTACAATGGACAAAAAAGACAGAAAATCGGTTGTAAAGCGAGCGGATTATTATGAAAAAAGTTCAATTCATCCATTGTGCCGATCTTCACCTGGGCAGTCCATTTGTTGGCTTGCAAAACCTTCCCGAGCGAATCTATCAAGAAATCAGTCAGGCGATTGAGCGATCCTTTTCAAGGATTGTCGATATCGCCATTGAAAAAAAGGTCGATTTTATGATTATCGCCGGGGACCTTTATGATGGGGAGGACCGGAATATTCGCGCCCAGCTTTATTTCCGCAAAGAAATGGAACGATTGCAAGCAGCGGATATTCCCGTATTTATCGTTCATGGCAATCATGATCATTTAGGGGGAAGCTGGACAAAACTGAAATGGCCGGATAATGTTTTTGTTTTTCCGGAACAGGTTGAATGGAAACAATGGACGACAGCTAACGGTACGGTGTGCCACCTGTACGGTTTTAGCTATCCGAAAGCCCATGTAAAGGAATCCATGATTTCACATTATGAAAAACAGCCCGGTGCTGATTTTCATATCGGCATTTTGCATGGACACGATTCCCGTAACTCGGAGCATTATCAATATGCTCCGTTTAGCACCCGGGAATTGCTTGCGAAAGGTTTTGACTACTGGGCCCTCGGGCATATTCATCAAAGGGAAATTTTAGCTAACGATCCGTATATTATTTATCCGGGAAATATACAGGGGAGAAATAAAAAAGAAACGGGCCGCAAAGGTTGTTTTTACGTCACAATGACGGAAGGAAAAACAGCAGTCGATTTTATCGAGACGGCGCCGATTGTCTGGATGAAGCAAGAAATCGAAAGCCCGTTGCGGAACTTTGATGACCTGTATCAAGCCTGTGTGGAAATTAAAGACGCCATGAAGCGAAAAGGGCGACATTCTTTTGTTGAAATTCGAATCGATAAAGAACTGATCGCCTCTTCCCTGGATGAGTGGGTGTATTCCGATGAATTCTTGCATCTATTACAGGAAGGGGAAGAAGGAGAGCGAATCTTTTGCTGGATTCATTCATTGCAAATAAACGAAACGATCCGGACGACCGAACGGGTTTCCGATCACTTTTTTAAAGAGATGGATACGATCATCGAAGATTTGCAAGATTTAGAGGAATCTCTTGCCTTGCTTTATCATCATCCCCGTGCCAAAAAATTTTTAGATCCCTTAACGAAGCAGGAAGAAAGAGAAATTATCGAAGAAGCAAAGCAGATGCTGCATCGTTATTTACAGGGGACGAAAGGGGACGGCCATGGTTATTAAAGAAATCCATATTTACGGCTACGGAAAATTTGAAAATTTCCGGATAACGAATCTCGATTCCTTGCAAGTGATTTACGGGAAAAATGAAGCGGGGAAATCGACGATCATGTCGTTTATCCACAGTATTTTGTTTGGCTTTCCGACGAGACAGCAAAATGAGTTGCGCTATGAACCGAAAGGACATTCCAAATACGGAGGACAGCTCATTCTTTCGGATGCGGAATTTGGAGAGGTCATTATTGAGCGGGTAAAAGGGAAGGCTTCTGGTGATGTGACCGTAATTTTGGAAGATGGTACACGCGGGGGCGAAGAATTGTTACAGCGGATTTTGCGCGGAATGGATAAGGCGACCTATCAAGCGATTTATTCTTTTAATATCCACAGCATTCAAAACGTCCATAAATTAAAAGGAGAAGATGTCAGTCGTTATTTATTTTCAGCGAGTGCCGTCGGTTCTGAGCGTTTGATGGAAACCGAAAACCTTCTTGTGAAGGAACAGGAAAGACTGTTTCGCCCGCACGGGAAAAATCCTGAACTGAACCGTTCCTTGAATCAATTACAGGAAACAGCAAAAAAGTTAACCGCTGCGAAACAGGCCATCAATCGTTATGAAGATTTATTAGAACAGCTGGAAAAAACGGAAAAAACCTTACAACAAATGCGGGAAAAGGTGCAAGATATTGACCGATCCATAATCGAGAAAAAAGAATGGAACCGGGCCTACCCTTTAGTTGTCGAAAAAATAGAACTTGAAAAGCAACTGGAGAAAATCGGAAATCCTCCTTTTCCCCACGAAGGCATGCGAAAATTGGAGCAGCTGGAAAGTGAATTGCTCGCCATTGAAAATCGATTATCCCCCCGACTGGATGAAGCCCGGCGGCTGAAAAATCAAATCGAAGCGACGCAAATCCAAACGGAGCTGTTAGAAAACCAGGATGCGATTACACTGCTGATTGATAGTCTCCCATACTACCAGCAAGAGATGGAGCAATTGAAACAATTATCGCTGCAAATTGATACAATTCAACAAGAATTACATCGCCTGTTTGCAAGGCTCGGTTTGCAAATAACTGCGGAGCAAATTGAGACGTTAAATCTAGGACTTGCTGTTAAAGATGAAATTATCCGTTTAGAAAAGGAAAGGGAACATTTACTGCGCGCGAAGCAGGAATTAGACAAAAGAGATCAAGATTTGCGTTTCCGCCTGAAACAATCGGAGACGGCATTAGCCAATTTGCAAGAAAAAAGATTGAGTGAACAAGAAAGAAACGAGCTTGAAGAAGCGGCTGAATCCGGCAGAACTATTGAAAAGCTGGAATTGGAACGACAGTGGCTGGAAACCCAGTGGGATGGGTTCCAGAAAAAAACGGAGAAGAAAAGAAATTCATGGGTTCCGTATCTGGTGCTTGTCAGTTCATTGT
The DNA here is from genome assembly GCA_937951955.1 of uncultured Bacillaceae bacterium. GTDB lineage: Bacteria > Bacillota > Bacilli > Bacillales > Caldibacillaceae > CALGAD01. The sequence goes on from CALGAD010000126.1 coordinate 7,682, forward strand.
TCATTTCCGGTTTATTGATCATCTGGACGGAAAATTGGGACTTTCTCCTTCCGGTAATCGCTCTTTTTACTATTCTTTTCATATTCTTTTGGCTCGGGGCACGGCGGAATGCGGATGATGATGTCCAGCATTTAGCTGAAAGTCTTGAAAAGAAACGCAGGGAACTCGATGAAGAGCTAAATCGATTACAGGTCATGAAGGAGAGGGTTCGGGAGGCAAAAGAAAAACTTGCTTATGATAACAGTATTTTAAAAGAGCTTGAAACCGAAAAAATCCGGTATCAACAACTCGATGCCCAATTTTCAGAACTCATTACTGCCTTTGAAAAGTGGGAAGAAAATTATCGGCAGGTAGAGCAGCAAATCATTGCCCTCGGTCGTTCGTTAGCTTTACCGGAAGAGTTTGCCCGGCGGCATCTGTTAGAAGGGTATGAACTTTTGGTTCAAATTAAAGATCAATTGTTTGAACGGAAGCAACTGGAAAAACAACGAAAGCAGCTGGAAAAAAGCGTTGCGAAGAAGGAGCAGGCGTTAGCGGATTTAGGAGTTGCTCCGCCAAATTCTGGAGTGAGTTTCCCTGAACAGGTTCTTTCTCTAAAGAAAATATTAGCCGATGAGCTGGATAAACAACGTACACTAGAGAGCATACGGTCAAAATACGAAGAAATTCTCGGTGAGATTGCCTCATTACAGGAAGAAAAACGCATCGCTTTGGCGAAAATGGAACGGTTATATGCTGAAGCCGCTGTAGCTACGAAGGATGAATTTATTCAACAATGGGGGAAAGTGGAAAAGCGCAGGACGGTCATGGATCGTTTAACCTTAATTGAAGAGCAGCTCGCAAACCTTAAGCTCACGATTCCACAAGATAGTCTGCCAGAGCCGGTTGATGAGTCTATATTTGGTGAACTGGAAAAGGAAAAAGTTCGGTTGCAGGATGAAATTGAGCACCTTGAACGGCTGCGAGCAAGTTTGCGTCATGATATCGCGCAAATTGAAGAAGGGGGAACATATACAGAGTTATTGCATCAATTTTATCAAGAGAAATATTTATTCAATCAATTGGCGAGAGAATGGGCTGTGTATCGGGTTGCCGCCAGTATTTTGCAAAAAAGTACGGAAACCTATAAATTGGAACGGTTGCCCAAACTGTTAAAACGGGCGTCGGAAATCTTTCAAACGGTAACCAGAAGTGAATATGAATGGATGGCCATCGATCAAGAGAAGGATGAATTTTACGTCAAGCGCCGGGACGGAATGATTTTTTCACCACAAGAATTAAGTCAGGCTACGCAAGAACAGCTTTACATTAGTATCCGTCTGGCACTTACCCTGGAAATGAATGAGCGGGTAGCGATGCCGATTATTATTGATGATGGTTTTGTGAATTTTGATGAAGAACGGTTGAAACAAATGGTCCAAATCATGAAAAGGAAGAATCAGCAAATTTTGTTATTCACATGCCATCTGCGGATTGCGGAACTTTTTCCAGAAGAACATATTCTTTTCCTTGCAAATGCGCAAAAAGTCGGCCATGATAAGTAACGATAGTTTATTTTTATGACAGATGAAGGAATGGTTACTTTTACCCTGCTCCGCGCAGAGCTGTTCAGGAAATCAGGAGGTTGAACGATGACAAAAGGCATTCGCTATTATGATGTTGGTGATCCGGTCGAACAATTTTTATTTATCAAAAGCAGTACGAAAGGGGTCGCCAGCAACGGAAAGCCATTTTTAACACTAATATTACAGGATAAAAGCGGGGAAATTGAAGCGAAACTATGGGATGTGAATGAGGAACAGGAAAAAATTTATACGGCCCAAACAATCATTAAAGTAAGCGGCGATATTCAAAGCTATCGGGGAAAATTACAGCTGCGCATAAAAAAAATTCGTCCCGCCACTGTGCAAGATCATGTCTCGATTGAAGACTTTTTAGAGAAGGCACCCTTATCGGTGGAAGAGATGTATGACATGATTACCCAATACATCTTCGATATCCAAAACCCGAAATTCCAGCGAATCACAAGATATTTATTAAAAAAATATGAAAAAGAGTTTTTCAAATATCCGGCCGCGACGAAAAATCATCACGAATTCGTATCCGGCCTCGCTTACCACGTCGTTTCCATGCTGCAATTAGCCGATGCCATTTGTAATCTATATCCGATTCTGAATCGGGATTTACTATATGCCGGCATTATTCTTCACGATTTAGGAAAGGTTCATGAATTATCCGGACCTGTTGCTGCCAGCTATACGACAGAAGGAACACTGCTCGGACATATTACGATCATGGTCGATGAAATCGGCAAAGCTGCCCGGGAACTCGATATTGAAGGTGAGGAAGTGATGATTCTCCAGCATATCGTCTTGAGTCATCACGGCAAGGCAGAATGGGGTTCACCGAAGCCGCCGATGATTATGGAAGCGGAAGTGTTACATTACATCGATAATCTCGATGCGAAGATCAATATGATGGACCGGGCCCTGGCGAATACGAAACCGGGTCAATTTACCGAAAGAATCTTTGCTTTGGATAATCGTTCTTTTTACAAGCCGAATTTATAAACCATCAAGATTGAAAATATTTTATGGTTGGATGGCGATTTTGAGCACGCTTGATTGAACGGCGGCAGTTACATAAAAAAAGAATAAAGGGATTCTTTTCGAAAACGGGCTGTATCCTTCTCGCCATTTCCTGCGAAAGGAGGATACAGCCCGTTTTTTATTGTCCCTGTAAAAGATGGGAAGAAAGACGACGAACAAATTTTTTAGCAGATTCAATGAAAAAGTTTATGAATGGAGATAATTTTACTTGACGATTTCCGTTGTTGCGCCTGGCTTTTTGAATAAAAAAATCATCGTACTCGCGAGGATGATTGTTGAACGTTCGATTTTTAAAATAACCAGCAGTTCATTATCGTGTAGAACGATTTTCTTTTTCTTAAACTTTGGAAGGCGTGGACGCCAATTCATGAATATAATGACAGGCCGCCATATGTCCTTCTTTCATATGGGATTCTGATCGCAGCTCGGGTTCTTGTTTGCGGCAAAGTTCGGTGGCAAAAGGACAGCGCGTGTGGAAGCGACAGCCCGCTGGCGGGTCGATCGGTGAAGGCACGTCCCCTTTTAACACGATCCGTTCTTTTTCCTTCTCTGGATCCGGGACAGGAATTGCTGATAAGAGCGCTTTTGTGTACGGATGCTGGGGATTCTCGAAAATCGATTTTTTATCGCCGCTTTCCACGATTTTTCCCAGGTACATGACGATAATCCGGTCGGAAATATGGCGCACAACGCCCAGGTCATGGGAGATAAATAAATAAGTTAACCGTAATTCTTGCTGCAGTTTTTTCAACAAGTTTAAAATTTGGGCTTTAATCGATACGTCCAGCGCGGAAACGGCTTCGTCGCAAATAATCAATTTCGGTTCGACCGATAATGCCCGCGCAATACCGATGCGCTGTCTTTGCCCACCGCTGAATTCGTGGGGGTAGCGATCTTGCTGGTAGCTGGCAATTCCGACTTTTTCGAGCAGTTCTTCAACCCTGGCCTTTCTTTGCTCTTTCGGAACGATATTTTGAATTTCTAAAGCTTCGCCGATAATTTGACTGACGGTTTGGCGTGGATTGAGCGACGCGTAGGGGTCTTGAAAAATAATCTGGATATCCTTCCTTTTTTTCCGTAATTGTTTCTTAGAAAGACGCAAAAGATCCATTCCATCGAAATAAATTTTTCCGACAGTCGGCTCATCTAAACGGAGAATCGCCCGACCGGTACTCGATTTTCCACAACCGGATTCACCGACGATACTTAAAGTTTCTCCTTCATACACCTCGAAAGATATCCCGTCTACAGCTTTGACGTGATTAATCGTCCTGCCGAAAAATCCTCCTTTGATCGGAAAATACAATTTCAAATCTTCAACTTTCAGTAACGGTTGTGTCACGGAAAATATCCCCCTTTTTTTCATCCCATTCATCTGTATAGATCCAGCAGCGGACATGATTTTCCATTGCAAGCTGCTTTAATTCAGGCATCCTTTCTCTACAAAGATCGGTGGCAAAGGGACAACGCGGTGCAAAGGCACAGCCCGCAGGCATTGAAAAGGGGTTCGGTACAACACCGGGGATTGTCGCCAGTTGCTTTTGCTCAATATCGTGGCGGGGTAAAGACTTTAATAAGCCAGCGGTATAAGGATGTTTCGGATTTTTAAATAAAGTTTTCACATCACTATATTCCACGATTTTTCCACTATACATGACCGCCACATAATCACATGTTTCGGCTATGACCCCGAGGTCATGGCTGATCATAATAACCGACATGTTCATTTTTTTCTGGAGTTCTTTAATTAACTCTAAAATCTGCGCTTGAATGGTCACATCAAGGGCCGTCGTCGGTTCGTCCGCGATTAACAACTTCGGTCGGCAGGCAAGGGCCATGGCAATCATGACTCGCTGGCGCATCCCTCCGGATAGTTCGTGGGGATACTGGTTGAAGCGTTTTTCTGGTGAAGGAATTCCAACGACTTTTAACATTTCGATGGCCCGTTCTTTGGCCTGCTTTTTTGATAGTTGTTGATGGATGATGAACGATTCGGCTACTTGATTGCCAATCGTGTACACGGGGTTCAATGATGTCATCGGTTCCTGAAAAATCATGGAAATCTGATTGCCCCGGATTTTCCGCATTTCCTGCGGGGGCAAAGACAGTAAATCGATCCCGTCAAAGATAATGCTGCCACCAGTAATTTTTCCGGGCTTTTGAATGAGCTGTAAAATGGATAGCGCGGTGATCGATTTTCCGGAACCGGATTCACCGACAATCCCGAGGGTCTTGCCCGGGGGAACGTCAAAATCCACCCCGTCCACTGCCTTTACTTCGCCAAGTTCGGTAAAAAATGAAGTCTGTAAATTCCTTACCTGCAATAATGCATCGGTCATGGAAGTCGGTCACCCCTTTCAAGGAAACATCAATGAATCATTGTTATTAAACGAACTAATGCCTATTTACTCTAAATCGATTCGTTTATTTAAATAGCGATAGGAAATATCGACAAGAGTATTGACGATCACGAAGAGAGTGGCGAGCACGAGCACGGCTCCCTGGACAACCGGGAAATCCCGGGACCCAATCGCATTGATGACCAATCGGCCCATGCCGTTAACCGCAAATACCGTCTCCGTTAAAACCGCTCCCCCTAAAAATCCTCCAAATTCCAGTCCAGCTACCGTCACAACGGGAATTAAGGCATTTTTCAGGGCATGTTTATAAATGACAATTCTTTCCTTTACCCCTTTGGCCCGGGCGGTACGGATATAATCTTGATTAATCACATCAAGCATGCTGGAGCGTGTCATGCGAGCGATTATGGCAGCGCCGCCTGTTCCGAGAGTGACGACAGGGAGGACATTTTGTTGCCACGTTCCCCACCCGGACGGATCAAAGATAGGAATTTCTATAGCGAAATATTTGATCAGCATCAAGCCGAGCCAAAAGTTGGGCATCGATAAGCCAAATAAAATCAAAACCATCAATCCGCTATCGATCCACGAGTATTGACGAACTGCTGCGATCACACCGGCAAGAAGCCCTAAAAACACGGCTAACATCACACTGTAGGTAGCCAGTTCCACCGTCGTCCAGAAACGCGTTTGGATTTCTTCAATAACCGGGATATTATTGCGGATCGAATTGCCCAGATCTCCCTTCAGGATATTGCTGAGAAAAGTAAAATATTGCACGTGGTACGGTTCATTCAAACCGAGTTTTTCACGAATATTTTCAATCGTATGTTCTGGTGCTCCTTCACCGGCGATAATTCGCGCTGGATCACCCGGGGTGATATGCATTAAGGAAAAGACGAGAATGGTGACACCGAAAAGAACGACAATCATTTGTAATAATCGCCGAACGATAAACTGAAACATGTTTATCCCCCCTTATCGTTGCTTCAGTTTTGGATCGAGTGCATCCCGCAGCCCATCGCCAAATAAATTGAAAGCAAGCACAACAGCAACAATAGCAAGACCGGGGAATAAGGCTACGTGAGGATAATCAAAAATAAATTGTCTGCCATCGTTAAGCATCGCGCCCCATTCAGGTGTAGGTGGCTGGGCCCCGATTCCGAGAAAGGAAAGACCGGATGCCGTTAAGATCGCATAAGCCATGCGGATTGTGGCTTGTACGATGATCGGTGAGAGGATATTTGGCAAAATATGCTTAAAAATAATACGGGCATCACCCGCCCCTAATGTTTTAATCGCGTCAATGTATTCGAGTTTTTTCAGGGCTAATGTTGAACCGCGAACAACCCGGGCGAAAGAAGGAATAGAAAATATTGCGACAGCAATGATTACATTCCCCAGGCTTCCTCCTAAAACACCGGCAATCGCAATGGCTAATAGTATTCCTGGAAAGGCGAGTAAAATGTCCATAAATCTCATGATGATCGTATCGATAATTCCCCCGTAAAACCCGGAGATAATTCCTAAGAGAACGCCGATCACCATACCGATAATAACTGAAAAAAAGCCGATAAATAGAGTAATTGATGTGCCGTGGATGATTCTCGTGAAAATATCCCGACCGGCATGATCCGTACCGAACCAGTGCTCGCTGGAAGGCGTTAATAGTTTGTTCGTGTAATCGACATGGTACGGATCATGAACGGTCAGGAACGGACCAAAAATAGCAACGAGAATAAAAAAAATTATAGCGCATCCCCCGATAAACGCTGTCTTATTTTTCCTTAACCGGCGTATAAAGGCTCGGAAGCCGACATCGGAAACAGCAGCTGCTTTTGTTTTCGCTGTTATAGCGTCGGAATTCTGGCTCATCATCTTCCATCCTTTCATCTTCGAATGGGATCATAATTTATGAAATATATATGAACGCACTTGAAAGTCTATGAACGGAAATAAAAGATTCCGCACAACTTCCCAATGAATCTATTTTTGTCGAAAGATAGGGAAAGGAAAGGCTCTCTTTCATTCATATCAAAATTTTAAAAGCATATATTATATGAGCCAGGCCTAACCGAAAACTTAAAAGGGGGATAAATATGTTTAAAAGAAAGTGGCATTTTTTCCTTGGGTTCCTGGTATTTCTATCACTCTTAGTCGCTGCCTGTTCCAGTGCTAGTGAAGAAGGGAGTGAAAAGGAACCGGATGATAGCACCGAGGGAGTAACGGAAGAGACGGAGGAAGCACCAGCTGGAGGGAACGATCTCATCATCGCCAGTCATTCGGAAGCGGTATTGCTCGATCCGCATATGTCAACGGATGTTCCTTCCGCCAACGTTGCCTACAATATTTATGAACAATTAGTTACATTTGATGAGAATATGGAACTGGTTGGTTCGTTAGCAGAGGATTGGTACATGGTCGATGATACTACGTGGGAATTCAAGCTGCGCCAGGGTGTGACCTTCCATGATGGAAGCGAATTTAATGCCGAGGTTGTTAAAGCGAATTTCGAACGCGTTCTCGATCCGCAAGTTGCTTCACCACGGGCTTTTTTATATGAAATGGTCAATGAAATAGAGGTTGTGGATGATTATACCGTCCGTTTTCATCTCGACTATCCATTTGTGCCATTTCCTGCCCATTTAACCCATAACGGGGGCGCCATCGTGAGCTTAGAAGCTATCGAAAAGGATTATGAAGCGATGGAAAACGGGGAGACGCCTGGCTCGTATATCAATTCCAATCCGAGCGGTACAGGATATTTTAAATTAGATGAATGGGTATCCGGAGACTATATAAAACTAGTACGGAATGATGACTATTGGGGTGAGAAGGCAAAGCTAGATAGCGTGACATTTAAAGTCGTGAATGAACCGTTAACGAGAATAGCCGAGCTGGAAAGAGGTCATTCCCATATTATTGAACCGTTGAATCCGTCGGATGTGGCCCGGGTGGAAGACCTGGATAATGCCCATGCTCATTTACAGACGAGCACCGCTTTAAATTACATTGGTTTTAACCTGGAAAAGGAGCCATTTACCGATGTTCGGGTTCGTCAGGCCATCTCCCACGCCATTGATAAAACACAGATTACCGAAGGGATTTATGAAGGAACCGGGATCCCGGCTATCGGCCCGATCGCTCCGGATGTTTGGGGATTTGACCCAGACGTCAAACCGTTAGAATATGATATGGACCGGGCAAAACAACTGCTGGAGGAAGCCGGCTATGCCGACGGCTTTAGCACAACGATCTGGACGAATGACAACCCCGATCGGATCCGTATTGCCGAATATGTCCAGTCCGCTTTAAAAGAATTAAATATTGACGTATCGATTGAAGTGTTAGAGTGGGGAACGTATCTCGATGAAACGGCCGCAGGCAATCACGAAATGTTTATCCTCGGCTGGTCCACAGCAACCGGCGATGCGGATTACGCGCTATATCCGCTGTTCCATTCCAGCAATATCGGTGATCCAGGGAATATGACATTCATTCAAGATGATGAACTGGATGAACTTTTAGATGCCGCCCGTGTCGAAACAGATGAAGCCACCCGGATGGAGTTATACCGACAGGTGCAAGAAAAGCTCGTTGAACTGGCGCCGATGATCTATGTAAACCATACCGATAACATTCAAGGGGTTAGCGATAGGGTCAAAGGATTTGCCGTTACACCGAGCAATATGTTTTTATTACAAAATGTGACCCTGGAAGAATAAGAACGCCTCGTCATGAATAAATAGTAATAAATATGTACAAGTTGAAAAAGGAGGATGGAACAATCATGCCATGGTGGGTCTATCTCGTTGTAGCAGGTATTGTCTTTAGTGCTTATATGACGATTCGCACCAGCCGGGAAGAATATGAACGGGAAAGACGCGAGGCGGAGGAAAACGGCCGGATTTATATGGAGCGGATAAAAGAAGAAAAGGAAAAAAGAAAGCTGTTTTCTTCTTAAGTGGAATGACCTTCCTTAAATTTCACTCCCACAATTCGTATAGGTGAAGAACACTCCCGATGCGGGAGTTTTTTTTGTAAAACGAGGAGACATCTTGAACTGGAAACTACATTCCACACGAATAAAACGGGACTTTTTAAAATTCCTTCTTAATGATTTAACACAGTACGCGATTTTGAATATGATGGATTAAGAAGAAAAGGAGGAATGTCCGTGACGAAAGAAGGTCATTTTCACAATCATTATCCCCTGATCGTCGTGCTGTTTATTTTGCTGATTATAGTTGGTACTGCATTTTGGTGGTAAAAAATCTTTTTTATAAAAACGGCAATCTTTCTTTGCCGTTTTTTTCAATGTTTATATGCTTTATAATGAAAGAGATTGGAAAATGCAGGTTGAATGTAGATGAACGGAACCGGAATGAAAAGGAAGAGTGAACATGGAAAGTTTACATAAACGTTTGGAACGAATTGAATATCATCAGCGCTTACTGGCAAAATGTCTCACTGATGAATTTTCCTTTACGAAACTCATCGTACTCAAGGATTTGTCCGCAGAGGAGGTCGAGGAGTTTTTAAAAATTTGCGAAAATCTGAACAATAAACTGGAAGAACAAAGAGCGGAAGGATTTGTCTGTTTTCATCCGCTACTAAAAGAATTTCAAGAAAACTTAAATGCAAAATTGAATCTTGTTGAGACCGTTGAAGCCTGTTTGAAACAAAGGATTTTTCCGGAGTTAATGGGCGAGTTTATGAAACTCCTTAACGATTAAAAGACTTCCTCTTTTACGTTCTCTTTCTCTTCCGTATGCTTCTTTTGCTCCGTTAACTGCAATTCCAGGTTGCGGAATGATTTATGGAAGATGTCCATAAAATCGTCCCCGTAAATATTGCGAATGATGGCGGTTAATTCTAAAATATCAGGAAATTTCCCGTACAGTTCTTTTAAAGGTATCGTCCCCTGTAAGAGGGTATTTGTTTTTGGATTAAAGTCTTTCAAGAGATCGAGGACAACTTGTTTTCCTGCATCGGTCAATTGAATGTACGTATTTCTCTTATCCTCGGCTTTCTTAGAAAATGTGAGCAGACCTCTTTCCTCCAGCTTCTTGGAGAAATTAAAGGCGGTGGAAACGTGCATGACGCCAAATTTGGCCACGTCAGAAATGGACGCACCATTGAGATGATAGGCAATCCAAAGGATATGATGCTCGTTAATATTTAAATCGTATGGCTTGATCCACTGCTGCCAATCCTTTTCTGCTGCCTTCCATAACGCTTTACTCAACAGGGATAATTTTTGGGCAAAGACGAGCGCTTCGATAACATTTTCGTTTTTCATATATTCACCTTCTTTACAATAAAATTATTTTAAAAAATATGCTGGGGCTGATGGAAATAAGAAAGGATTAAGGGAAATTAATTTGATTAAAAATTTTCATTATTCTTTCACTTATTTGTTAAGTATAAATAATTCTACGTCGATCAAAAAAATCCTTCTTATTTTAAAAAAATATTTTGATTGTAAATAATTTTTTTGTTCGTGGCAACCATTGAAAAATAAAACGGGAACTATACAAATAAAATAAGTTCCCGTTTTAAAGAATTTTATAAAATTATAGTTTTTTACGCAAATGTAATGATTTTCGTTCGTTTCACAATTGTCGTTACAATCGGGTAAATGATTGCCATGGCAATGCTGTTGACGAGAAGCGCTGGCAGGACCGCAGTTAGAAAGAGTACGGTAAAGGGACCGGGTAAACCGACCAGTAAAAAGGCCGATCCTAAAAAGACTGTTCCGGAAATCAGCGTGCCGACAGCGGTTAACAAACTGTTGGCGATTAACGAGTGCCTTTTATTGATTGCCAGTAACAAACCGTAAAATGCAAAACACGTGACCAGCTTGTCGATAACATTCGGGAAAAATCCCATAGGGAATGTTGTCGTCATTCCCGATACGAGTCCTGTAGCGAGTCCCAATAGCAACACGTGTTTCTTATTGGGAAATAAGACGATCCCCATAAACAGCATGAGTAGTGAAAAATCCGGTTTCATTCCGAGGGCAAAGCTCGGAATAATGAGATGCAGGATTGCACCAATCCCCACTAATAGAGCCATGACAACGAGTTCTTTGACTTTCATAACTCAACTCTCCTCTCCTTTTCTCTTCTCTTCTCAAGCTCTCCTACTCTTTCGTTCTGCTGCCAATAGCAGGTGATGCAATCAGTATATCATATATGTATTTTTTTGAAAACAAATAAAATTTAAACTTTAAATATTTTGGGCGATGGTTGCGGCGATTTTTTGTAAATCCTCTGGTGTATAGTCATCGTTATGGGTTTTCCAGACGGCACCGAATCCATCTCCCTTACCGTAGCGCGGGATGAGGTGAAGATGGATGTGAAAAACGGACTGCCCGGCAGCTTCGCCATTGTTATTCAAAATATTCAGGCCAACGGGATCATAAGCTTTTTTCAAGGCATTGGCGAGTTTCGGAACGGCTGCGAACAGATTCTTAGCCACATCTTCCTGTAACTCGTATACGTTCGGAACGTGTTCCTTCGGGATGACGAGGGTGTGGCCTTTTGTTACTTGACTGATATCCAGGAATGCGTATACGTGCTCATCCTCGTATACTTTTGCGGAAGGAATTTCACCGTTTATAATTTTGCAAAAAATGCAATCGCTCATTGTCATCAACCTTTCCTTCATTTTATCCATTAGTTTACCATATTTTTGCAAAAGGAAAAAAGATTTAACTAGTGTAGAATTTTGCAAAGTAACGATAAAAGCAGGAGCGGCTGGTCGATAAACTGCATAAAAAAGGACAAGACCTATGTATCCCTACATAGGTCTTGCCGGTGTGAAGGGAAATGATTCGGTGTTTCGATCACTTACAGGTTAACGATGTCTAAAGTGTTCAAGCCAATCATCCCCATTCTTCGTGAGAATGTTCGGATGATGCACAGGATGTTTCTGCTTCAGACTTGGACAAACTTTACTTCCTCATTAACGAGTAAAGTGTCTTTCGCAAACACCCCATTTTCGATGTGGTCATTTCCCTTCGCTAATTATTATGACCCGTATTTTAAAAAATATCCGAAAAACGTAAGACAAATTTTTCGTTTCTCTGTTTTTTTGCTACACTGAATGTATGATTTCCTTAGTTTAGAAAAAGGAGAATGAACCATGCCATTATTAGAAGTACAGGAGTTAAGCGGTGGTTATACGAAGAAAAATGTGCTCCATGATATCACCTTTCACGTGGATCATAAGGAAATTGTGGCTTTAATCGGACTAAACGGTGCGGGAAAAAGCACGACGATTAAACATATCATCGGTTTACTTGAGCCGAAAAAAGGATCGATAAAAATTGCCGGCAAAGCGATCCAGGAAAATCGAACGGAGTACCGGAAACAATTTTCTTACATTCCGGAAACACCGGTTCTTTATGAGGAATTGACGTTGCGGGAGCATCTGGAGTTAACGGCAATGGCCTACGGACTGGACAAACAATCGTTTGAAGATAAATTGGCTCACTTATTAAAAGAATTTCGTATGGAGAAGAGATTGAACTGGTTTCCGGCCCACTTCTCCAAAGGGATGAAGCAGAAAGTGATGATCATGTCGGCATTTTTAGTAGATGCCCAACTGCTCATTATTGATGAGCCGTTTGTTGGCCTTGATCCTTTAGCGATCAATAGTTTACTCGCATTGATGAAGGCCCGTCAGGAAGAGGGGACAGGAATTCTCATGTCGACCCATATTCTAGCGACGGCTGAAAAATACTGTGACCGATTTATCATCATGCATGAGGGAAGGATCCGCGCCCAGGGGACACTTTCCGAACTCAGGGAACAGTTTGATATGCCTCGTGCGGATTTGGACGAAATATATCTTACAGTAACAAGGGATGATGGCTAAATGGATGGAACGAAACTATGGCAAAGACGGTTCCGGGAGTGGATGAAGGAATTTTTCCGGTACGGTCGTTATATGTTCAATGACCATTTGATTTTGATCGTAATCATCGCCATTGGTGCCGGGGCTTATTATTACAACGATTGGGTGCAAACTTTAAATGAAGATTTTCCGGCAGAGATCATCTTTGCCTTGCTATTTGGCTGGCTCCTCACCCAAGGGAATGTAACCACATTCATGCGTGAACCGGATAAAGTTTTCCTTTTACCGGTTGAAACCAACTTGCGTTCATATTTTTATCGTTGCTTTTTGTATACATATTTGGTGCAAGCTTTTTTTGTACTATTCATCAGTCTTGTCATCGCCCCTATTTATTTGCAAACTGTCATGAATCGCGACTTTGGTTCGTTTTTAATTTTGCTGCTAGTCCTTAAACTAAGCAACTTATGGATGCGCTGGAATATAAATTATGAAACGGATGTGTCTTATCTTCTGTTAGATAAAACTTTAATGTTGGCCGGCAATGGTTTGGCGATCTTTTTATTTTTAAAACATTCCCTTGCTCTATTCTTGTTAGTCGTCATTCTATTATTTCTATATGGAGTATATTTAGCTAGCCGTAATAAAACGAAGGGACTTCCGTGGGAACAGTTAATTGAATTGGAAGAGAAAAGAAGAAGTCGCTTTTATCAACTGGCCAATTTATTTACCGATGTACCGCACTTGCGCAATCAAGTAAAACGGAGAAAAGCACTGGACTTCCTGCTGAAGCCGATTCCTTTTTCAAATGAAAAAGCTCACCTTTATTTATACACACGGACATTTTTACGCAGTGGTGATTATTTTGGACTGTTCATCCGCTTATCGGTTATTGGCGGAATCTTTGTCTGGGGGTTGAAAGGGACTTGGCCCGGTCTAGGTGCGGGACTGCTCTTTATGTACTTGACCGGTATCCAATTACTCAATCTCTGGAATCATCACGATTCGATTATCTGGACGGATATTTATCCTTTCGATTCAGCATTAAAACGAATCGCTTTTTCTCGATTGCTGGAGTTGATTTTATGGACCCAAAATCTGTGGTTTACTGGGCTTTTTCTTTCAACAGGTGATTGGATTTTAGGAATCATATTTTTAGCAACGCTCAGTCTTTTTATTTATTTGTTTATTTATCATTATGCCCGTCGCCGTCTGGCCAGCCGGTAATGAAAAGGGGGAAGGACCGTGACTTATGAGGAGCGCGCCTATCGGGAAACGCTCGAATGGCGGAAAAAATTTCGGAAAAAAGGCAGTTTAGTCGGACGTCTTTCCAGGTCGGCACAAACGAAAATGAACCAGCTGATTCCAGAAGGTTTCCATAAAGCAATGACCGAAGCGGTGAAAGGGATGGTTCAGTCCGTTTTAACCGGTTCGAATCTCGTTTTTAAACATACGATTCCCAAGTTCGATACCCTGGAGGAAAGGGAGAATTTTATTAAGGAACAGCAAGAAAAGTACCGGAAAACGGCGATGATTGAAGGAGCAGGAACGGGAGCGGGGGGGTTTCTCCTCGGTCTGGCTGATTTCCCGTTATTACTTTCCATTAAGATGAAGTTTTTATATGATATCGCCAGAGTCCACGGCTATAACTTGCGGAAAAAAGAGGAGCGGATTTTTTTACTTCTCGTTTTTCAGCTGGCCTTCTCTAGCAACGAGAAAAAAGTGGAGACCCTCCGCATGATCGAGCGCTGGTCGCAAGTAAAACATGAGCTGCAAGACTTTGACTGGAGAACGTTCCAGCAAGAATATCGGGATACGATTGATCTTGCGAAAATGCTGCAATTGATGCCCGGTTTCGGTGCTGTCGTTGGGGCATATGCGAATTATCAGCTGCTCGATCAGCTAGGGGAAACCGCGCTTCATGCATATCGGATACGTTATTTTGCTGAAAAAGAAGAGGCATCCGCACAATTGCAATAAAAAG
>CALGAD010000127.1 GCA_937951955.1 uncultured Bacillaceae bacterium
TTTCTACTTGCAGTATTTTCGGTATCTGATATAATCACTTTAATTAAATACGTTTCTTCGTATATGTTTGGAAATATGGTCCAAACGTCTCTACCAAACTACCGTAAATAGTTTGACTACGAAGAGGAATGAACGGGAGATTCAGTAAGGAAGATCTGCCCTTTTGCGGTATTTTTCTACCCGAAGAGTGCGGTTTTCCCTGAAAAGTCTTAGTTTCATACCCCTTTTTGTATGTCAAACTCTAGGTTACTAGAGTTTTTTTTATTACCTTTTTTCGGGCACGGTCTGAGAAACATGTTTTTTATGTAGAAGATTCTAAGACTTTTAAGCGGAGGGTTCACAATGGAAAAAGAACAGTTAACAAAGCGGATAGCTGTCGCGGCAAAACAAACGCCAGCTGATCTTGTCATTAAGGGCGGAAAAATCGTTGATGTGTTTAATCTGCAAATAAAAGAGGCAGATGTGGCGATTTGTGATGGGATGATCGTCGGCATCGGGGATTTTACTGGGATTGAAGAAGTCGATGCCAGAGGACAGTATATTGCACCGTCTTTTATCGATGCCCATGTGCATATCGAGTCATCAATGGCCACACCGAAAGAATTCGCTAAAATCGTTTTACCTCACGGTGTCACGACAGTAGTAACGGATCCGCATGAAATTGCCAATGTATCGGGAACGGACGGTATTTCCTTCATGTTAGAGGATTCTGAAGGCCTCGATCTGGATGTTTTTGTCATGCTCCCTTCCAGCGTTCCGGCAACTTCTTTTGAAAATGCGGGTGCCATTTTACACGATGAACATTTACGGCCCTTTTATACCCATCCACGGGTATTGGGATTGGCAGAAGTAATGGATTTTCCCGCGGTAAGGGATCAAGATGATTCCATGATGGAAAAACTCCTGACTGCCCGTAAGAAAGGAAAACGAATTGACGGTCATTGTGCGGGATTAAATGAAGATGCGATTAATATTTATCGTGCTGCCGGTATCGAAACGGATCACGAATGTGTTTCGAAAGAAGAAATCGAAATGAAAATTTCTCGGGGGATGTACGTGTTAATTCGGGAGGGAACAACTACAAGGAATCTGGCCGCATTGCTCCCGATGGTCACACCATATAATGCACGGCGCTTTATGTTTTGTACCGATGATAAAGAGATCGATCAGTTGCTCGAAGAGGGCAGCATCGACTATAATGTCCGGCTCGCTATCGAGCTAGGAATGGACCCTCTCCAGGCGATTCAGCTCGCATCCTTGAACGCTGCTGAATGTTATGGATTACGAACGAAAGGAGCGGTAGCACCGGGATTTGATGCCGATCTTTTAATTTTAGATGATTTACAAACTTTGCAAATTGCAAAGGTCATGAAAAATGGTAAGATTGTTGCGGAAAATGGTAAGTATACCGGTGATGTGCCTGCCCGGAAAAGCGAGCTTTCCGCACGCCTGACCGATTCGGTTCATTTTGAAAATGTATCGGAGAAAGATTTACAACTTTATATCGGGTCATCCCAAGCGCGGGTCATTGAAATTGTCCCCGAACAGGCTGTGACAAAGCCTTTGATTGTGGAGGTTGAAACAGAAGACGGTTATTTTGTTCCGGATTTAGAAAATGATTTGTTGAAAATTGCGGTGATTGAACGCCATAAAAACACAGGAAATATCGGTCTTGGTATTGTGAAAGGGCTGAATTTAAAATCAGGGGCAATTGCATCCACCGTGGCTCATGATTCCCATAATATCGTTGTCAGCGGAACGAATGATCGGGACATGTTAGTCGCACTAGAAGCCATTCGAAAAATGAAGGGCGGGCAAGTTGTCGTTAATGACGGTAAAGTGATCGGGCAACTTCATTTAGATATAGCAGGCTTGATGTCGAGCAAGCCTTACGATGAAATTATTCGTGAATTACAATCATTAAGAATCGCGCTTGCTTCCATATCGAAAGATGAATCTGCCCATATTTTTATCACTTTTTCCTTCCTCAGCTTGCCTGTCATTCCGGAATGGAAATTAACCGATCAAGGATTATTTGATGTTGTGAATTTCAGGCATATTCCGGTGGCTGTTGATTGAATAACGAATGATCAAGTCGGGATTCTGTCCTGATATAGAGTAAGGAAGTATATATTTCAGTTCATATCGAACACATACACATTCCTGCAACGATGTTGGATTAAAATAACATGTCAGGAGTGACTGTATGTGTTTTTTTGCATATAAACTGAACAGTTATAAAAAGAATTGAGAAATAGCCGCCTGAAAAAGATGAAAAATGGCGGGGGCACTAGATTCTTTGATCGTCACGGTGCATCACACAAATATAAGTAAAAGAAAGTTTCGTTACAAAGCTATATTTAATCATGTTACAATTGGGAGGGATTCATTAAAATATGATTGGCATGAAATGAAACGAATTTGTATTTTGATATGACGAAGTGGAGGGACGTTTGTGAGTATTTTGGTTACAGGGGGAGCTGGATATATCGGTTCCCATGCGGTATATCAATTGATTGATCAAGGCTTGGATGTAGTGATCGTTGATAATTTGCAAACCGGTCATCGGGGCGCGATCCATCCAAAGGCAAAATTTTATGAAGGGGATTTGCGCGATCGCGATTTCATGAGAGAAGTGTTTCGTAAAGAAACCATTGAAGGGGTCATTCATTTTGCGGCAAATTCATTGGTCGGTGAGTCGATGGAAAAACCGTTGCAATATTATGATAACAATGTGTATGGAACGCAAATTTTACTGGAGTCCATGATTGACGCAGGCGTGAAATATATCGTCTTTTCATCAACAGCAGCTACTTACGGTGAACCGGAAGCTGTGCCGATAACGGAAGAGATGCCAACGGTTCCGACAAACACTTATGGGGAAACAAAATTAGCAATGGAAAACATGATGAAATGGTGCGAACAGGCTCATAGCATCCATTTTGTTTCCCTTCGCTACTTCAATGTGGCTGGCGCTCGTTCTACTGGAGAAATTGGCGAGGATCACAATCCAGAAACACATTTAATCCCTGTTGTTTTAGAAACAGCTTTAGGAAAACGGGAGAAAATTACAATATTTGGTGATGACTACCCTACAAAAGATGGAACTTGTATTCGTGATTATATTCATGTGGAAGATTTAATTGATGCCCATATTCTCGCGCTCAATTATTTAAAAAACGGTGGGCCAAGTGATATTTTCAACCTCGGGAGCAGCCAGGGCTTTTCCGTTAAAGAAATTGTGGAGATGGCCCGAGAAGTGACCGGTAAAGAAATTCGGGCGGAAATAGGACCAAGACGTGCAGGCGATCCGAGTATCCTTATCGCTTCATCTGAAAAGGCGAAAAAGATTTTAGGTTGGAAGCCATCGCGGACAAATATTGAGCAAATTATTAAAGATGCCTGGAATTGGCACAGCACACATCCGAACGGTTATGAGGATTAGTGTTCTGGAATTGAACATTCTGTAGAACAACAAACAAAATTTGTAAATTTCTCGGGAAATGTAGCAAATAATATTGAATTTTGTCAATCAGTTTCCCGCGCTATATATTGTTAGTAAAACGATAGGAAAAAACGGCTGGAAATCTGAAAAATATATCCGTTTCTAATAAAATACGATTTTAAACAAAAGAGGAGCAGGTTATTAAATCTGTTCCTTTTATATTTTGTAGACGGGAGGTTTTTTAGCGAATTTTTCTAGTGAATTATTAAGAAGTTGATTTTTCATGGACAAAGTAATGATCTACTATAAAATTCTGCTCTCATTAACAATCTATCCAATCATTTTTAAAGCAATTAGATAAAAAAATTTTCTATACTAGCAAAATATAAATTGAAAATGTTAAAAAA
>CALGAD010000128.1 GCA_937951955.1 uncultured Bacillaceae bacterium
GCAACAATATTACTCATCCGGTAGTTATAACCAAGTTCGCTATGTTGATAATGTCTCGCTTTATCACGGGCTTGGGTTGCCCAGAAACGAACCTTTTCAATTCTTTCTTCATCGTCAGAAACTAACATTCCGCCACCGGAAGTGGTAATAATTTTGTTTCCGTTAAAGGAGTAGACCCCGTATTTTCCGATGGTACCCGTTGCTTTTCCTTTATAATACGTACCAAGCGATTCTGCTGCATCCTCAATGACAGGGACGTTATATCTGTTACAAATTTCCATTATTTTATCCATGTCAGCTGATAAGCCATATAAATGTACGACGATCACAGCCTTGACGTTTGGATATTTTTTAAAAGCTTCTTCTAAAGCTTCTGGACTCATATTCCAAGTTTCATAATCACTATCGATGAAAACGGGAATCGCATTTTGATAGATGATCGGATTAGCTGATGCTGCAAAGGTCAAAGATTGGCAGAATACGATGTCTCCTTCACCAACACCTGCAGCCTTCAGTGCCATGTGGATCGCTGCTGTACCGGAAGAAAGGGCAACAGCCGCTTTGCTACCGACTTTTTGTGCGAGCTCCTGCTCAAATTTGTCAACATTTTCTCCAAGCGGTGCGATCCAATTTGATTCAAATGCTTCTTTTATATATTGCATTTCATAGCCTTCATCGCTCATATGCGGGGATGATAAATAGATTCTTTTTTTCTCTTCTGACATTCAATGACTCCCTTTCGTTGAAAACAAGAGTTAAATTTTTTAATTTATAGCCGATTGTAAAGGTGAAACTCGTTCTTTTTTAGGGTTGGCAATAGCCAGTAACTCTTTTCTCACCTTATCTTCAGACCAATCTTCAAATTCTTCCATTAGATGATGTAACTTTTCCTGCCCGATCAGCTGCACTTTTCCGATATGAATCCCCGGGAAAATTTGTTCGGGATGCACTTCATCCTCATTCATAAGCTCCTCATATAATTTCTCACCAGGACGGATACCGGTGAATGTTATCGGTATTTCCTCTTCGGTAAATCCCGAGAGTTTGATTAAGTTTTTGGCAAGATCGACGATCTTGACCGGTTCGCCCATATCGAGAACAAAGATTTCGCCGCCTTTTGCCAGTGCTCCGGCCTGAATGACGAGGCGGGATGCTTCCGGAATCGTCATGAAGTAACGGGTCATATCTGGATGGGTGACCGTGACCGGACCGCCTTCGCGGATTTGTTTTTTGAATAAGGGAATCACGCTTCCGCGACTACCTAAAACATTCCCGAAACGAACGGCAACATATTTTGTTTCGTATTGTTGATTTAATTCTTGAATGATAATTTCCGCACAACGTTTCGTCGCACCCATGACGTTAGTTGGGTTGACAGCTTTATCAGTAGATATTAGAACGAATGTATCGACTTTATAAGTTCCAGCTGCTTCGGCCACATTTTTCGTGCCGAAAATATTGTTTTTCACCGCTTCTTTCGGATTGTACTCCATTAAAGGAACATGTTTATGTGCCGCTGCATGATAGACAACCTGCGGACGATAGCGATCCATGATTTCAAAGATGCGATCCCGGTCTTGAATATCCGCTATTAACGGGATAATTTCAAATTTGTCTTTGTATTTATTTTGTAGTTCCAGGTTAATTTGATAAATGCTATTTTCACCATGCCCCAAAAGCAACAACCTCTTAGGACGGAACTTGCTCACCTGGCGGCAAATTTCCGAACCGATGGATCCCCCAGCACCGGTGACAAGGACGGTTTTCCCCTTCAGCTTTTCGGATATTCCCTTCATATCCAGCTCAACCGGTTCCCGGCCAAGTAAATCTTCTACTTCAACATCCCGGAAACTGGTAACGGAAACCTTTCCGGTCATGATATCCTCTAATTTGGGCATGATCTGCACTTTCACTTTTGTCTTTGTGCACAAGTCTACGATGCGATTCAATTCACTTTTTTTCAAGGAAGGGATGGCGATGACGATCCATTCCACTTTATGTTTCTCGACAACTTTCTCGATATCGGAAATCTTACCGAGAACAGGGATATCAAAAATATCCATGTGCCATTTTTTCGGATCGTCGTCCACATAACCGATCGGATTTAAATCCGCTTCACCACTATTTTTCAAGTGTTTGGCCACCATCGTACCTGCTGCACCGGCACCGACGATCAATGTCCGCTTTCTCTTATCAATAGAACGTATGTATGAATCCCGGAAGATGCGCCAAGTAAAACGCGAACCACCGATTAATAGTAATTCCATCATCCACGCCACAAGGAGAATACGAATGGAAATATTTCTCGTCAGCAAAAATTCAAATATTGCAGTGATGATCGTTGAAAGAATAGTTACTTTCAAAATCGTCTTTAATTCGCCAATACTGGCATACTCCCAGGCTTTATGGTAAAGGCGAAAATAAATAGATAATAAATGATAACTAATAAGCATGATAAGTGCGGTTATTAAAGCTTTTGGAGTAAGTAAAATAGCAGGATTGATATTGAAAAGTATTAAACTGGTTAAAACGGAGGCGAAGACGATGGTGGAATCCAATGTGATTAAAAAGATTAATCGTTTTCGATAGGCCAATTATAATATCTCCTTCCTATTTATATTGGCGCACATCTTCCCTATTCGTCTAATATATTTACTTTTTATAAAACGATGTGTTTTCCGAATATGTTTGTTAAATGTGAAACATTTTGCTAGGTAAAAGGACCTATTCAGATTGCAAAAAGAATTGGGGGAATTCCTACATTTGTTTAGAAAAGCCCCAATAATTTTCTCCGCTTGATCTTTTGCGGGTGTTCCCGATAAACCATCCCACCTGAAATGATCAACTCTGCGTTTTCCTTGAACATATAAACCGCTTCTATGCCAAATTCTTTTTCTATGGTTAAAAAAGCCTCATTCATTTTAAACGAACGATTGGTTGTATTGTGGGCATCGCTGGCGATCACATGAGTTAAATTCGCCTCAATTAATTGCAGGGAAAACCTTTGAATCCTCTTCCCAAAATATCCAGCGATGCTAGCCGCGGTAACCTGAGAGAGCGCACCTTTTTCAATCAAATGATAGAGTTTATCCGGTTGCTCAACGATTTGACTGTTTCGTTCTGGGTGAACTATGATCGGGATCAATCCAGCCATTTGTATGTCATAGAATAATTGTTCTGCATAACGCGGCACGTGATTGGCAGGAAACTCAACTAAGACATATATACCATCATTGATCGTTACAATTTGGTCGTTTTCATATTCTTTGACAAAATCGCCGATTAAGCGAACCTCTTGACCAACAAGAACCTCTAAGGGGATCCCTGCTTTTTTTAACTCATTATTTAATCGCTCGACTTTGGGAACAATTTCCTCTTTCGGATTGTAAAATCGCGAAGTGTAATGATGCGGCGAGGCGACAAGCTTCGAAATACCCTCTTCTACAGCAAGCCTTGCCATCTCCAGACTATCTGAAACGGTTTGTGCCCCGTCATCAACTCCGGGAAGAATATGGGTATGAATATCGATCATCTTGTCGCCTCCATTTAAATAAATTTTTATTTAATTTACATTTAACTATAATAATAGTAATAATGTGTGGATCGGTCTTCTTCTTTGTTGTTTAATACAGCACCGAGTAATTTTGATTTCGTTTGTTCCAATATTTCTTTAGCTTTAATCGCTCCTTCACGTTCCGTTAGTCCACTAGATACCACAAGAATTGTCGCATCAACTTGATTTCCCAAAACCTGGGCATCAGCAACTGCAAGAACCGGTGGAACATCAAAAATTACTAGATCAAACATTTCATATAAGTCACTGATTAACTGATCCATAGTAGCCGAACCTAATAATTCTGCAGGATTCGGTGGGATCGGACCGCTTGGCATAAAGTACAAATTCTCTACATCAGTTGTTCGGATACTTTCATTTATGTGAATTTGTCGTGTTAACACATTTGTTAAGCCAATTGTATTGGTAAAGCCAAAAGTAAAATGTAAAGTTGGCCGTCTCAAGTCAGCGTCAACAATCAATACTTTTTTTCCTTGTTGAGCGAATACGACCGCTAGATTGCTTGCTGTTGTCGATTTTCCTTCACTCGGACCGGCTGATGTAACCATTAATGAGCGAATAGGTGTATCTACCGCTGAAAATTGGATATTTGTCCGAATTGTCCGATATTGCTCAGTGATCGGGGATTTCGGAGCTGTTTTGGCAATCAATCTATTTCTCTTAAAATCTACCTTTTTAAGTTTAGCCATGTTTTACTCTCCTCTCTCCCCGAAGCGATTTGAAATCTCTTTTTTGCTGCATGTCCTCCATATCAAAAGTGGTAATCACACCGAGAACAGGTAACTCAAGATATTTTTCAATATCCTGTTCCGTTTTAATCGTGTTATCAAAATACTCGATGAGAAATGCCAAACCTACACCTAACATTAATCCGACGACAAAGGCGATGGCGATGTTCAACAACGGTTTGGGCGATACAGGAGATAAATCTTCCGGCACGTCGGCTTCCGAAAGAATATTGACGTTATCTACATTCATGATGCTTGGAATTTCTCTCTGGAAAACTTCTGCTACTTTATTTGCGATTAATGCCGCCCTGTGGGGATCTGTGTCTTCAACACTAATATTAAGCACCTGGGAATTATTCTGATTGTTCACTGTGATTTTTCCTTTTAAATAGCTTGCTGTGATTTCTCCATTTTCTAGATCGATTAGTCCCTCAAGTTCTTTTGCGGCTATATCTAAAATCCGCGGGCTGAGAATGATTTCACTATATGTATTAATGAGCTGAATATTCGTTTGCACTTCATTGGTAGAAAAGTTTTCGCTAACTTGTGATCGGTTAACCAGTAATTGCGTGGATCGTTCATATTTTGGAGTGATTAAGAAAAAGCTGACGATGGCACTGATGGCCGCAGCGGAAAAGGTAATAATGAGAATTAATGCGATCTTCTTACGGATAATTTCAAATACTTCCTGCAAACTGATTGTTTCTTCTTCCATTGGTTCCTCCCTCTAGGGTACATCCGCTCGTCATATTCAAATGTGTGACCCAATTAATTTAATCAACAATATTTTTTATTATAACAATATAGTGAAAATACGTAAACAAGTTTGATTCAATTCGTAATTTTATAATAAATATCGACAAAATTTGTCTAAATACTATTATAAATGAGCACTTTCGAAAATCAAGA
>CALGAD010000129.1 GCA_937951955.1 uncultured Bacillaceae bacterium
CTTTAGAAAAGGTTGTTGAAAATGAATACGATTCATAACGATCAAGAAAATTGGTTAAGAAACACAATACTCTTCTTAAGCAGCCAAACGATTTCCTTGTTCGGGTCATCTCTCGTCCAGTATGCCATGATGTGGTATGTCACTCTTTCGACTGAATCGGGTTTGATGATGACTTGGTATATCGTTTGCGGGTTTATTCCGACATTTCTTTTATCCCCGGTAGCTGGAGTGTGGGCCGACCGGTTTAACCGAAAAATGCTCATTGTTGCAGCAGACGCGTTGATTGCTACTGCCACTTTTATTCTCGCAATGTTGTTTTTAATGGGATACGGATCAATCTGGCTATTCTTTATCATGGCCGGAATTCGGGCAATCGGTGCAGGAATTCAAACACCGGCAGTCGGTGCCATTTTACCGCAAATCGTTCCGAAAGAACATCTCACGAAAGTAAATGGCATTAACGGCAGTATTCAGGCAATAACGATGTTTGCCTCACCACTCATTAGCGCAGCGTTACTGGCATTCGCTACAATTGAGGCGATATTCTTTATCGATGTATTTACCGCAGCCATCGCGATTATCACATTGCTTTTCTTCTTAAAAATTCCTGCCCATAAAAAAGATACAGCGATGCAAATGAAGAGTTACTTTACTGATTTCAAGCAGGGATTGTCCTATATCAATAAGCATGCTTTTCTAAAACGATTTTTCGTTTTCTTTGCCATCTTTTTCATCTTGATGGCACCGGCATCCTTTTTAACACCTCTGCAAGTGACACGAACTTTTGGCGAAGACTACTGGCGCCTGTCATCTATTGAAATTGCCTTCTCGATTGGTATGACTGCAGGCGGCGGAATTATTGCCGCCTGGGGTGGATTTGAGAACAGGGTGAAAACGATGGCTTTTGCTAGTATCATTATGGGCATCTGCACTTTTGCCCTCGGGATTGTACCCTTTTTCTGGATTTATCTAGCCTTCATGGCTTTATTCGGGATTGTGATGCCGATTTTCAGTACACCAGGCACCGTTTTATTACAGGAAAAGGTGGAGGATGCGTACCTGGGGAGAGTATTTGGTGTGATGGGGATGATCTCTACTTCAATGATGCCCCTGGGGATGCTGATATTCGGACCTATTGCCGATATTATCAGGATCGAATGGTTGCTTATCGGTACCGGGATATTCATCGTTATCCTCTCCCTGTTCCTGGCTCGCAATAAAGTATTAATTGAAGCGGGAAAACCACAATTTTAGTCCGCTTTGAACAGATGACAAAATGAATCCCCGGTACAAAAGGCTTTAATGAATGTAAAA
>CALGAD010000130.1 GCA_937951955.1 uncultured Bacillaceae bacterium
CTTATTTTTCTTGACTCGCTGGTGTATTATCAGTATAATACACTCAAACAAGTGTATTAACTAGATAATACACAGTCGGCATTCGTAATTTTTATTTACCCCTTGTGTATTAAGGGGGTAATACACCCGTAAAGAAAAAACTTGAAGATTATTTTTCTTCCTGATGTATTATGTGTTTAATACACTTTGTTTCCAAACAGCTGTTGGGAGTGATGGAATGAAAATCCAGTTTAACAATCGCGATCCTGTTTATTTACAGGTTGTCCGTTATTTTAAAGAAGAAATTGCCAGGGGAAATCTGGAACCGGGAGAGGAAATTCCTTCACGGAGAGAACTGGCGAATCAACTGAAAATTAATCCAAATACGGCCCAGCGTGCCTATAAGGAAATGGAGGAACAGGGATTGATTTTTACAGAAGGTAATATGCCCAGTCGGATAACGAAGGATGAAGCGGTGTTGAAGCAAGTGCGTGAAGAATTAATTTTGGAGGCTGTTTCGAACTTTATCCAGTCCATTCGCGCCATTAACGTAACGTTGGAAGAGGCACTTCAGTTAGTAGAAAAGAATTTTTACAGGAATGAGGGAGAACAGTGATTGAAGTTAAAAATGTGAAGAAACGTTATGGGAGAAAAACGGTTTTGAATGGTGTTACCTTCAGTGCAAAAAAAGGGGAGATCACTTGTTTAATCGGGATTAATGGGGTCGGTAAAACAACCATTATGAAGGCGATCATGGCCTTAACGCCGATTCATTCGGGCGAAATTTTGATCGATGGGGAAAAGGTGAATAAAAATACATTTAATAAAGTGGCGTTCATTCCCGATATGATTACGATGCCACCGAATATGAGAATTGAAGAAGCGTTGGAGTTTATGGCGGATTTTTATCCGACATGGAATCAAACGCGTGCCGAGGAAATTTTGGAGTTTTTCCGCTTGAATCGGAAAGACCGTATCGGAGATTTATCGAAAGGAAATACGGCTAAAGCGAATTTACTCCTCGGGCTCGCGCTGGATGTTGATTATGTACTGATGGACGAACCTTTTTCCGGAATCGATATTTTCAGTCGTGAAGAAATCGCTGAAATTTTTACGAGTCATTTAGTGGAAGATCGGGGAGTGATTATCACGACACATGAAATCAATGATATCGAGCATTTAATTGATCGGGCCATTATCCTACATGAAGGTCGGGTGTTAAAAGAATTCGATACCGAAAAAGTGCGTGAATTAGAAGGTAAGTCGGTCATCGATGTGATGCGGGAGGTGCTTATGTAATGAAAAGTTATGTAAAACTCGTAAACTTTGAATTCAACCGCTATTTTAAAATTTATGTCGTTTTAGTTGGAATCACCATCCTTTGTCAAATTACCGGGGTTATTTTTGAGGGTTTACGATTTGTGAAAGAGGCCCAGGAAACGATGCAACACGAAATGATCACGATGGAACAATATGCGATGAATTATGGGCCGATCTCGATGTATGACTTTATTGAAACAATCTGGTTTATTGGACCGGTGGCCATATGTATTGTCACTTTACTCATCTATATGTTGTTTATCTGGTACCGCGATTGGTATGGAAAACATACGTTTATCTACCGGCTGCTCATGTTACCGGTGGAAAGATTAAATATCTATTTTGCCAAAGTAACGGCTATTTTTCTATTCGTACTTGGTTTAGTCTCTTTACAACTCATATTATTAATCATCGAAAACAATATTTTGACGAGGCTTGTGCCGGAAGCACTGTTAATGGAAATGTCGATTACAAGTTTACTAACTTTTGATATTTTAATTATTTTATATCCACCAACTTTTTCAGAATTTCTATTATATTATGGCGCCGGATTCCTGTTCATCCTTGTTGTATTTACGATGATTTTGTTAGAAAGAAGTTTTCGCATCAAAGGGATTTTACTGGCTGCATGCTATGGAGGGGTCATCTTCGCGCTTCTATTAGCTCCTATTCTAATTAATGAATCGCTCAATGATTATTTCTATCCCATCGAAATTTTGGCCATCGAAGGCATTCTGGCACTGATGATCGGTACGGTTTCCATCATGCTGAGCCGTTTTCTTTTGAACAAAAAAATTACGGTGTAAAATAGGAGGATCAAGGATGAAAAAATATTTGAATCTATTGATTACCCTTTTGGTGATCGTTCTTATGATCAGTACATTTTATATACAAAAAGTCATCGCAAATAGCGAAGCAATTATGTTAAAAACGACCGTTGGTGATGAGGTTGAATTGAGAAATGTGGTGATCGACTTTTCTATGTGGAATCGTGATTTGTATAAATCTGTCCGGCTAGAAGAAGGAGATCTCTACGTCATGGAAAATCTATCGGTCCTCAGCCGTTTGAGTGGGGCGGAATATTCACCAGAAATCAAAAACTTGTTGAAAAATCAACGCTCGTTTTTGCGTACGAAGGACTTGAGCAATGCGAATTATTTTGAAGATGAACGATACCTCGCGTATGTAGGGTTTGAGTATAATCCTGAAGTTATCATTGAAAATAAAGGAACACCCAATCAAGTTGAACATCATTACTACTCCTATGACTTTGTCATTGATATATTAGAAAAAGATACAAATAAAAGATGGTCTTATACGGTTGATGGACCAAATGATATTGATATCAGTTTTATAGGAATTGAAGATGTACAGATTTTAGGCGAAGAATTGAAGGTACTCGCACAATTTTATACATGGGAAACTCCAAAACATTATCAATGGCTCACCTTCAAAATGGCAAATGGGGAAATTTCTGATTCGAAACTGATCATGTTTGAAAACGAATCCGATGAAGGACCGAGGCTATTAAACGATATAAATAATCTCAAGCCAGAACAATACTATATCTTTTCTTCTGGACCTGAGACAGTTGATGAATCAGGAAATATCGTTCCATCGGAAACATTGTACGTGTTCAATTTGAAAACAGAGCAGATGGAAGAAATCCAGATCGATGTAGAAAAACTAGGTTATTTCGTATCGGTTGAACAATCCAATATATTTTTTGCTCAAAGAGAAGATGGTCTTACGATAAACGCTTACAATATTGAAAACGGAACGGTTGAAACAATGGCTTTCCCGGAGATAAAAAGTAACGACGATATTATTTTTGCCCAGCTAAAAAGAGGAAAACTGTATACAGCTTTCCATGATGAAAACAGCAATCAAATCAATATTTGTATAGCCGATGTGGATACGGGCGATCTTATTTATGAAGGGTATCTAAAACATGAATTGCAGGATGTTGAAATGTATATCTCCTCATTGAAGGTCTTTTAAAGAAACATGTCGAACCGGTAAGGTGTTATGTATATGAAAAAGTTTACTGTAGGATTCTTATTTAACTAATCCTATAGGAGGGAGGGTTATCTTCAGAAAAATCAGATTTTTAAAAAGTGACAAAGAGTACAAAATGGATTGATGAACATTTTCAATCTCTCCAATGGGATGATCGGGAAATCGAGTGCTCGGTATTTTTGGTAAACCCGAAATAAATGAATCGAGAAATCATCCCGGAGAAAATATCTTATTTACAAAGAAATAGACCTTGGCATCTAGAATGACAAGGTATTTCGTTACTTGATTACTGATTATTTGTCAAATGAAAAGGGCATTTAGAATGGGGGATACGTACCATGAGGTTATCGAAGTGTACGAGCCCAGCTTTTATGAAAAAATGTTCCCGGGTAAAAATCAGCGGATATTTCGATAAAGACAACATGATTAATAGCGAATACTGTCTTGAAAATGATAAAGTCATCGGCAATTTCGTAGTGGCGATCGAAAAGAAGGCTGCAAAATAAATAATCCTTGAAGAAGTATATTCGGTATAACCGGATATACTTTTTTTCTTTCGAGCCTTTAAAAGAAAAAGCCCTCACTACAATTAGGAGGGCCTTAAAGGTCTTATTAATAATGGTTTTTCACTTATCAATTAAAAATTTACTTTTTCTTGCAGGAAATCGATGAGTTCATCGATTGGAACGCGGACTTGTTCCATCGTGTCCCGGTGGCGAATCGTTACTTGCTTATCTTCCCGGGAATCGAAATCGTATGTGATGCAGTAAGGTGTTCCGATTTCGTCGTGGCGGCGGTACCGTTTACCGATTGAGCCGGACTCGTCATAATCAACATTGAAATGTTTAGCAAGCATTTCATAAACTTCCCGGGCTTCGTCGGATAATTTTTTCGATAACGGTAAAATCGCAGCTTTAAATGGTGCTAAAGCCGGATGCAGACGCATCACTGTCCGGGTTGTACCGTCTTCTAATTCTTCCTCATCGTAACTATCCACAAGGAAAGCCAGTAAGACCCGATCAACGCCGACAGAAGGTTCGATACAGTACGGGATATATCTTTCATTCGTTTCTTGATCGTGATAGTGGAAATCTTCTCCGGAATATTCCATATGCTGTTTCAAGTCATAATCGGTACGGGAGGCGATCCCCCATAGTTCACCCCAGCCGAACGGGAAGGAATATTCGATATCAACCGTTTGATCACTATAGTGGGATAGTTCCTCTTTCGTATGATCCCGGAAGCGGATGTTTTCTTTCGTCATACCGAGATCAAGAAGCCATTTTTCACAATACTCCTTCCAGTAATCGAACCATTTTCCTTCTTCGCCAGGTTTACAGAAAAATTCGAGTTCCATCTGTTCGAATTCTCTCGTCCGGAAGATGAAATTTCCAGGTGTGATTTCATTCCGGAAGCTTTTTCCGATTTGCGCGATACCGAAGGGGAGTTTCTTTCTCATGGTTCGCTGGACATTTTTAAAGTTGACAAAGATGCCTTGTGCCGTTTCAGGACGCAAATAAATTTCATTGGCGCTTGATTCGGTAACGCCCTGGAACGTTTTAAACATCAAGTTGAATTGTCGCACATCGGTAAAGTTGTTGCTACCACAGTTCGGGCACACGATTTGATGTTCGGCAATCAGCTCTTCCATCTTTTCGAATGGTAGACCGTCGACAACCATCTCGATTCCTTTTTCTTGTAACGCCTCTTCAATCAATTTATCCGCCCGATGACGCGCTTTACAATCTTTACAGTCAATAAGCGGGTCATTGAAGTTGCCGATATGTCCGGATGCTTCCCATGTACGGGGATTCATTAAAATAGCTGCATCAAGCCCCACATTATAAGGGGATTCCTGTACGAATTTTTTCCACCATGCTTTTTTGACGTTGTTTTTTAATTCTACACCAAGGGGACCGTAGTCCCATGTGTTAGCGAGTCCTCCATAAATTTCCGACCCAGGAAAGATAAAACCTCTGTGTTTACAATGGGCAACAATTTTTTCCATCGATGCCTTCATCGTTGATCATCTCCTTTTGTATATTTTGTAGTTAGGCGAGGAGTTTATGAACGAATTCAATATAAAAACTCCCGCCCATATGCTACGAATGCATAGGGACGGGAGTTACCCGCGGTTCCACCCTATTTGCCACAAAGATGTGGCCACCTCATTAAAACCAGCTCGGGAACGCCTTCCTTAACGCTCTATACCCGGCTTCCACCATCCCGGGCTCGCTAAAATAGAGTGGGTTAAGTACTCCTTTCCGT
The DNA here is from genome assembly GCA_937951955.1 of uncultured Bacillaceae bacterium. Lineage (GTDB taxonomy): Bacteria > Bacillota > Bacilli > Bacillales > Caldibacillaceae > CALGAD01. Next base: position 5,587 of record CALGAD010000130.1, read on the forward strand.
CACTGCTGGCAGTATGCGTATTGTCTATCATTACTTTACTAAAATTTTAACGAAAGGGATTGTAATTGTCAATAAATGAACTTGTTAAACCGTAATCTTAATATATGGGGATATTTGTTGAAGTTCCGGTGAAAAGTAATCAGGCTAATCAAGTTAATGAATTGATGGTAAAGGGAAAAAAGGAAAGCGAAGGATAAACTTTATTTAATTATTCGAAAAAGTCTTTACTTTTAATTCTGACTGAATACAATAATTTGTAGGTGCTTAAGAAACAATATATTCCCAATAATTTAATTTGTCCGAATGTACGAAAGAGTAGTAATTTAAATTCGCATAAGTTTGTAGATTAATAGGAAATAATATATAGCACATAAG
>CALGAD010000131.1 GCA_937951955.1 uncultured Bacillaceae bacterium
CAAATGTTGCAGCGTTCGATTATCTCCGAAGAAGTGATTGATGTCTTTGATGCCCTCGGGCTAGAACAGCCGGACCATGTCTCGATTTTATCGGAAGACTTTTTAAAGGAAGTCCAGAATATCAAATATAAAAATTTAGCCGCGGAGATGCTGCGGAAATTGATCGAGGGCGACATTAAAGTGATGGAAAGACGGAATGTCGTCAAGGCGGAAAAATTCTCAGAGAAGTTAAAACGCTCAATTAATAAGTACCGTAATCAGGCGATCACGAATGCAGAAGTGATTGAAGAATTAATCCGTCTTGCCAGGGAAATGAATACGGAACGGAAAAAGGAAAAAGATCTCGGCCTTAATGAGGACGAAATTGCTTTTTACGATGCCCTCACCGCCGATGATGTTGTAAAACAATTTATGGATGATGAAACATTGAAGAAAATCGCCCAGGAATTAACGGAGGCAATCCGGCGAAATATCACTATTGATTGGAGTAAACGGAAAAGTGCCCAGGCGGGCATGCGCCGAATCATCAAACGATTGTTACGCAAATACGATTACCCGCCGAAACAGGCGAAAAAAGCGATGGGTATCGTAATGAAACAGGCAGAAACGATGATGGGGAATATCGACCCGCGGGAGATCCATAAGAGCGAGCAGCTCGTGGCGGAAACAAAACCGGGGTATGGAGAAGAATAATCATCTATGGAGAAAAAGCAGAAAGTGATTCGTGTATCGGTCGCTTCTGCTTTTTCTTATAATATAATGATTTTCATTTTTAAACTAATATAATGATTATCATTTTTAAACGCAGTGTAGAATTATTATTGCAAATGATAAGATAACGTAAATATTTTTTGTGGTTCATGAACATTATTTTAAGGAGATGAGAATGGTGGAAAATCCTTTTGCTCAAAATGTGATAGCTATCATTTGGGATTTTGATATGACACTTGCTAGCAGTTACATGCAAAAACCGATATTTAAGAAATTTAATGTCGACGAGAAAAAATTCTGGGAGGAAAATAACTGCCTGATTAAGCAATATGAGAAAAGGAAAATTAAAGTTAATCCAGATACCGTCTACCTGAATCACTTATTAACATGTGTTGAACAAGGTATTTTTCCGGGACTAAATAATGATATGTTGAGGGAATTAGGAAAAGAAATTGAATTTTTTGAAGGTATTCCTGAATTTCTTAAAAAGGTAAAGGATTTAATTGAAAAGGATGAAAAATTTAAAAAGTACCATATTACATTAGAACACTATATTATCAGCACTAGATTGGCTGAAATGATTAGAGGATCAAAGGTTGCAGAATATGTTGATGGTATTTGGGGGTGTGAATTTATAGAAGAACCAATTCATTCTGAGTTAAAACCAGAAAAAAGTAAAAATTATAACAAAAGTAATACAAAAGAAATTAAACAAATCGCCTATGCAATCGATAATACTTCCAAAACTAGAGCAATTTTTGAAATCAACAAAGGTGTTAACAAACATAAGGATTTAGATGTAAATGCGAAAATGCCATTTGATGCCAGGAGAATACCATTTGAAAATATGATTTATATTGGCGATGGTCCGAGTGATATCCCCGTCTTTTCTCTGCTTAAACAAAATGGGGGAAAAACATTTGCTGTTTATCCAAAACACTCAGTTGATCATTTTCAACAAGTGGACAAGCTCCGGAAAGACGATCGTATTGATATGTATGGTGAGGCAGATTATCGAGAAGGAACGCTTACCTATATGTGGATAACAGAACATGCAAAACAAATCGCTAATCGCATCTACAATGAGAAAGAAACAGCAATTGAAGAAATTATTTCGGCCGCACCGGAACACCTTGTCTGATGTGAAATTACCATTTTCATAAAAGGTATATAGGATCTAAATACAAGTCGATAAATAGTTTCATAGATAGGTTGAATTATTTAATCAAAACGACGATGAAAATAATGA
>CALGAD010000132.1 GCA_937951955.1 uncultured Bacillaceae bacterium
GCCATTGTATTGATGGCCCTTTCCCTCCTGCAACCTTTGATCGGTGCAGGGAAAATGATGTATCGCCTAGCAGTCACCTTAACCTTGATTTATGCCGTACATGATGCACTGGTAAGCCTCGGGTTAAACCTGGATTGGGCAGCACAGTGGATAGGATTTGTTCCTTTCTTTAATTTAGGCTTAGGTTGGACAATTCCTGCTGTTGTCGGCAGTCTCATCGGATTTATCATTGATAAATTGATAGCAAAGGACCACCCATCCGTTCCTGCCCATGGGAAAAATTAACTAGACAAATTTAAATCCCCGTAGCATTATAGATTGTTAGCTGCGGGGATTTTTATGTGCATCCTTTGTTAATATGAGAGTTTAGTTGGATCTAACCGTGTTGATGGGGTTTGCGAAAGAAATAGCAGAATTCGCGAAAACCTGCGATAAACTTGCAAAAGAGAAAGGATTTTCCGCGAATGTTATGAGGGAAAATACGAAATATAAATGCTTTTTCACGAAAGTCGTATTCATATGTGCGAAACAATTTACGTGATTCGCGAAAGATTGCTCCATTATTCACTTGTTTTAGATAAGAAGGTTGGTTTACATTGATGGCGCGGAACTCGTACATAAGGGATTCTATATAAAAACATGAATGGGAAAAACTATTACCAATACATAAAATTTCCAATTTAGCGGTGAATCCATTAAAATGGATAAGTACTTAATGACTCGATGCATCCATTCCTAAACATCCACTCGCCAACATTTATAACCTTTTATATTTTTCATATGCTGCATAAAAAAACATCGGTAAAAAAGAGAGTACTGAAAATTAAATCGCCAGGTCTAAAAACAGATAATTGATGGAGTACTGTGGTCGTTCCATAGCAAGAATATCTTTTATCGGATCCATTACCATCGCTAATAAAAGAAAAATAAAAACAAGATCAAACCCGGCATTTCTCATACGAATAATAAGCGGTGGAAAGTCAATATCCTTAAAGACCTATTCAAACCAAGATTCACATTTAGAAAAACTGACAAACCATTGATAGATGAGATAACCAATTATCGTGATGAAAACAAACAAAAATAAATAACCGAGTAGATAATGGAGAAAAAACGACAAGAACCACAAGAGAAGAGCGAATCCAAAAGTCGGTAAAAATAGACAGGCAGCCTTTTTTAATAACCTCGACTTTCGTTTGTCCGGAGATTTTTCTGTAATAAACTTCACAAGCATTCCCCTATTCCCTATAATAATTGCATATCAATCTAATGCTCTCTTTCGACAAATTGTTAAAAATTCCTTTTTGAACTATTAAAAATTCCTAAATAACAATTTTATTTTTCAAAGGAGAAAAAATGCAGAAAGAAACGAAACCAAATCAAGTAGTAATAGCAATCATTATTGCCACTTTTTTAACGGCTATTGAAGGTACAATCGTCAGCACGGCGATGCCAAAAATCGTTTATGATTTAGGTGGGAGTCATTTATATTCCTGGGTGATATCGATTTACTTGCTAGCATCGGTCATTAGTGCTCCAATAATTGGCAAATCCGCCGATCTATTTGGCCGGAAAGTCTTATTTCAACTGAGCATCCTCATCTTTTTGACAGGATCCGTATTGTCCGGTCTTTCCCAATCGATGGTACAACTCATTCTCTTTCGATTTATTCAAGGGATTGGCGCCGGTGGACTCGTAACGATACCCATGACGATTATCGGTGATGTCTTTTCACTACAAGAACGGGCGAAAGTGCAGGGGTGGATTAGTAGTGTATGGGGAATCTCCGGGATCCTCGGACCACTTATCGGCGGTTTTATTGTCGACACCTTTTCCTGGCACTGGATTTTCTTCATGAATCTTCCTTTCGGTATCCCTGCATGCATCGTGATGCAAAACGCTCTATTCGAACAGGTGAAAAAGAAAAAACAAACGATTGATTATCCGGGGATTATCACCTTTTCCGTCAGCACGGCTTCCTTTTTATACGGACTGAACTTATTAAAAGAACAGCAACAACTAACCGAAAGTTCCGTCGTGTTCTTTGCGATAACGATTATTTTTCTCGGTCTCTTTTTATGGTTTGAAGCGAGAAGCCGTGAGCCGATGATGCCACTTTTCTTATATAAAAATCCATTTCTCACAATCTCTTATGTCGTATCCTTTATTATCGGTTTTATTTTAGTAGCTGTAACGTTCTATATCCCCTTATGGGTTCAGGGAGTGAACGGGAAAAGTGCCACGTTATCTGGCCTGGCGGTATTCCCTCTATCCGTAACATGGATTTTCGGTGCATTTATAACGAATAAATTCATCACGAAATCTTCCATTGCGAAACTGGGGTTATTCGGCATTTCTACACTATTAGCTGGCTGTATTGGATTACTTTTTCTCCAGGAACAAACTGCTATCCTTTGGATGATGTTGATCACCGGTATTTTAGGAATCGGCTTTGGTTTATCGAACACATTATTTACCGTCGTTGTCCAATCTGCGGTAACATGGGATTTGCGTGGCAGTGCCATGGGAGTGTTAAGTTTAATGAGGAATTTGGGGCAAACAATCGGGATCAGTGTATCGGGGATCTTGCTGAGCGAGACGCTTTTCGGTATCGAATTAGCGATGAGTTTGCACCAGGTATTCTGGATATTAACGGGGATTGCATTAATCGCTTTAATGTTATCGGGACTATTAATTGGAAAAAAATTAGAGCAGCCAGAAAAAGGAAGCTAGCTGCTTAAAAACAACTGGTTATTCAAACATTTCCAGTGGAGGATTTGAAACTGAAACAATCCTCCACCTTTTTTATTTCATCTTAAATTTTGCTTAATTCAACGCTAAAGGCCGGTCTCCGTCTATATTTTTCTTTGAGACTTTCAATCAAGTTTTGGTCAAGCTCACGACCGAACAATTTTTGATACTTTCGAATGATATAACATGCTTGACGGTATTGTGAGCGATTGGTCGAAACTTCAGAACGTTTTTCCATATATTGTCCAAACAGTTTTTCCACTTCATTAAAATAATCTTCAAGCAAATATGGATCGTATTTTTCAATCTGATCGACATATTTTTTGCAGTCATTCAATAATTGGCTGTAAAGTTTTTCCTCAACGCGAATCTGCAAATAGGCCGATGACTGGGAAGGCATATTTTTAAGTTGGGCCAATACTTTTGGTAAAGTCCCCTTCCATTCTTCCGGGGTAAACAAGTTTTTCAATTTTTTATAGTAGGAAATCCATCTAAATACAATAAATCTAGCGCTAATTTTCTTTGTTTCTCTACATCCTTAATCGCTTCGGCAGCTTGAAGTTCGTATTCTTTCCATAACGTTGTATAGCTATCGCTCGTTAACTTTTCATACTTTTTCAGAAAACATCTCTGCTAACGACACTCATTGTGCAACACGATTTACTATCTATTTATTTCCTATAGTAAATAACCTCAGTTCATATCTTCTCTAAGTCGGGCGACTTGTTGAATGACTTTATTGACTCGTTTGAATTGTGGCGGAGATAGTTGCGGTTTCCTCTTTTCAAGTACAGCGATAAATTCTTCTACATTTGTTGCATCGATACAAATCATGGCCCGTTCCGCATGTTGGGGAACTTCCTTCGGTCGACATTGACCTAAATGCTGAATGATGATCGGGAATATTTCCTTTTCATATTTTTTATCGGCCCTGGACAACTTCGCAAACACCGTAATACTGTGATCAACTGTAATCACACTGCCGTTTTCATAGGCATGTTTGATTTTCCTAAAATGCGGGTAAATTTCATGCGGTTTTAAATGGGCAATCGTCCCCAAAGCAATCATGCTTCCCCAAACGAGGCGATTGTTTGGGGAAAGGAGATGTTCAATAAAAACATCATAATATTCAGCGATTAATTCCGGCTTCCGGTAACCAATTTCATACAGAACTTTAATACAGTCATTGACCACCCGTTTATCGGAATCCTTCAATCCGGCAACGATTTCTTTGATTCCTGCGTGATCCTCATGTTCACATAAATATTCCGCTAACTCTACATCGGGCTGTTCGTCCCTGCGCCCTAATTTACATGCTAAACGCTCAATCAATTTAATTCTCCCTTTCAAAAGCCAATTCCGTATTACCTGCTGATTCGGCATAATCTCTTCTTTAAAATGAAGCAATGAATGTGTCTACTTCCAAATTAACACAGTCCCCCTACATTTCATAGGTTGTTCCTGATAAAGTCAAGACTCCTATTTATAGAAGCATTTTTTAAAAATTTTTCCTCTAAACTGCCTTATCTTCAATGATTATTCTTAATAATTATGTAGAAATAATAAAAACAATTCAGTTCTCCTCAGCGCGATTATTGTTTTTCATAATAACATTGACCATACCTTTGTTTACCAAATGTTCACAAATATATTAACTATTCCAATATTGGATATGATCTTTATTGTAAACGCTTTCTCAATATATTAAAATAATAGTAATTAAATAGTTTGAAAGGGGTATTTCTATATGGCAAAAATGAAAGCGGCTGTATGGTATGGACAAAAGGATGTGAGAATTGAAGAAAGAGATGTCAAACCTGTTGGCGACAATGATGTAAAAGTGAGGGTAGCCTGGACCGGGATTTGCGGTACGGATTTGCATGAATACCAAATCGGTCCAATATTATTACCTGTTAACGAACCGCATGAAATTACCGGGGAAACAACCCCTCTCGTCCTAGGACATGAATTATCCGGTGTCGTTGAAGAAGTCGGTAAAAATGTCAAAGATGTGAAACCTGGTGATCGGGTCGTCGTTAATCCGGTAGTCACTTCGAAAAAATATGATAAATCCGTAGACCGCTACTATGGTTTTTACTCCCTCGGACTTCATACCGATGGGTCTTTTGCCGAGTATGTCGTCATTGATGAAAAAAATATTATCCCAGTTCCGGATGACTTATCCCTCGATAAAGCAGCTATGGCTGAACCGTTATCCGTTGCTGCACAGGCCGTAAAACATGCGGGAGTTAAAGAAGGGGATGTTGTTGCGGTATTCGGCTGCGGACCAATTGGTTTGTTTGCGATCGTAGCTGCTAAAGCTGCCGGAGCGAAAGAAATATATGCCTTCGATCTCGTTGATGAACGGTTGAAACTGGCAAAAGAAGTCGGTGCAACCGCAGCCATCAATTCCGGAGAAGTAAATCCTGTAGATTACTTACGTGAAAAGTACCCTCAAGGTGTAGATGTCAGCCTGGAAGCTGCTGGTGTCAAGCCAACTTTTAATCAGGCGATCGCAGCTACAAGACCGCTCGGAAATGTCTGCATCATTGCCGTTCATGCCAGGGACTTTGAATTTAACCCCGTACAATTAATGCTTAGCGGTGTAAAACTGTCATCTTCCCTGGGCTATGAACACGAAACCTTAATAGAGTCACTTGAAATTTTAAGAAACAAAGATTTGAACACGGATGCGATTTTAACAAAAAAAATTGAGCTTGATAATCTAGTCGAAGATGGATTCCACGCTCTCGCTGACGACCCGTCACAAGCAAAAATCGTTGTAAAAGTCAGTGGTGATATGTAATTAGTCAAAAAAGCACCCGGGATTTACCCGGGTACTTTTTTAAACAGACTTTTTCTTCACCGCAAACCAAATTTCACTGTACACATGATCAGGCTCAGACAAATCTCCCGTAAAAGAAATATTCGGTGCCTCGACTAACTCATAATCAGAGGATGGAAGCCACTCCGCGGCGAATTTTGCATACGTGTCTTGCATCGCTTTCGGGAAAGGACCTTGCGAAGTAAAAATCGCCCATGTTAAAGCCGGAACTTCAACAACATCAAAACCATCTTTGGTAAAATCTGCATCGAATGTCGTCAGAAAACCGATCATATGATCGATACTGCCTTTTTCCTGCATCCAGCCATCATCAAAGTTGAATGAGGCGTTGACCACTTGATACGGTTCCATGTTGGCAAGCTCATGTAATTTTTCTCTTTGTTCCGGTGTAATACTCTTAGCTAACTCGACAATTTCTTGATTGACCCCTTCAAATTGAATCGGAACCCGTTTTTTCACCCCGACAATTTTAAAAGGACCTTTTTTCTCAATGCGATAATCCATATTTATTCCCCCTTGTATCGTTAGTTGAAATGATAGTTTTGGAAAGGACTTTAAGGTTTGCGCTCTTTTTACCTCGGAAGGACTGATTCCTGACCACTCTCTATACGCCCGGGAGAAACCATCTACCGAATCATAGCCGTATTTAAATGCGGTCTCGGTCACACTGATACCATCTTGGAGAAGATCGAACGTGGCATTGGATAGCTTCCTATTTCGAATATATTCCCCCAGTGTCATCCCGGCGAGAAATGAAAACATCCGGCGAAAATGATAAATAGAAGTTCCTGTAACTTTCTCGATTTCTTTAAAATCAATTTCATCAGTTAAGTGCTTCTCAATATAATCGAGCGCCTCATTCATTCTTTTCAACATGTCCCGTTTCCTCCTCCATAGCTTTATTATAAAAGAATGGTCAGTAAATACCCGACAGAATATGAACGAATATTATCGGATATCAATGGATGTTTTTTAAATACGTTAAGCAATTAAACCGGACAAATTTCTTTTTATCACATCCGATTCATGAATTTTTTGTTCAATATTCAACATTCAAGACCCTTATGCCAGTCAATCCATTAAATTTTGGATCCTATGCAAAACTAGTAAAAAACTTCCTGCGTAAAATCCACATCTTACTTCACTCTGATACTTTAAGATCGGTGCACGGGAAAAAAATTCTATAATTCGAGAGATGATCACCAATATAGAACATTTTTGTGATATAATGAGGGAAATTTTTCATAACTGACTATGTATAGTAAGTATTCAATATTCCTTGTTACGTTCATATCGTGAAAATTCATTTATTCTAGTTCGATATTAACTTCATGGATGAGGATATGCAGTTATGTGGAATTTCACACATACACAAGGAGGAAGCACAATGAAAAGAAAATTGTCCTTATTCATTTTATTCAGTGCAGTTGTCCTATCTTTAATAGGATGTAGTTTAGGAGATAATACATCTTCAGAGAAAGAACAAGTGGAAGAAGAGCCGATCAGTGCCGAAGAACAAGTTATCAATGTCATTAAATTGAACATGGATTACGCTGAAAAAGAGGACATGGATGGATACTTATCCACAATCAATATCCCTGAAGAATTCATCGAAGAACAGCGCCAATCCAACCAGGAACTTTTTGATGCATTTGATATCGACTATGAACTATTATCAATAGAAGTGGTTGAGTTAACAGAAACTACGGCAATCGTAGATATTGTTCAACAGACGATCGCAACGGAAATCGCAGAAGGATACATGTTTAATCATAGCCAGCTTGCTGCTACGCATTACTTAGACCTCGTTGACGGTGAGTGGAAAATTTCCGCAACTGAAATTGATGACAGTTCAATTATTTACCTTGATGCAAACGGCGAACCGTTAGAAAATGCTGAATCGTAAGCAAACGACATTCAAAAAGACAGTTGATCTTCAACTGTCTTTTTGTTTTATTCAATCGATTTTTTTCACAGGGTCACTGCCGAAACCATACTCGCCAGATACGGGAGATTTTCCCACGGTCTCAAAAAATAGCATCCTTCATAGAATTTTTGTTATTCAAACAAATGGTCATTTCCTATTTGACGACTTTACCGCGATAAACAAACAAAGTAACTACATTCAAAATAATCGTCACAATTACTAGAACGGCAGAAATAAATGTCGTTGCTCCCATGATGTCAGTGAGGGTCCCCCAATCTTCGAAGACGACTCGATTATATGTATTGGCAATCTGTAATAATAAGGAAATCATACCGGAACTCATACTGATCATAATGGAAAAAACAATCCAGTTATTAGCCGCTTGTTTGGCAACACGACTAAGGGTCATTACAGGTAGTATCAAGGCAGCAAGTCCAAGTACAAGACTCCCCATATTCAGCCAGCCAATCATATTTTATCCTCCTAATTTTTTATTCGTTTTTTTAACTCCTTCATATAATTCCCGTATATTTTATGCAATAAACTTCGTTAGCCATGCGATATATTCTGGCTCCGGAAAAAACTAAGCGAGCACAAGGTGGTATTAAAAAAACGAGAAGTTATCATGACAATGGATAGTAATTTATGACTATAATATTTTCCAGTTTATTAGTTACCTTATTGACTAAAACGGAGGCATGTTAATTTTGATCATTGTAAAACATGAGTCAAAATGAGAAAAGGAGCGAACGTCCCATTTTCGCTCCCTCTATTCATAAACGTATTTATTTTTTATCTCTAACTGTAAATCTTTCTTGATGAAATTGCGGATTTTCAATTTCGTCTAAAATGGCAACGGCCATGGTTCCCGTGGTCGTGTGCGATGTTCCATCTTCAGCCACTAATAATTCATCTTTCCCTAAAACCACACCTTTATTCTCACCCGGTTCAAAGATGGCGGAAGGGGATACGCCAACCCAATTAACATTATCGACGTCTCGTAAAAAGTTCAACTGCTTCAATTGATTTTCTGGAATGGCAATCCATGCTTCGCTTCCCGGTGTCTTGCGGATATCTTCCACGAATAAATGCCCGTCTTCCCCGGTTTTCAAACTTCCAGCACCAAGGATAAAGAACAAGCGCGGTTTCGTTGTTTCACGAAACATCGCGACTAATTTAGCCGCGAGATCCACATGTAAATACGCTTTCTGCGGTTCTGTTGCAAAGGCATTGACTACCACATCAAAATCTTGCAGGTCCTCTCGTGTTAAATCAAAAGCATCTTTTTCAAGAATATTGGCGTCTTCACCGAAGAGTTGAATCGCTTTTTCTTTATTACGTACGATTGCTGTCACATCATGTCCCCGCTTGACTGCCTCTTTAAATACATCCTGTCCTGCTTTACCTGTTGCACCAATTATTCCGATTTTCATAAATCTCCCTCTTTTCTCCTCTTTTATATTCAATTTATTTCTAAATACTGGTACGGTCAAGTCTGTTAAAGTTAAGTCAATGATCATACAAGGAAAGCCCCTTTAGATTTCCATCCAAAGGGGCTCAACTTCGTTTAAATTAAGCTTGATGTTTTTTAATTAATTCAACAAATTTATCGATAAATGTTTGTAAGAATTGAAGGGTATCGTCTTTTAATTTGCCATTTTCATCCAGCAATGTGTGAACTTCACTGAGATAAACTTCCGGTTGTTGAACAACTGGCATATCTAAGAATGCAAGTACTTGACGTAAGTGATGGTTTGCCCCAAATCCGGCGATTGCACCAGGGGATTGTGAAATAATTGCTGCCGGTTTACCTGCCCAAACGTTTTCACCGTATGGACGGGAAGCGACATCCAGGGCGTTTTTCAATACAGCAGGGATGGAACGGTTGTATTCCGGTGTTACGAATAAAACTGCGTCAAGTTCTTTAATTTTGTTACGGAAATCTGTATATTCTTGAGGTGTTCCGAGATCCCCTTCATAGTCCTGGTTAAACAGAGGAAGATGACCGATTTCGATAAACTCCGTTTCATATCCTTCAGGGAATAACGGAACAACGTTATCCGCTACTTGTTTGGAAAATGAGTTTTTACGAAGACTTCCTACAATGACACCAACTTTAACCATGACAATCACCTTTCCTTTATTTTTTATTCGTATATTTCAGTTTCAAGATAATTATATTCGAGGTAAAATAAGAATGCAAATAAAATGAATTTATTTTTATAACAGAGTAATCCCGCTCATAATTTTAAAGATATGGATACCCATTTTATGTTCTCCTGGAAATATTAAATTTATTCCTACAAAAAACTGAACTATTCGTCATTTCACTGTCTGGGAGTCTCGAAGCAGGGATATCCCACTGTACCGAAGCTCCATGATTGTATTTATGTATTGTCCAAAAATAAAAACCGGCCTTTGCCCCGTATGATTTCCGAGCGAAAGCCGCTGTCATATGTTCATAAAGTCCATTTTCTATTTGATCGAAGGAATGATTTATGGATTTCTAACTTCAACAGGAATTTCCAGACCACCGACTTCGTTATAAACATACGAATAGGTTCCTTCTTGAACTGTTTCCATTATCATCCCTTGATTTTCCATGCTCGCATGCTGAATGGAATGCTGATCCTCAATAAGAAAAGTATCTTTTGACACTTTCATCTCGACCGTTCCACTCATTTTGATATCTTCCGTGATTCCAGACACTTCCCGGACCATTTCCATAAAATATTGTTCCATTTCCCCTCCAAAAAATATTTCCTGGTATACTTCATCCGGGCCATTGTACGTAATTATATATTGGTGGTCATCTTGCGTTAACTCAAAAAATTCTTCGTAAACAATAAGTCGTTCAAAAGAGCCTTTGTGATGAATGAATTGCGCGGCTTCCCTCATCAGTGGATGAGAACTATGTTCCCAGCCAGAGTCGTTGATATTAACATACATGGTATCTTCCGTTGCATACCATTCTGTTTTCCCACCTGTCGAATCAGTAAATAGCGCATGCTGAACAAATGGATTAAAAGTAGCATTTACCACCATTTCTTTACTGTTTTCTATTTCTGTTCCAGATATGGAAAGTTTTTCCGCAGCTTGACCGGTAATCGTTACGCTATCCACCGACTGGATGGCTATTTCCATTTGCCGAAAAATTTCCTCCAAATCATTAATCGGTTGTTTCGGTTCCGCTTCTTCTTTTTCCTCTTCTTCAACTACAGGATCTTTGATATTTCCTTTATTTTCTACTGATGTTTCTTCAGAATGAACATCTGGCTCTTTTCCAGTCGTTTCATTGCCAGAACTACAGGCTCCCAAAAATATCCCCAAGACTAACAGCCATAACATTCTCTTCAATCCGTATCCCTCCCTTCTTTTTGTTGTCTCCTTGGAACAACCTTTTTATCTTAAAAATTTAACAATCGGAAACAAAGCATGTTGACCTTTCCCTATTCTATGCGCACCCTTTCAAGAACTACACATCGTTCAGAAAAACCCTGGGAGAGGAAATTTATAAAACGTAAAAGCGACTTATTTTTACAGAAAGCATCATAATAGGATTAATACTAATTGAAATCTTTTAGGAGGGTAATTATGGCTGCATTCAAAGAGGTTAAAATCTCAACAACCGTTCAAACACCAGTGGATAAACTGTGGGAATATTGGACATAGCCCCGCCATATTACAAAATGGAACTATGCTTCTGAAGACTGGCATTGTCCGTATGCGGAAAATAATTTGAAAGAAGGGGGAAAATTCACGTATCGAATGGAAGCGAAAGATGGGAGCTTCGGTTTTGATTTTGGTGGCATCTACGATGAAGTGCGATGGCATGAAAAAATAGCTTACACGCTCGGTGATGGTCGAAAAGTTACGACCACCTTTCATGATAAAGGACATGCGACCGAAGTCATTGTGATTTTTGAAGCTGAAAGTTCCAATCCAGTTGAAATACAACAACAAGGCTGGCAGGCGATTTTAAACAATTTTAAAAAATATGCAGAGCAAAAGAATAATTAAAGAATTTCTTTTATTACAAATCAGCGGTATCGTAAGAATTTCTATTTAAAGTAGTTATGCGAACTTTCAACGATATATGGAAACAAAATTTGTAAATCTCCACACTCCTTTTTCAAACGAGAATACCATGGTGAAAAAGGAGTGAGACAGTTGCCTACATTTCCAGTTCAAACATTCACACAAATGATTCGTTTTGGACCGAATCAAACGATCTATTATCCGCAAGTACTGAATATGAGAAATTTTTTTGTCCAACAAGCGATCAATCAAGCGATTATCAGCGAAACCCGGGGGCTCATTGAGAAACAAATTGCTGAAATGCCAACGACAGTAGTGGAAATGCTCGGTACGTACGAAATAAAAAACAATCAACGCAATGTACTCAGCCTGACGTTATCGAATTATACGTATCATGATAAAGCGGCCCACGGAATGACCTATCTGACTTCCCTCACCTTTGACCTGGATACCGGCCAACAATATGCATTACCACAATTGTTCAAACCGGGCAGTAATTATATCGAAAGATTATCATCCCTGATTCAACAACAGATTGAAGAACGCGATATCGATTTGATCCATGAGTTTACCGGAATTCACCCCGACCAGGACTTTTATATTGCCGATAAAACCCTTGTTATTTATTTTCAGCTGTATGAGATTTCCCCCTATGTGTTTGGTTTTCCTATGTTTCCGATTTCCGTATACGATATTCAAGATATAATTCTGGAAAACGGTCCATTGGGAAAAATGGCGGCGAATCAATAATTTAACTTCTTAAATGTTTCAATATAGACGATTTCCATCTATTTGTTAAATCAATTTTTATTTTTCCTGTAATGGTTTCCATTATATCGAAAAAAGGTCACGTTAAAATTAGTTAGTTTGCTCGTTTGGTTTTTTTGCTATTTCGCTCATTACAGGTTTAAAATACTTAAAAACAAAAATGGACGGGTTGGATTTCGGTCTACAACCGCATTCCAACCCGTCCATTAATTTCAATTATTATCTTTTTCGATGAGCCAATCTCATACTACAGTCTCGAGAACATCCATATTTTCTGCTTCAAACTGGTCAAGCATCGCCCGTACTTCATCCGTTGACTCGGTGTTCATCAATTCCGTTCTTAATTCACTAGCGCCGCGGAAGTCCCGGACATAAATTTTGAAAAAGCGATGCAAGGTTTTAAAGGGACGTGGATTTAAATCTTTGGAATAATAATCAAATAAATCAAGATGATATCGGAGAAGATCCAGTAATTCCTTCGGGGTGTGTTCTTTCGGTTCTTTTTCAAAAGCGAATGGATTTTTAAACACACCGCGACCGATCATCACGCCGTCAACACCATAGGCCTTTACAAGCTCCATTCCCTTTTTCCGGTCCGGAATATCCCCGTTGATCGTTAACAAGGTATCCGGGGCAACTTCGTCCCGAAGTTTCTTAATCTCTGGAATGAGTTCCCAGTGCGCAGCAACTTTACTCATTTCCTTTTTCGTCCGTAAATGAATGGAAAGGTTAGCGATATCTTGTTTGAGTATGTGAGTAAGCCAGTCCTTCCATTCATCCACATGGGTATAACCTAATCTTGTTTTGACACTCACCGGCAGGCCACCGGCTTTTGCTGCTTGTATAATTTCTGCAGCCACATCAGGACGGCGAATTAAACCGGCACCTTTTCCTTTCGGTGCCACATTCGGCGCTGGACAGCCCATGTTAATGTCCACACCGCTAAATCCAAGCTCCGCCAATCCGATACTCGTTTGCCGGAAATATTCAGGCTCATCGCCCCAGATATGACCGACAATCGGCTGTTCATCTTCTGTATAAATCAAACGGCCCCGGACACTTTGTTTTCCTTCTGGATGACAAAAGCTAACAGTATTTGTAAACTCCGTAAAAAACACATCCGGTCGGGCCGCTTTGCTGATCACATGACGAAAAACAACATCTGTCACATCTTCCATCGGTGCCAGTATAAAAAACGGCCGTGGTAATTCACGCCAGAAGTTTCTTTTCATTTTCTTTCTCATATCCTCCATTATGAGATGAAGTATTAGTTTTCATCCCGAAATTCTTTCGTTTTTAAAATTTTGTTTCCTTTATACTTATACCATGCTTAAACACGTTTTATCAAACTATAGTAAACTTTGAAAATTTGCAAAGAAGTATACCCAAAAATTAACAGCTTGCAAAAATGGGTTTTTGCGGGCTCTTGATTTAAAGTTTTTTGTAATGCTTATCAATTGGCTGCCAATATTTACTATGTTAGTTTTTCATGGCGAGTTCGCCAATTCATTTTCGCAGCCATTTACTAGTGGGAGTGTCGGCTTTTAGCATATCTTCCGGTGTGCCTGTAAAAATAATTTCACCGCCTGATTTGCCACCGCCCGGGCCCATTTCGATAACCCAATCACTCGCAGCAATAAAATCAAGATTGTGTTCGATAATAATAACCGAATTTCCTCGTTCGACAAGCTTTTGAAATACATCTAAAAGCGTTCCACTATCTTTTGCATGCAATCCTAAAGAAGGCTCATCTAAGATGTAGATTTGCCCTTCCTTTTGTAAATGACTGGCGAGCTTCAGGCGTTGAACTTCTCCACCGCTCAATGTACTCGTTGTCTGTCCTAATGTTAAATAACCCAAACCAACATCCTGCAATGTTTTTACCCGTTTAATGATTTTTGGCAGTTTAAAATAGTCCCTCGCTTCATCGATGGTTAAATCTAAAATTTCCACGATGTTTTTGCCGTGATAGCGATAAGAAAGGGCTTCATCCGAATATCTTGCGCCGCCACAAGCCTCGCACGTGACCGTGATCGGATCGGCAAAGGCGACATCTGGCTTTAATACACCTTTCCCATTACAAACAGGACAGGCACCGGTTGAATTGAAGCTGAACAAACCAGCTGGTTGTCCCGTTTCTTTGGCAAATACCGCCCGGATATCATCCATAATCCCCATATAAGTCGCTAATGTGGAACGATCAGAGATCCCGATGCTTCCCTGACCGACAACAATACTTTCAGGATATTTTTCGGCAAATGCCCCGAGCATTAACGAACTTTTACCGGAACCTGATACTCCACAAACCGCGACGAAAACATTTTTCGGGATTCGTACTGTTACGTTTTTTAAATTATTGTTCCTTGCATTTTTAACTGTAAAATAATCCTTGGCCGGTCTCGGATTTCTATTTATGCGAATTGAATGGTTTAAGGATGTTGCAGCTTGTGCGTTTGTTAACCCCGCTAATCCGCCTTGATAAACAACTTCGCCCCCATGAACGCCCGCTCCCGGTCCCATTTCGATGATTTCATCCGCTTCTTTTATGACGGACAAATCATGTTCGATCACAATGACCGTATTATGCTGTTTTTTTAAACTTTTCATCATCTGGATTAACTTATCGACTTCTTCAGGATGTAATCCAGCACTCGGTTCATCAAAGATGTACGTTAAATTGTTTAAGCTCGTCCCTAAATGACGGGCAATTTTTACCCGCTGGGCTTCACCACCAGATAACGTGCTAATTTTCCGGGATAAACTCAAATACCCCAAGCCCATATCAATCAGTTGTTGAACTTGAGGAAGTAACTGCCGGGCGATCGGTTCTCCGAGCGGATCTGTAATATTTTCAAGTTCTACAAGTAGTTCATTCAACTCTAATTCATAATAGTCAGCGATATTCAATCCATTAATTTTGCATTCTAAAACCTTTGGATTCAATCCCGACCCCTGACAAGTTGGACATAAGGTACGGGTGGATACTGCCAAAACATCATCGATCGTTATTTCTTTTAGTTTTGTAATATCCCTTTTAATATAGAGTCGGGTAAAGCGGGGCAGTAACCCATCCCATTCATGGGGTTGCGGACCGTTTTTCGTATGGAATGGCGCATAAACTTTCTCACCATCTGGCGGACCGTATAAAAACAATTGAAGTTCCTCTTCGGAATAATCTTTAATCGGTTTATCCGGATCGAACAATCCCCCGGTCATCATCCAGCGACCTTGCCAGCCAGATGGGGATAATGGCTTGAATTGGACGGCATACTCCCTTAAAGACTTATTAAAATCGACTAATTTATTCACATCCGGCGTCACTACTTCACCAAAGCCATCGCATTCGGGACATTTTCCAAAAGAACTCTGACTTGTGAAATCATGGGCCGAACCGATGGATGGTTTGCCGATTCGGGAAAACAACAGACGGATTAATGGATTGATATCCATATATGTCCCCACTGTCGAACGGGAATGCGTACCGATCTGCCTCTGTTCCACAACCACTACCGGACTTAAATTTTGCATTAAATCCGCATTCGGTCTTTCATAGCGTGGCATTTGATAACGAATGTAGTGGGGATAATTTAGCGTCATCTGTCTTCTGCTTTCTCGCGCCAGTGTATCAAAAACGACAGAACTTTTCCCGGAACCGGAGACTCCTGTAAACACGACAATTTTTTCCTTCGGTATATTTAAATCAATGTTTTTTAGATTATTTTCTTTCAAACCGCGCAAAATGATTTGATCATTTGTTCGGGACACGGTATCACCCCTGAAATGGTTATTCAAGCAGTGACGGAAAAATAGTGAGTCTGCCTGTACTTATATCGAATCCCTTAAATCGTCCTATTTAAGCGTGAGAACCGTTGTTATTCAATGTTTCCTGCTTCACACATTATTAAACGATTCCTTTTTATATATTTAATTTTACCAGGAATAAACGAGGGTGAACGATGTACAAAAGAAGTGAAGTAAGACGGATACGCATATAGTCTTCAGAAAATGGGATATACATGGAAAACTTTCTTTTTTTGCATGAAAAAACAGGCATACAAGCCTGTTCGCCAGGACCAGTGTATGATTTTGCTATTCTGGCTTAAACATCTCTCTTGCTGTATTTGTATAAAGAATTTTTGTCCTGGTTTGATGTTACTTTTATACTAGAATAACTTCCTCCTTTTCAATTTCCCGTAATTCGCCATCATTCATTTGAAAAACCCGATCGCCATATTTCAAGATTTCATAATCATGGGTGACGAGTAAAATCGTCCGTCCTTCTTGCTGGCAATCTTTTAATATTTGCAAAACCTCATCGCGGGAATTCCGATCAAGATTTCCCGTCGGTTCATCACAAATGAGAATTTCCGGATCATTCAGAAGCGCTCTGGCAATAGCAACGCGTTGCTGTTCCCCACCGGATAATTGATCAGGAGTGGAATTCATCCGCTCTTCCAAATTTAGTTTTCTGAGCAAATCTTCAGCTCGTTCTTCTAATTCCTCTTTCTTTTTATAGGGCCATTCAGGCAACATCACATTTTGTTTTGCCGTATAGGCTGGAAATAATTGATAGTCTTGATAGATAAAGCCGATATGTTTACGCCGGAACTCACGCAGAGTTTCCTCCCTTTCCGCATGTACCTGTAACGGCCCGATGCCAATTTGCGAACCGGAATCAGCCGCAAGAAGTCCCGCCACACATTTTAATAACGTTGTTTTTCCCGAACCAGAACAACCGATTACATTGACCCATTCACCTTGTTTGATATGGAAAGAAATATTGTTTAAAACCCTTTTTTGCTCAATTTTTGTCCGAAACGTTTTCGATAATTGCTGAACCTTTATATCCATGGATTTTCTCCCTTCATCCCCTTGTTTAAAAAATAACGAATGGCCAGTTCCAATACAATACTAACCAATAAAAACAGGAAGAAAGCAAGTCCGAGTGTAAGCAACACGATTTTTACTGTAAAATCAAAAAACAGAAGAACGAACCCCATACCTAACATGACACCGAAAAGTAAAACGAATCCGACCCAGGAAAGGTTTTCTTTCGTGAATGAGCGCCGAATTTCCCGATTTTGCGAGCCGACAACTGTCAAAAACTGGAGCTGGTCTTTTCTTGTCTCCCAGAGTCTGTATATCGATTCTATCAAAGTAAGTAACGTTAAAAGAACGATTCCTGCTAAAAGTAAAAGTTGCTGTTGGTTGATTTGAAAATGAATATATTCGCCCAAATTTGTCCTCGTTATTTTTTCCGTCGTAATTTGCGAGGCGATGCTGACAAAGGAGATTGCAGCTGTACCGAATATCAATTGCAAACCAACTGCCATAATATGCTCTTTATAAAAACGAATATTCGAAAGGATTAAAGAGTGGCTCGGTTGGAAGGCAGTATCTTTTCCCTTTCTCTTCTTATCCAATATGTCTACGACAATTTTTAGTAGATAGATAACGAGTAAAGATAGAAAGAAGCCGATCAATAAAATAAAATCAAAACCGTTCAATATAAGTAAAATGAGGCCACTTAAAATGCCACTTCTTGCAACTTGAACGAGCCATTGAATGCGATAAAATTGTTGAACGGTCTTTTCACTCCAGCCAATCATGGCAAGCCTCTCCCGCTCTTCATAGTATTCTTTAGACAAAGTTCGAAAGCGGGCAAGTAAAGATAAAATGGCAATAAACGCGAAACATAGGGCAATGATGAAAGAAAATATATTCCAGCTATCGATAATCGATTCTGCCGCACCTAATGTTGTCCAGGGCATGATAACCGTACCAATTCCTTCAACGTCTACCTCTAATTTTTGATGGGAGGAACCGGCAATGATATCCACATGGAACCCCATTGCTTCAATATCAGCAGCGACTTTTCTAATTTTTTCAGCAGCCTCTTCTGTATAGCCGGAAATGTCCGCGACCTTAACGCGAATAGCATCAATGGGAGCTTCTCCCTTAAAGTATTCCGCCCATTCGATGGAAATCAGACCATGGGCCGGCAGGGGTAAAAAACTACCGGAATGGTGTGTTGGTTGCAACACCTTTCCCGTTTCTTTATGCTCACCGTATTGAAACTGGTAAATGCCTAAAGGACTGGCCGCAAGCTCTTCTTGTGCCTCTCCAATGGAAATACTATCGACTTGAACAAAATAATGAAGATCCGTATTATCTCCGTCCACTTCAAATTCTTGATATTTGATCTCCTCTATCTGTCGATGGACAGGAACTTCTCCGTCCATATCAACAAGATGAACCTTAAGGCCTTGATCACTCATTTGATAGGCAGGTGATGACGCACGGAAATAGCGATTTTGTTCTTCACCGTATCCGAAAACACCGGCATAGCCTCCGTGAACATTGATGTCATAATCTGATTTCATCACCACGTTAAAATCTTCATCCAAAAGAAACCAATCTTGTTCAAAAGGACTTAAATACTCGAAAGCAGGAATTTTGTATACTTCTTGCTTCGTCGCTTCGATTTTATCTAAATACTCTTTCACATAATGATTCTCTTCAATTTTTTGATTTTCCCATTTCCAAGAACTTCAAGCATGGCTAATGGAGTGTCTGAATCAAGACCGACTTTTTCCTTTAAATTGATAATTTCTTCTTTTGAAATGTCTAAACTTTCGACAGTTATCGTTATCGTAATCGGAGTTGCGGAATCGGAAACGTCAACGAGTGGAATGAATTGATGATCACTACTTGAATAACTTTCAAATGCCGAAATCTCTTCTTGCAAGATAGAAAAGTCAATTCCTGTAAGAGCCCCTTCCATCTCCGGATCAATAGCAATTACGGGATGAAAGGAGTAGGGAATGACGAAAGTTGGATATCCACCGATACCGAAAATATTACTTAATTCTTCCGGATGATACGTATCATAGGACATTTCTCCAACAGGAAATAACATATAAGCAACTTGTTCATCAATCTTGTAAGTATGAACCCCATCGGTCGTTTCATAGGTGACGGAATAGCGGGTGGGGCCTTCCGGCATTGGCAATCGATAACTGTTGGTTATTTTTGTAAAAAATCTTAATGATGCAACAGGAGCGGCAATTTCCACCCGATCATCCGCAGCAATTTTCCGCCACTCATCAAGAGTAATACCGCCATTTCCTACACCAAGATAATTTTCTTCTACTAAACCTAATTGTTCCTCAATAGCTGATGGTGCCGGACGAACTAATAAATCATATTTCCCCCGGGCAAAATCGGTAATATTGGTCCGGACTTTTTGACTGCCCTGTAACAAAATACTCGTTGCAACTGGCAACAAAGTCAAAATAATGACTAATAAAAATACCATCATGCCAAAAGACTTTTTATTTTTAACAAGATAGTGCAAGTGAAGTTTCAGCAAGCAAACCATCCCCCTATACGTGCCACATGCTTTATAAAAAAGTCTTATCAATTCAAGGTTTTCCGGTTCAAGCCACTATCTTCTTATCTTCAATTTCCATTTACAAAATCCTTTTTTTAGGAATATCGAGCTTGTAAACAGGGATGATTTTTGCGAAGAATGATTCATACTTTCGCGAATATCGTATAATCTTTCGCGGGTTGAACGACCTCTTTCGCGAATAGCAGATAAACATTCGTGTTTTTCAATTTACCTTTCGCACTTTCATCAGCACCTTTCGCAGATGGATCATGAACTTTCGCGATATTTACCCTATCTTTCGCGGAATCTTCGCCCCATTGCCGAAATCACAAGAATCTCTTGTTCCATACCGACAAATTTAAATCCCTAAATTGTGATGAAAAATCACTAGAATCTCCACATCGTACATTTCTTCACACGAACCAATGAACCAGCTTTTTTATCAAAAAAAAAACGGCGGGACATCGTTTCCCACCGCTTTATGCACTGCCAATTTTTTAGATCATGCTGAATCTCCTCTATTAGAATATAGTTTTTTCTTAATATGTAAGTAGTTCTCGATTTCATTTAACAAATAAAATAAATTGGCACGTGTTTCAAATTCTTCCCGCGTTTTCGATAACTCGGTTTTTCGAATTAACTGCCAGCACTCTTCTAATTTTTTCAAGGAGAGATGTGTCGTATCCTCTTCATTGACAATTTTACTGAGATACTCGAAAAAGTCCGCTACATATTCTTTTTGTTTTAAATGGAGACCGAGGGAAGACACAACCGGTAACATGCGTTTCAAAATGTTAAATTGGTCTTCCCGCATTTCCAGGTAATGATAATCCCGCCGCGGATTTTTTATTAAATGATTTTCAATATCCCGCAGGGCCACGTCTTTCGCCTTCTTGATCAATTCTCCCACTTCATAGAGTTCCTTGCCATCCCAGTTACGATTTGGATTCCGTAAGTAGGCAGCAAATTCATATAATATGATTTGGAATTTGTCTTCAATTTGATCCTTATACGTTTCGATTTCCTTTTTGAAACTCGGCATAATACTGTTAATGATAAAAGCAATCCCGATACCAATGATAATAATCAATAATTCACTAGTGATAATTTGCAAATTAAAATTTCGCAATGTGTAAAGATGAGTAACAACCACCATGCTGGTGACAAATCCGCCTTGAATTTTCAACTTCACTAAAAGTGGTACAAACAAAAGAATAAATATCCCGATAACTACCGGGGAATAGCCTAATAATTCAAAAACAGCTCCACTTAAGAATAGGGACAATAAACAGGCAAAAAATTTGTCTAATATCGTATCGACTGTCTGTTTTTTCGTGCGCTCTATACACATAATGACGATAATGGCCGCAAATACGCCGAACTCCAATTGTAATACCCCGGTCAACCAAATGGCTAAAGATGCCCCAATTGCGGTCTTGATCGTTCGTGAACCCATTCCTACCATTAAAGACACCGTCCATGTATGTATTTGTCGATAGCATTATTCCTGAGCGTTTACATGTTATGCATTAAACGAAAATCATATTTTTTCTTAGCTTTAGCAAATATCATCGCAAAAATTGCAACGTTTATAAGCATTGTTAAAAGTATGTTTAGTCAATTGGACATTCATCAGTATTATACATGAATTAATTGTGATTTACTTCACTAATATCTAAATATTTCAGTTTTCCGCAACATCCCGATTCATTAATTTTCTTCCAAAATTTTTATCCGATTTCTCTTTATAATTAAAAACTAATCTTGTTCTATCTATAGATACCCCAATCAAGATAACTAAGAATAGAATTGTAGAATTTTATTGACAGACAAGTGAAGTCTTATTATTTCAGCAAATAATTTCAAAATATTATAATAAAATTAAACACCATATATAGAATGCCGTAAAGCGAGGGGCAGATCCAATATGTTCAGTCTCGTTCCGTTTATGATTGAAAAAATAGGTATCATAATTGTTGTTGCATTCCTGCTTTCCCAATTGCGTTCTTTCCGACAAATTATTCAACATAAACATGATCTTAAAGATAAGTTGAAATTAATCATCCTTTTCGGAAGTTTTGGCATCATCAGTAATTATACAGGTATTGAAGTGCTTGGCTCACAAATTTCCGAAGTTGGTTGGCGATCCTCCATCGATCCGGAAGCTGCAATTGCAAATACGAGAGTGTTAGGGGTAGTAATCGGCGGTTTAATAGGCGGACCGATTGTAGGTATTGGAACCGGGTTAATTTCAAGTATTCATCGCTATTTTCTTGGTGGTTTTACAGCATTCGCCTGTTCTTTTTCAACGATCATTGCCGGTATCGTGGCTGGTTTTTTAGGCGCACATAGAAAGAAAAAGGGCAAAAATATTTCGGTAAGTTTTGCCGTTGCAATCGGCATGTTTATGGAATCTTTGGAAATGGTTATCATTCTTCTCCTTGCCAAACCTTTTGATTTGTCCCTGGAATTAGTTAAACTTATCAGTTTTCCGATGATCGTTATCAACGGACTGGGAATGATGCTTTTCATGTTAATTATTCAACATATTAAACGCGAAGATGATCGCGCTCGGGCAATTCAAATAGACACTGCATTTTCCATTGCGGAAAAAACGCTTCCTTATTTTAAAGAAGGATTGAATGTTGTATCCAGTACCGAAATTGCCAAAATCATGCTCGAGATGACCGATGCAGATGCCGTTTCTATTACAAATAATCATGTCGTTCTCACCCATGTCGGTATCGGTTCTGATCACCATCTCCCGTACTTAAAGCCGGAAACGAAATTAACGAATCGGGTTTTAAAATCCGGGAAAATTGAAGTCGCCCGTTCTAAAGAAGAAATTGGCTGTTTCGATAAAGATTGTCCGCTGGAAGGAGCTGTTGTCATTCCCCTCAAAGTAAAAAACAAAGTCGTTGGCACATTGAAGATTTATTATCGTGATGCAAAAAAACTTGACCCCGTACAAGAGCATTTAGTATACGGTTTAGGCGAACTATTTTCCACTCAACTTGAACTTGTGGAAGCAGAAAAACAAGCTAAATTGGTGAAAGATGCGAAAATAAAAGCCTTACAAGCGCAAATTCATCCCCATTTTCTCTTTAATAGCTTAAATACGATATCAGCACTGTGCAGAACCAATCCTGAAAAAGCCCGGGAATTACTCTTAGATTTGGCTGCATTTTTCCGCGGAAATATTCAGGGAGCCCGGAATTTATATTGTACGCTAGAACATGAAATTGAAACAGTTCAAGCCTATATCGCCTTAGTACAGGCCCGTTTCCCGGAAAAGTACAAGTTTCACTTTCACATCGAGCCATACTTAAAAAAATGTATCGTGCCACCGTTCATTTTGCAGCCTCTTGTTGATAATGCTGTGAAATACGGATTTCCAGGAAGCAAACAAAAAGGAGATATTATCATTCAAATTTATTCTGAGCATAAGCAACTGAAGATTAAAGTCGCTGATAACGGCAAGGGAATACCGGAAGAAAAATTAAAGATACTCGGAAAAAACGTCGTTGAGTCGAATAAAGGAAATGGGACAGGATTGTTTAACATCTACGAACGGTTAATTGGGCTTTACAATAATAAAGCCGAGTTCAAGATTGATAGTAAAGTTGATCAGGGAACAACTGTGACTATTTCCATCCCCCTAGTACTGGAGGAGAGTGAGGCCGTTGTTTAAAGCATATGTTGTTGACGATGAACCGCTTGCCAGGGATGAATTAAAATATATTTTAAATCGGACGAAAAAAGTAGAGATATTGGGTGAAAGTGACAACATCGTCGATGCTTTGGCAGATATTGCCATTTATAAACCGGATATTGTGTTTTTAGATATTCAATTAGATGAAGAAAACGGATTAACGTTGGCAAAAAAACTCGAAGAATATCACCCCACTCCCGCCATTTGTTTTGTCACGGCCTATGATGAATATGCCTTACAAGCCTTTGAATCAAACGCCGTGGACTATATTTTAAAACCTTTCAATGAAAAGCGGATTGAAAAAACACTGAATAAAATAATTAATATGAAAGAAAGTTTAATAACAAAAACACCTGCATCTAATCGCAGGCAAAACGAGTCAATTAAGAAATTAGCAGTAACTGTTGATGATCGCTACGTGTTAATTTCACCTTCTGAAATCGTTTATATCGAAGCGACCGACGGTAAATGTAAAATTAAAACGAAAGATACGGACTATGTCTTAATAGAAACACTGGCTGGCCTGGAAAAGAAGCTAGCGAACAACCACTTTTTGCGAGTGCACCGCAGTTATATCGTCAATATCCAGCGCATCCTTGAAATAGAACCATGGTTTAATTCAACATACAATCTGTTGCTCGATGATGGTTCAAAAATCCCGGTTAGCCGGACATATATAAAAGATTTAAAGAGAATCTTCGGATTAAATTAATTTCAAAATAAAGCAATGTATTTTATCCTTTGATTTTTACTTTTTACCACTCCCTTTTGGCATTTCAATATGAAAAACGATATTGACTGTTTTCATTTTGTAAAATGTAAATACTAGCAAATTATCTCAAGGGGAAATGGGAGTGGTAAAATGAATGCGATTACAATCGTAATCGGATCGATATGTTTTCTTATGATTGCCTATCGTTTATACGGTACCTTTATGGCGGCAAAAGTGTTGCGGGTTCAAGAATTAGAAGAAGAAAAGCTACCGCCTTCCCATAAGTTTCAAGATGGTAAAGATTATGTGCCGACCAATAAATGGGTCACCTTCGGTCACCATTTCGCAGCGATTGCTGCAGCAGGACCATTAGTCGGTCCCGTATTAGCTGCACAGTTTGGATACTTGCCTAGCTTATTGTGGATTTTGATCGGTGGAGTTATTGGTGGAGCCGTTCACGACTTCGTGGTACTTGTCGCTTCTATGCGAAGAGACGGAAAGTCCTTTTCTGAAGTAGCTAAAGAAGAACTGGGGCCGGTGGCTGGTTTTTGTACTGGTTTAGCCATGTTATTTATTATCACGATAACAATGGCCGGTCTATCATTAGTTGTATTAAATGCTCTGGAAAGAAACCCCTGGGGAACCTTTGCTGTAGGCATTACGATTCCTATCGCGATGGCTGTCGGATTATATCATCGCAAAACCGGTAATTTAAAAATAGCCACGATTGTAGGATTTTCCCTAATCATGATTGCCGTTATCTTTGGCCATCATATCGAAGGAACATGGCTTGGAGATTTACTAACGTTAGACAGTAAAACGCTAGCTATCATTCTTCCAATATATGCATTTTTTGCAGCAGCTTTACCAGTCTGGTTGTTATTGCAACCACGCGATTATTTAAGTACGTTCATGAAAATTGGTGTCTTCGGTGCATTAATCATAGGTGTAATCGCCATTAACCCGACAGTACAATTTCCGGCATTGACCGATTTCCTTGGCGGCGGACCAGTTGTTGCAGGACCTGTATGGCCATTCATCTCCATTACCATCGCTTGTGGAGCGATTTCCGGTTTCCACGTATTTATTAGCTCAGGGACAACATCAAAGATGATCAATCGCTGGCGGGATGCAAAACCGGTTGCCTTCGGTGGCATGTTAGTTGAAAGTGCAGTTGCCATCATGGCATTAGTTGCTGCAGTTTCATTGCAGCCTGGTGATTATTTTGCGATCAACTCCACACCAGAGCAATTTGAAAAGTTAGGAATGGAAACTGTCCATCTAGCCGAACTGGAAGAAAAAGTAGAAATGGATCTGGAAGGTAGAACAGGTGGAGCAGTAACTCTAGCAGTCGGTATGACAGAAATATTTACTGCCGTACCATTCTTTGAACACCTGGCAGCTTATTTCTACCAATTCGTGATCTTGTTTGAAGCTGTATTTATCTTAACAGCAATCGACGCGGGAACACGAACCGCCAGGTATTTGATTCAAGACTTCCTTGGAGATTTTATCAAGCCATTAAAACGACTTGATTCGATAGGAGCCAATATCACCGCCAGTGCTATTGCCTGTATCATGTGGGGATATCTATTATACTCCGGCGACATTAGTTCGGTATGGGCATTGTTCGGTGTCTCCAACCAGTTAATGGCATCCATCGGATTAATTGTCGGAGCAACCGTCATCCTCAAGATCGCGACCAAACGGAAATATATGTTAACTTGCCTAGTTCCACTCGCTTACTTATATGTGACTGTTTTAGTAGCAGGAACCTGGATGGTGAAAAATGTATACTGGAATCCTGCAGCTGCCGGTTTCAATGTGCTAAACGGTATTCTTTCCATTATCATGTTAGTTCTCGGTATCGTGATTCTCGTCTATGCGATTAAAAAGTGGAGAGAATTGTGGAAAATTCCTCAACCCGAGTTAGTAGAAATGGCCAAGAGAGAAATTGCCTAATATCTTGATGTATAGACACCACTCCGCCAAACATGAACTCCCAGGAGAGAAGACTAGCTTGTCTCTTGGGAGTTTCTTTTAACTTATTAATCAAAGACAATTTCGCCTTTCCAATACTCCGTTATTTATTATGGTTAGATAAAAAGTCCTCTACTATTTGCCGATGACTTTTAACCATATGTTCCGGTAATCGATCAGGTTCAAAAAATTGAATTTGCATGGTTTCGGTTGTATCTATAGCAATTTTTCCTTCATACCCCCGGGAATAATAAGCAACGGTCACGGTATAAAATTCATCTCCATTTTCAGCTATTGAAAAATGGTGAGGACCAGAATACACATTGATAAGATGCAATTCCTTCGCTTGTAACCCCGTTTCCTCATATAACTCTCGCCTTGCCGTATCTTCCGTTGATTCCCCTAGCTCCATCAATCCGCCGGGAAGCCCCCAGATACCTTTGGGAAACGTTCGTTGCTGCAATAAAATTCTGCCCGATTCATCGACAATTACCGCAACCGCTCCGACTAAAATCAGCGGTCTTTTGCCTACAAGTTTCCTTATTTCTTCGACATAACCCATTGATGATCTCCTTTATAGAAGTTCTTTCTCCCAATAAAAAAGAGGGAACGCCCCTCCCAATTTTAAGTTTGTTACTAAATATAATTGAATCATTAAAAAAATTCCTCAATACAACTTATGTATTAAGATTCTATTTCGTCAAAACATGATCCACATAGCGTTGTAACACATCTTTTCCAAAAAGAAGCTCGATAAATATTTTTTTGCACGTTTCAACATCTATTTCCATAGGTACAAAGACATTTTTCTCTTTTGTCCAGCGTCCAGAAAAATCCACAATACATTGGCCTTTCGCAATATTTTCATCCGCTACGCATTGAACATTTGCTTTCTTGACGGGTGGTAAGATTTCCGGGTAAAGATAAGCCAATACCGTTGTTAAGTCATGAATAATGATGCCCAGGACTTTATTATTTTGCCAATAAGTTTCCACATATGGCTTTGTCATATGCGCTATCAACTTCCCTACTTCACCGCCCTCAAATTGGAAAAACGCTACCTCGTTCATATCAAAAAGCACTTGATGGGTGACATCCAGACCAATCATATAAATTGGGACATATGGACCGAGTTTATTGAATGTTATATTGACGGCCGCAGGGTCAAACCAATAATTAAACTCAGCAACTGGCGTAACATTGCCCCGATGAACCCCACCGCCCATCGTATAGATGGACTTCACCTTTTCCATCGTTTCCAAATCCTTTTCAATACACATGGCAATATTGGACAATGGTCCAAGGCAAATCAAATCGACTTCATGAGGATTGTTTTTCACGGTTTCTAAAATAAAATCTACAGCAGACTGATCAGCGATATTGCTTTCATCAATCGGAAAATCCACATCTCCCAATCCATCTTTACCATGGACTACGCTCGATTTATCGATTCTGGGAGGTTCGTTCTTAAGGACCGATTCGATATCCGCATACAATCCCCGGTACACTTTCCCCGGATACTGACAGTAATTGGCTATTTTACTGGCATTGGAAGTCGTAAGTTCAATCCCCTTATTACCGGCGACACTGCATAACCCTAATACTTCCACATCCTTTTGTTTAAAAATTGTCATTAAAGCGATGGCATCATCAATGCCGGGATCCGTATCGATGATTACTTTTCTCACTTTACAGCATCTCCTTTCTGACTAATCGTTTGTACATTTCATATTCTTCAGGAAAAATAGTACGAAAAAAAATATCAAAAAACTTCTGATAATCTACCTTATAGCCAACTCTTACTACACCTTTTTCATGGTGATGTACGACTGA
This sequence comes from uncultured Bacillaceae bacterium, assembly GCA_937951955.1. Classification (GTDB taxonomy): domain Bacteria; phylum Bacillota; class Bacilli; order Bacillales; family Caldibacillaceae; genus CALGAD01. The sequence goes on from CALGAD010000132.1 coordinate 27,960, forward strand.
TTCCCCGATCGCAATCCCTTCTGTAACAACATCAACATCGGCTCGATAAAAATCAACAATATTATCCATCACATCTGCAACAACGAGTGGGTCGTTGATCACACAGCCTAAAGTTTTTTCCTCCCGCCAGTGGAAATCGACATAAAAACGTGTAATTTGATAAATAAAGTCACTTATCTCATTATTAATCTGTCGTAAAAATTCGCGATGATTAGGAGAGAGCAAAATCTTATATGTAATATCTAGTGGATATAAGTAAACGTGTTCATATTGTTGTTTAAAAAATATATGCGCACTATGAGGATCACACCAAAAATTATATTCGGCAACCGGAGAGCAGTTCCCGTGTACTTTAGCCGCTCCTCCCATGATGCGAATCGCTTTTGCCTTTTTCAATGCATCCGGATCCTTAGCAATGACATTCGCTAAATTCGTTAACGGACCTAATGCAAATACGGTAACTTCTCCAGGGTATTCATTTAATTTTTTAATGATAAAGTCCGCTGCATTTATATCATTGACAGAATCATCTACTTGACTAAATATAACTTCCCCTAATCCGTCCTTACCATGTGTATCGGTAGCATCGTTATAGTCGATTTTTAATGGTTTAGCTGCTCCTTTTACAATCGGAATCTTTCTTTGGAAAAGTCGAGTGACATAGCTAGCATTTTTCGCTCCTTGATGGACATCGACATTTCCAGAAACAATCGTTATCCCTAAAATATCAAAGAGGCGGGACTGCATTGCCATGATTAAAGCAATCGAATCATCAATTCCTGGATCCACATCGATGATTACTTTTTCCGTCATCGTACCCTCCTACAAAACGTAAATTGCGAAAAAAAGTTTATTTCAAAGTGGCGAAATTTATTAGAAACAACTATATAGTTAGATATAAATATTTTAACATGTAATATTTACTGATAGATGTTAATTCGTAATACTTCATAAAACTCTTCAATATAAAAAAACCCCACCCGAAAATGGTGGGGATTATTGTCACGGTTTTAAGCAATTGATCCATGTTTTAATGATTGTTTAATATAATCAAAATTGCGGATAAGAGTAATTGTTTCCCTAATCAAATAGTACAATGCTTTCACTGTATTCCAAAGTACTACAAAAAAGACGACTATAAGTGTTCCAATTAAGGCTCCAAGTGTCAGGCTTCCGACTTCATTTCTTCTTGAAAATATGTAATCGATAATAGAAACACCCGCAACAACCGTCAACCCACGCCCGGCTGCGCCAAAAATTGGACCGAAGGTAGAATAACGAACACACAAATAAATAGTAGTGAATAAAAATCCGTATGTCATATAATCAGGATATTTCGGATAAAGGATATAAGGGATGATAAAGCCAAATATGACAAAGGCCCAACCAATGACAACGGAAAATACTAACCTTCTTTCAATAGTAAAATACTCGCTAATTTTTCTCATCTTTCGTTCTCTCCTTCTCATCTATATATATTTATGTAAATAAAATCTCTGAGAATTTACTCAAAGATCAATTTACTATAATCACATAATCACGCAGCGATGATATTTTAATATATAAAGATGTTTGTGAAGAAAATTATCAAGTAATAGCTTAAAATCAAAAGCCTTTCGAAAATAAACATTTATTTTTATAAAATTTTCTTCTTATATGATCTCGGTAAGAAAGCCATAAAAAAGCAGGCTTTTTACTAAAAACCGAATACTACTACCTGGAAGGTGTTCAATCGACCTCGCTGCAATTGAAAATAGAAAATAATCATACCGACAGCCATTTTATTTCTTTGGTCAAAAAAATATATTCCTTTATTTCCACTCATGAAATGTTTAATAAGTTAGTAACAAATGAAGGGATATCATTATTATCGGCACATAGCGAATATTGTTTTAGTTATCTGGATGATCAATGCTACTGGAATGGTATCCATTTGCAAAAAATAATAGGGAACTTATTTTGCTAGTTTTAAAAAAGACGTTTCATATGATCACTCTAGTTAAGAAAAATTATCGACTGTCTTAAATAAAAATTCATGGTTTAAATGATTCCCCTCTCGTTTTCCGAAAACCATAAAATGCACGAAAACCGCGTTTTTCATAAAAAGACCGGGAAGTGCTATTGGCCAGTAATTCAATCCGTGTTTTCGGATAGATTTTATGTACATAGTGAATTAATATTGTTCCCAGTCCATAGCCCCGATACCTTTGATCAATTAACAATTCACAAATAAATAATGTGATACGAGTATCCGTTAATCCTCTCACATAGCCAATCACTTCTTGATTCTCTGATTCCACAACATAAGCGACATTAGAGTTTTTCCAGGCTTCCTTTGTATCTTGATGATTCCCGACTAAATTCGCCCATCCTTCTTTTCTATTTAATTCCTGTATTTGTTCAAAATCTTTTTCCTCATATGGTCGAATGGTTACCTTTTGGTTATGATTTAATTCTAATATCATAATGATGTACCCCCATATTCTTCTTTTATAGAGACTATAATTTGAATCCTCCATGGAACTAGGCGATCAGTTTTTGAAAAAACATTCGCAAATTCCTACTTCCCAGCCTATTTCTCTTACCGGATAATTGTATGCGAAGGATTTCTAGTTAGCGAAAGTTTTTCAAGTTAATAATTTCACATTAAATTACAAAAAATTAATCGTCAATTCTTCCCCATGCTTTTGATTATTAATGAGTAAAAATCTTTCCCTATATGAAGGCTCTTTTCTGATGAAATAACCGCTAACACACTCCCATTACTTCAATTCTTCAATCTCATTACCGGTAACTGGCTTATCTGTATATGCATTCGAGATTTTCTTTGCTGGACTGATTTGTACTAATTTTGCCATTTTACCTTGCAGGACAACTTGTTTTGTATTTTTATCATCAGGGATAACTACTGTAATATAAAATGGCAGTCCCATCTCCGCAGTCGCTATATAACCACCTTCGTTCATATCAATGGAACCCCCGCCAATAACCCATTCCCATTCATTTTTTCATTCCATTCAACAAAACCTAAATTTAACTGATGGAAATATTCGAAAAAAATGATTACTACGTTTTCTTTAATTTTATAATGCCAAAGCGCATCGAAAAAAACTCGTATTCATTCAAGATATTTATAAACGTTTCTTCCAACGATCGTTCTTATTTCACTGAACAGCCTCAAACACCAATGCATAGCAATAAAATCACCTTAAGAAACCATCGCACCCCCATCCTCAAAATCCTTCCCCTTCTTTTTAATCAGCGAAACGTCAGCAATATAAAATACTACTTAACAATCTTTCCAACTGTATGTCACTCACAATTTTTCCTAAATCCACAGCCGATCTTTTTAAAACAGTATACCGGCACTTAAAGATAAAAGAAATGGAATAATGATGGCATAATAACGGTCCAAAAAAATAAATAAGTACTGATCACAAAGACAAACGAGCTAATAATCCGTAATAAACTTGCTAAAAATTGTTTCTACGCATTCATCGGTACTTCACCTTATTTGCCAAAAGGCGGAATAAATCTTCTTTTAACAGCTAAATTTCTATTACAAGATATTCATCATCTTTTAATCGAGTAACCTGGCAATTTTCCATGGATTCAAACTCCTTTAATCTTTCTTCAATAGACTTGTGATCACTACTTCTAAACAAATCTTCTCTGTCATAGTGAGGAAAAAACAGTATATCCGTTAATCTTAATGCGGTTAAATCTTGCATATCATGAACATTCATTTGTGGTGTGAAAAATTGAACGACTTTGATATGTGGGCCAAGGATAACAGAACCAGCACTTACACCAACAATTACGACATCTTTGGTAGACATCTTTTGGATCATCCTGTCTGCTCCACTCTTTTTCATATGAAAGAGTAAATGAAATGGATTCCCGCCGTTGATGTAAATAACATCTTTATTTAAAAGGCTTTCCGGACTTTCAAACTCCACATCAATGAAGTTTATATTTCGGAAACCCATTTCTTTAAAATCATTCCTCGCTTTCTGAGCAAATTGATTTTTCTCTTTTAACGGTGAAGCAGTCGTGATAATAGCTACATTTAACGTTTTTATATCCCCGTTTATAAATTGCAAAAATTGCTCTCTAATTTCATTTGTATAAAATCCGTTAGAGGTTAGTAATAATTTCAATATGATCCCTCCAAGTTATTTCTTATAATTACAACATCTCCACGCTTAATTGACCAAATTCCTCAATCACTATTATCACTCCTCAATAATTTTTTGACAAGTCTGAATTATTAGTATATTATTAAGAAAAATTCGTTCCATATAGCTAGCCTAAAGTTGTTAGTTAATAGGGGGCAATGCTTGGGGAATATGAGTTCCTTGAGTATTTGTTCCCTATTTTCATTTTTTCAAAGGAGGTGATGACTAATAAATAAATGATTACTTGGGAGATGCCTATGTTCTCAATTAAATAACAATTCGGAAGGAGGATATTATGTTTAATGCGGTAGTAATTTCAGTGATTGTATTGGCGGTTTTATGTCTTTTACGTGTGAATGTATTATTGGCAATTTTAATTGCAGCGGTTGTTGCTGGTCTGCTGGAAGGCCTCTCCATCGGAGAATCGGTCACAATGTTAATTGCCGGTATGGGAGGATTATCTGAAACAGCTCTCAGCTATATTCTCCTCGGTACATTTGCCGTTATGATCGGTTATTCAGGAATTACCGGTTTTCTTGTGCGCAGTTTATTAAAGATCATCAGAGGAAAACGCGCTGTATTATTGTTAACCATCGCAGGTGTTGCCTGTTTCTCACAAAATCTCGTACCCGTACACATTGCTTTCATCCCAATCCTCATCCCACCATTACTTCACTTATTTGACAAATTAAAAGTGGACCGGCGAGGTGTGGCATGTGCGTTAACCTTTGGCCTGAAAGCACCGTATATGGTGATTCCCGCTGGATACGGTTTAATTTTCCACGGCATCATCGCCAATGAAATGACTGCCAGTGGCATGGAAATCGCGCGCTCCTCCGTAGCCACTGCGATGCTTATCCCTGGATTGGGAATGGTCGTTGGCTTATTGATCGCTATTTTTCTAACGTACCGGAAAGATCGAGAAATGCCCCACACTGAAAATACACCCCTACATGAATTCGCTGCATCAGAAGAAGAAAATTTAAAATTCACATTACGCCATGGACTGACAATCGTCGCTATTATCGCAGCATTGGCCGTTCAAATCATTACCGAATCCCTTGTCATCGGTGCTTTTACCGGAATCGCCCTGATGTTTTTATTTAACATCGCTCCTTTTAGAAAGGGTGAAAAATTTGTAACCGACGGAATCACGATGATGGGTATGATCGCCTTTATTATGCTGATTGCTTCTGGCTATGCCCATATTTTAAAAGAAACTGGAGCTGTAGATGCCCTTGTCCAATCCACGACAGGCTTTCTCGAAGGCAGTAGTAAAATAGTCGTTGCGTTCATTTTATTATTGGTGGGTCTGCTCGTAACAATGGGAATCGGCACCTCTTTTGGAACCGTCCCAATAATCACCGCTTTATATGTACCGATTTGTATGACCGTTGGTTTTTCTCCACTGGCAACTACAGTGATTATCGGAACAGCAGGAGCGCTTGGTGACGCCGGTTCGCCCGCATCCGATAGCACCCTCGGACCGACATCCGGATTAAACGCCGATGGTAAACATCATCATATTTGGGATACCGTTGTACCTACCTTTATCCATTTTAATATCCCGCTACTCATTTTCGGGACAATCGCTGCGATTGTATTATAATTGATTACCAATTATGTAAGCGCTTCACATTTCCTTCACCTCCCCTTGACTACAGTTAAGAAAATTTATAAAATTACGGTAAGTCAATAGTTACTAGATAAAGGGGAAAATCATGACATTAGATCACAGCCAATTAATCGGTAAGGAAGCCATTCTACTTTTATTAATAGATGGATATGAATTACCGGAAAAATTACGAAAGCAAGGCTGGAAATATTGTAAAGGAAAAGTTGGCTCGATGGATACGCAAAAAGTTGTTGCCGCTGTTGAAACCGCAGCGAAAAAACAAAATATCATTAAACCAGATTTATACCGGGAAAATCATGCCATCTATCACGCAATCATTGAAGCATTAAGTGGTGTTACCCGGGGGAACAATCAAATCGGAACCGTACTTCGAACGGTCGGACTCCGATTTTCAGTCGTTCGCGGAAACCCTTACACAAATCAAGCTGAAGGTGAATGGATTGCTGTAGCCTTTTACGGGACGATCGGTGCACCGGTTAAAGGACTGGAACATGAATCGATTGGCCTAGGAATTAACCACATATAGTTTATAGTAGCCCAGAGCTATGAGACATGAGGGGGCGTATAACACGTTCAAAGTGTTATCCGCCCTTTTTGTTTTTAACAGCCTGTTTGGAGGTGAATACTATGGTGATTTTAACGGGAAAATCGTTAACTTTTGCCGAAATAAAACGTGTCGTTTGGAAAAAAGAATTAGTTGCCGTACATCCCGAAGCCATCGAAAAAATAAAAGAAAATAGAAAAACGGTTGAACGAATGATTGCTGGAGAAAAAACGATGTACGGCATTAATACAGGATTTGGCAAATTTAGTGATGTGATCATTAATGATACGGATCTAGATGAATTACAGTTAAATTTGATTAGATCCCATGCATGCGGTGTTGGTGATGTGTTTTCTGAAGAGATTAGCCGCACGATGTTGCTGTTAAGAGCCAATGCACTTGCCCGGGGATATTCAGGAGTTCGACCTATAATTGTCGAACAGCTTATCAAGCTCATCAATGCGTCTATTCATCCGGTTATCCCCCAGCAAGGCTCCCTTGGTGCAAGTGGCGACCTTGCTCCTCTTTCCCATCTCGCATTAGCATTAATGGGCGAAGGTGAAGTCTTTTACCATGGCAAACGATTACCGGCCTCTGCTGCACTCCGAAAAGAAGGAATACCTCCGATAAAACTCAAAGCAAAAGAAGGACTCGCTTTAATTAATGGTACCCAGGCCATGACAGCCGTTGGTGTGATCGCTTATTTGGAAATGGAAAAGTTACTTTATCAAAGTGAGCTAATCGCCTCCATGACCCTGGAAGGACTGCGAGGGATTATCGATGCTTTTAACCTGGATTTACACAAAGTCCGTGGCCATGAGGAGCAAACTCAAGTGGCCCGGCGAATCAAATCGTATTTATCTGATAGTTCCCTGACCACGAGACAAGGAGAATTGCGCATACAGGATGCTTATTCCCTCCGTTGTATTCCTCAAGTGCTTGGTGCCGTCTGGCAAACGATCAATCATGCTAAAGAAAAACTCTTGATTGAAATCAATGCGGTAACTGATAATCCTTTAATATTTTCCGGCGATGATAAAGTTCTCTCCGGTGGTAATTTTCACGGTGAGATCATCGCCTTTGCAATGGATTATGTGAAACTCGGAATTGCAGAAACCGCCAATATTGCCGAACGGCGTATTGAAAGACTGGTCAACCCGCAGTTGAATGATTTACCACCCTTCTTAAGTCCCGAGCCCGGATTGCAATCAGGGGCGATGATTATGCAATACACAGCGGCATCCCTCGTTTCGGAGAATAAAGTATTAGCCCATCCGGCAAGTGTGGACTCGATTCCCTCTTCCGCCAATCAGGAAGATCACGTCAGCATGGGAACGATTGCTGCCAGACAGGCTTTACAAATGATCCAAAATACAAGACGCGTCATCGCGATTGAACTCATCTGTGCGATGCAAGCGGTCGAGTATCGGGGCATCCATCTTATGGCTACGGCCACGAAACAACTTTATGAAAAGGCAAGAAACATTGTTCCCTCTATAACAAAAGACAGGGTCTTTTCTTTCGATATTGAAAACATGCAAAAATGGCTGAAAGAAGAAGAAAGTGAGCAGGTTATCCAACAGATTTTGGAAGGAATTGGCCAAAATAGTTAGTAAATCAAAATCCCATCAAGGCGCAAAAATACGTCTAAAAATAGTTCTTATGTATGAGCAGTGATAATAAATGAACAAAAAAATTAACATGACTAAACGGATAAACTCAGACAATTGAAGTACACAAGCGAGTAGTTGAACCGCTCACAGGGCTACCCCCTTATCAAACCTAATGTGCCCGACTTAGACATACGGCATACCATAGTGTTCCAATAATGAACACGTTGTTCATCTGCGGTCATGGAGGAAGTCCCGGATTCGCACAAACTTTTGCGTCAATGTATTTGTCACTCCTCACAAAGCAGAATATATTGGCATGGATTTAAAAACTTTGGACGAGAATTTAATAGTCTTTTTCCCTAAAATGGACAGGTAACTCTGTCCGATTTTTTTTGTCTTATGGAAAACAAAAGTGATAAACTTCAACGGTATGGAATAAGGTGTCCCTAATTATAGGGTCTGATTCTCGATCTCAAGCTGGCTCAAGATCAAGTCCAAATTTTGATAACGTATTTCACAATTTCACGTAATGATTGATTTCGTGAATAATACAATGTTGAATACTTGCAAATGGTTACACAGCTAAAATAGTTTCTAATTTGCTTTTCGTTGAGCTATTTTGCTAATTTTTTAGTCCATCTCCTCTCCGCAAATGATTTCTCGTAACATGTTTGTTTTTCAATTTTACACTGAAATACTTCTTTAAAAAAATTCATTAATGGAGCCATAATTTGCATGGTGCTTGTAAATTTTCCTTCTATCATTCACCCGGTCATTTTGTGTCATAAAATCCTCCCCAGGAAAGTTTATATATCCTGATTCGTACATAGGCAAATAACATCAGTTTGCATAATATTCTCATCGTTCATACTTTCAGTGAGAACAAATTGGGGGAAAGTGAAACTATTTATTCCTTTAAATTACGACAAAATTTTAAATTATTATCTAGTAAAAACTAAGGAAATGTGATATAGTTCTGAGTAAACATAATAATCCAAAAATTTTAATAATTAAAATACCTGTAGCCCTATTCTCACAATAAAGAACACAAGTGAAAATACCAAAAAGGAGTTTTGCTTTATGAAAGTATATATCAGTGCTGATTTAGAAGGAGTAGCTGGCTCAACAACCTGGATTGAGACGGAGAAAAATACTCCAGATTATACACCCTTTCAAAAGCAAATGACAAAAGAAGTGGAAGCTGCCATTGAAGGGGCAATTGCCGGTGGTGCAACCGAAATCGTCTTAAAAGATGCCCATGATTCTGCAAGAAATATTGATATTTCAAATTTGCCAGAGAATGTAAAAATCATTCGCGGCTGGACGGGTCATCCAATGTGCATGGTTGCAGGTTTAGATGATAGTTTCGATCGTGCTATTTTCATAGGTTATCACAGTAAAGGGGGAAGCCACCGTAATCCTTTGGCACATACATTAGTAGTGAATGCTGATGTAAAGATCAATGGCGAATATGCCAGTGAATTTTTGATTAATGCCTATGCCGCAGCACTTCACGGGGTTCCCGTTGCATTTGTCAGCGGAGATGTCGGCCTTACAGAAGAAATCAAGGAGGTTAACGAAAATATTGTCACGCTGCCGATCAAAGAAGGAATTGGTGGGGCTACTGTAAGTATTAGTCCAAAATTAGCCATTCGCGAAACGAAAAGATTAGTTGAAGAGGCGATGAAGGTAGATCGAGATTCGCTCCAAATCGAACTTCCTAAACATTTCGTTGTCGAAATTATTTACCGGGATCATACCCGAGCTTATCGAAACTCTTTTTATCCGGGTGCAAAATTCAAGCCACACAATACAGTGAAATATGAAACTGATGATTACTTCGACGTATTACGATTGTTACATTTTTTAACTTGATTGAATACTGGTGAATAAAATGAAGATTTCAGACATAAAGTGTTCTGAAGTTGAAGCACCATTCTTTACACTTTTTATTCAGCGTTCTGAACCGTTGATCATATAAAAAATATTGGTGTTTACGTTTATACATAAGAAGAGATCTGGCAAAAAATGCTGATCGAGTAGTAGCAACACAAATTGCTGTGGGACCGATGTGAAAATTCTTCGAGATGCTAATTAAGACTGGTATTCAAAGCAAGATGTTGGAAATTTCAATATGGATGAGTTGAACATCATGTCCACTACTTAAATTTATAAGGCTTGCAAGGTGTAACTGCCCGTCCTGAAACAAATATGCCAGTGATTGAAAGCGCATTCCTATCAAAAGATGCACTTAAATTCATTCATTTGCCAACCAGTGATTGGATCTATATCAAACTATTGAAAACAGGCGGGATTTATCAGGCAGAAAAATATGCTCCTACTGCCGGAGCGAACCGCATGATTCATTGTAAGTTGGAAACGGAAATTACTGCAAGCACTGCGGCTCATTTCGCTCCATCACAATAGAACATCACAATGTTTGATGTAGATGGTCAAGCCTACGTTTGAAAGATCCTGTTTCAGGAGGTCCTGCATTCAAAAGCCAATGGATCTGAATGTGAGATGGCCTGGGATAGGATTTTCAATACAAAAATGAAGAAAAAGGGGGATTCTATGAAAAAACATTTACTGTTTTTACTCGCTTGTATCGCTTTGATATTAGCAGCATGTAGCGATGATGCAGGATCGAATGAAGAGGAATCGGTATTCCGTACTGTGTATTCAGGGGAAGTAAAAACACTGAACTATCTAAAAACATCAGAGACGAATGAATTCGGTGTGGCGGCAAACTTAGTCGATGGTTTGATTGAGTATGACAAATACGGAATTGTTCAACCGGGATTAGCCGAGTCTTGGGAATCCAATGAAGATGCGACAGTGTGGACATTTAAACTTCGGGAAGGTGTGAAATGGGTCGACCATGAGGGCAATGAAGTAGCAGAAGTCACTGCTCAGGACTTTGTGGATGGCTTGAATTATGTACTCGATGCGAAGAATGAATCCGCAACTGCCTGGATTGCGACAGTAGTGAAAAACGGAAATGCATTCTATGAAGGGGAAATTACGGATTTTTCTCAAGTAGGAATAAAAGCGCTCGATAAATATACCCTGGAATATACATTGGAAGGGCCAACACCTTATTTCCTTTCCATGTTGAACTATGTCTGTTTCTTCCCGGTCTATGGAGAGTTCTTAGCTGAAAAAGGAGATAGTTTTGGTACATCCAAAGAAAACCTCCTGTACAATGGCGCTTATATTCTATCTGAATTTGAACCGCAAAACAAACGGGTCTTAACAAAAAACCCGACATATTGGGATAAAGACAATGTGTTAATCGACAAAATCGAATACATGTATAACAAAGAAGCAGCGAATGTAGCGCCGGAATTATTCTTACGTGGAGAGGTTGATCATGCAGTAATTCCAATTGCGATTTTGGATGACTGGTTCAACGATCCTGAGAAAAAAGATCTGGTTCGTCCAAGTACAAGCAGCTTCTACTCCTACTTCTACGCATTTAACTTTGATCCACAATTTGATGAAGAATACGAGCCAGAAAACTGGAAAGTTGCCGTCAACAACAAAAACTTCCGTAAATCTTTATTCCATGCCCTGGACCGTGTATCGGCCATGTTAACAGAAGAACCTTATAATCCGGAATCATTATTGAATAATACCATTACACCGAAAAACTTCATTGATATCGATGGTGTTGACTATACCCAATTAGAACCTTTAGCAAAGTTTACGAACAATGATTCCTTTGATCCTGATTTAGCGCTTGAGTATAAGGAAAAGGCACTGGCCGAACTGGAAGGAAAAGTCACATTCCCTGTAAAAGTATTAATGCCTTATAACTCTGGATTGCCTGACTGGGCAAACCGTTCGCAAGTCATTGAACAACAAATGGAGAACTTATTAGGAGAAGATTATATCGATATTATTGTATACGCCGGTCCTTCAACCGGATTTCTAAGCGAAGTGCGCCGTCCAGGCAAATTTGCGTTTATGGAAGTGAACTGGGGCCCGGACTATGCGGACCCGTTGACGTATACAGATCCATTTACAACTGGCGGAACATATAACAAACCGGAATTAGCGGAAGGATACACGGATACAAACGGACAACCGATCTATGACAATATGGTGAACAAAGCAAAAGAAACGATTGACCCAGCAGAACGTTATCAATTATTTGCTGAGGCAGAAGCATTCTTAATCGAAGAAGCATTCGTTGTTCCTTACAAAGTAGGCGGTACTGGATACGTCGCATCGAGACTTAATCCATTTGAAGCTCAGTATTCACCATTTGGTGTCACCAGTGAGAAATTTAAAGGTCAAAAAATCCTGGACAAACCGATGAGTAACGATGAATTTTTAGAAGCAAAAGAACAATGGGAAAAAGAACGTGCGGAAGCACTTAAGAACGCAGGTCAATAACGCTGTAAACATTATGAATCTAATAAAAACTCGATTAGATTCATAATCAAGCGTTGAAGAAGGAGATGGTCTATTATCATCTCCTTCCTTCTCTTATTAAGGCAGACATGGGAGGGAGCATATGTTAGCGTATATCGGCAAACGGTTATTGCAGTCAATCATTACACTATTTATCATCATTACCGTCGTGTTCCTTTTATTGCGGTTATTGCCTGAAGAAGGCTATTTAGGAGCCGCTGCGGATAAAATGACACCCGAACAACAAGAAATCTATTTAACTAATTTAGGGTTGCGTGATCCAATAATCGTTCAGTTAGGAAACTTTTATTTAGATTTATTACAGGGAGATTTAGGAAAATCCATTACATACCGGACCGATGTTCCCGTAGTTGAGATTATTGCAGATAAAGTCATGTATTCATTAATGTTTGGAGTCGCTGCCATTGTTCTGGCGCTATTGGTCGGGGTGCCTTTAGGTATATTAATGGCCCAATTCAAAGGAAGATGGATCGACTCGCTAGGAACAGGATATATTGTGTTTATTGTGGCAGTACCTTCCATGGTGTACTTCCTGTTAATTCAAGTATATATTTCTGATTTCTTCAATTTGCCCTTATTATTTGATGAAAACAAGCCGATCACCTGGTTGTTACCCTTAATCTCTCTTGCTTTAGGTCCGATTGCTTTTTATGCGATGTGGATGCGACGATATATGGTCGATGAATTAAATAAAGATTATATAAAACTTGCCCGGGCAAAGGGTGTGAAAGAACGCACCATCATGTTTCAGCATGTAATGAGAAATGCGTTTATTCCACTCGCACAGTTTTTGCCGGCAACGATATTGCTCACGATTACCGGTTCCATTTATGTTGAATCGTTATATTCCATACCGGGAATGGGCGGATTGCTGGTGGATGCCATCCAGCGTCAAGATAATCCAATCGTTCAAGCACTCGTGTTGCTCTTCTCATCTTTAGGAATCATTGGATTATTTTTAGGCGATGTGCTTATGGCCCTTATTGATCCTCGCATCAAATTTGGTAAAGGAGAGAGTGTACGCTGATGGGCTTATATTCGGAAAAAATACGCAATATCACGGACAAATCATGTGAACATTTATTTGAGTTTGCTGAACAGGATGAAGAACAAGCTGAAAAAATTGGCTATTCCAATTATTCCTATTGGCGTTCCACCTGGAATTCATTCTTAAAAAATAAAGTAGCCGTATTTTTTTTAATCTTGTTGATTACGCTCGTTTTATTTGTACTAATCCAGCCATTTTTACCGAATCAAAAATCCCCTACTGAAATCTATTTAGATCCAGAAACGGGGTATCAAGCGAGAAATGTAGCGCCAAATGAGGAATTTTGGTTTGGTACAAACTCCATTGGACAAGATTTATGGGCGCGCATATGGGCAGGCACTCGAACATCGTTGTTCATCGGGGTGGTTGTCGCCGTCGTTGAGGTAATTGTTGGCATCACCATTGGTGCCCTCTGGGGATACTCGAGAAAATTGGAAGGCGCCTTCACCCATGCTTATAACGTAGTTGAAAATATCCCAACGACCATCGTATTAATTATCATGTCATTAATCTTACGGCCAAGCATCACAACCATTATTATCGCCATGTGTATCACTGGCTGGGTGGAGATGGCAAGGTTTATACGAAACCAAATCGTCATCTTGCGTGATCGGGAATACAACTTAGCATCAAGAACGCTGGGAACACCAAGCCACCGAATCATTTTGAAAAACTTGCTGCCCTATTTAATTTCCATCATTATGCTGCGAATGAGCTTAGCCATTCCTTATGCTATAGGAGCAGAAGTATTTTTAACCTATATCGGTTTAGGGTTACCTGTAAGTGAACCTTCATTAGGCAACTTGATCAACGAAGGTCGAGTATTAATGATGTCTCCAGACTTAAGATATCAGCTTCTTTTCCCGAGTATCGTATTAAGTGTAATCACCATATCCTTCTATATCATTGGAAACGCCTTTGCTGATGCGGCTGATCCGAAAAATCACGTATAGGAGGCATCCAGATGGTAGAGACAAAGGAAAAAATCTTATCCATTAAAAATTTAGTCATCAAGTTTAAATTACGTGGACAGGTGCTCACGGCAATTCGTGATATATCCCTAGATTTATATAAAGGGGAAAGTTTAGCCATCGTTGGCGAATCAGGATCTGGAAAATCGGTTTTAGTGAAGTCAATTATCGGTCTTCTGGAAAAAAACGGCTATATTGATCAAGGAAAAATTTTATATGGAAATTACGATTTAGCACAATTCAAAACGGAAAAAGATTGGTTGAAAATCCGGGGTAAAGAAATTGCCATGGTTACGCAAGATCCAATGACTTCACTCAATCCACTGAAAACGATCGGAAAGCAAATAGAGGAAGCAGTGGTGTTGCATCAAGGGCTAAAGGGGAAAGAAGCCTATGAAAAGGTTCTTCAATTACTTCGCGATGTTGGCATCGACGATGTAGAAAAGCGGTATAAACAATACCCGCATGAATTTTCGGGTGGCATGCGCCAACGGATTGTAATCGCCATCGCCATTGCCTGTAATCCCAAAATATTAATTTGTGATGAACCAACAACGGCCCTTGACGTAACCATCCAAGCACAAATTTTACAGTTACTAAAAAACCTGCAAGAAAAATACGAACTGACAACGATTTATATCACCCATGACCTTGGGGTTGTAGCAAAAGTAGCCGATCGCATTGCAGTAATGTACGCAGGGGACATTATTGAATTTGGGAAAACGGAAGAGATCTTTTTTAACGCGAAGCATCCTTATACATGGGCATTGATTTCTTCCCTCCCCCAATTAGGGGAAAAAGGGAAGGAACTTTATTCCATTAAAGGGACGCCACCAAATCTATTTAAAGAAATTAAAGGCGACGCATTTGCCCCGCGTAATCCGTATGCTTTAAAAATTGATTATGTAGAACGCCCACCGTATTTTAAAGTCAGCGATACTCATTATGCAAAAACGTGGCTACTGCATCCC
Organism: uncultured Bacillaceae bacterium; assembly: GCA_937951955.1. Taxonomy (GTDB): domain Bacteria; phylum Bacillota; class Bacilli; order Bacillales; family Caldibacillaceae; genus CALGAD01. The sequence continues at coordinate 43,361 of CALGAD010000132.1, forward strand.
AATGCACCAAAAGTAGAGCCTCCCGAAATTTTGAAAAAATTCTTCAAAGAAGGGAGACAGTATGCAAATGGCTGATAGAGAAGTGCTGCTCGAAGTAAAAAATTTACATGTGACCTTTGGAAAAGGCAAGAAAAAATTTGAGGCAATCAAAGATGTGAGCTTTAAAATTTATAAAGGAGAAACCTTTGGATTGGTCGGAGAATCAGGTTCCGGTAAAACAACCATTGGTCGAGCGATTATGCGCATTAATGAAGTAACAAGTGGCGAGATTTTGTTTAAAGGAAAGAGAATTAATGGAAAAATCTCGAAAGACTGGGATCGGGAAATCACGCAAAAAATTCAAATGATTTTCCAGGACCCAATGGCTTCTTTAAATGAACGAGCAAAAGTGGACTATATCATTAGTGAAGGCCTAATTAATACAAAGAAATATTCGAGTGAGAAAGAGCGACAAGAAAAAGTAAGAAATGCATTGTTGCAAGTTGGATTGTTGCCAGAGTTTGCTTCGCGCTTTCCCCATGAATTTTCAGGTGGTCAGCGTCAACGAATCGGGATTGCCCGTGCCTTAGTTATGGAACCAGAGTTTATTATCGCAGATGAACCGATATCTGCTTTAGATGTTTCCATACGGGCACAAGTATTAAATTTATTAACACAACTGCAGCAAAAAAACAACTTAACGTATCTATTTATTGCTCATGATTTATCCATTGTTCGCTTTTTTACTGATCGCACAGCCGTGATTTATAAGGGAAGAATTGTTGAATTGGCCGAGACAGAAAAATTGTTTTCGAACCCGATTCACCCTTATACGCGTGCATTATTATCCGCAGTACCGGAACCGAATCCATACAAGGAAAGGAGTAAAAAGGTGGAAATCTATGATCCTTCTCAGCATAATTATGAAAAAATGCCACCCTCTTTTGTGGAATTAGAAGAAGGGCATTTTGTCCTTGCCAATGAAGAAGAAATTGCACGATATCGCGAAACGAAAAACATGGTGGTTAGCGTATGAGGATTCCAAAATCGTTAAAAAAAGGAGATACCATTGGATTAGTCAGTGCGTCAAGTCCAACGCCTCCTGAAGACTTGCCAAAAGCGATCAAAGCGGTAGAAGACCTGGGCTTTCGTGTCGTTGTAGGAGAAACATGCCGGGCGCAGCATGGGTATTTAGCGGGAAAGGATGACTTGAGGGCGCATGAAATCAATGAAATGTTCCGGAACCCGGAGATTGATGGGATTTTTTGTATACGCGGAGGATATGGTGCCGCAAGAATTTTGCCATTGCTTGATTTAGAAATGATCAAGCAAAATCCAAAGGTGTTTGCTGGGTATAGTGATGTTACAGCGCTTCATATCGTATTAAATCAACATTGTGATTTAGTTACGTTCCATTCACCGATGCCTTCGACTGAATTTATCAAAGATGGAATGGATGATTATACGTGGAATTCCTTTTTATCCAGTGTAATGGAAACAGAACGTACCAATTATTATTTGGAAAATGCCCCTGGAAAAGCGATGCGTGTTCTCGTTCCAGGTGAAGCGACGGGAGAACTGGTCGGTGGCAATCTAACTTTAGTTGTCTCCTCTTTAGGTACACCTTATGAAATTGATACAAAAGGGAAAATCTTGTTTTTAGAAGATATCGATGAATACGAACGCCGTGTTGATCGGATGCTGACGCAATTAAAACTTGCCGGTAAGTTGGACGATGCAGAAGGGATTCTTTTAGGGGCCTGGACCAATTGCGGGCCACAAAATCCAGATAAGCCGGAACAAAGTTTACGATTACAAACGATATTTGAAGAAATTTTAGTCCCAACAGGTAAACCGATTTTAATGGACATTACATGTGGGCATGTATTGCCTACTATGACTCTACCACTAGGAAAAAAGATTACAATGAATACCGAATCCAAAACGATTAAAGTGATTGGATAAGTGATTTAAAGTGATGCAAACAATCCGAACCTTGCTGGATGATGTGGATTTTCAGGTACATCTTTTCGTGAAAGATTTAAAAACAAACGAATACCTACTTACTGAAAGAATGGATGATGTCTTTCCGAGTGCGAGTGTGATAAAAGTTCCTATTTTATTTGCGGTTTTAAATGAGGTAGAGAAAAATCAACTTTCGTTAAATCACATCATCAATATCGCACCTGAACATAAGGTTGATTATAGTGTGATCACAGAACAAGACTTAACAAAAAGCACCGTCTATGAGCTATTATTTTGGATGATTGTTGCGAGTGATAATTCTGCAACAAATGTCCTCATTGATTTACTCGGATTTGATAAGTTAAACACTTATTTTAAGAACATCGGCTTGACCAAAACATGCTTGCAACGGAAAATGATGGACTTTAATAAAATGAAGCAAGGATACGATAATGTTACGACTGCCAGGGATATGGCACATTTATGGACCATGATTTATGAGCAAAAATTATTAACGAAAAATCTTAATCAATTAGCAATAGATATCTTATGTAAAGGAAGGGATTATGAACGTTTAAAAAGATATATTGGAGACGTTCGAATCGCTCATAAAACGGGCAGTTTAGATACGGTCAGTCATGATGTTGGTATTGTATATCATAAAACGACGGATTATTGTCTCGGCGTCTTTCTAACGGAATTGCGTGATTTCGAAATGGGAAAGCGATTCATCGGTCGTATTTCCAAAATCGTATTTGACTACTTTGAAAGGGGATAAACCGAATGAAAGCCATTGTAAACGATATGATCGTGAACCTGCATAGACACCCCGACTCAACTTCTGAATTAGTCGATGAAGTGTTATATGGAATGGTCGTAGAGATTCTAGAAGATTATGATGATCGTTGGGTTCATGTGGAAACTGCCTATCGATATAAAGGATATTGTTTAAAAGAAAAATTGCTCATTGATGATACGAAATCGAAACGATGGGAAGAAGAAGCAAAACATGTTGTCATTCAAAATTTCGCTGATATTCTGGCTGAGCCCAAAATTCAAAGCAGGAAAATGGCGACACTCGTGAAAGGATCGAATATTTCGTTAATAGAAGATTCGAATGTAGATAAAGAATGGGCAAAAGTAAAATTGGCGAACGGTGAGATTGGGTTTGCTCGTTCTTTTTGGCTACGTGAGAGAATTGTAGATATTGTTTCTGAGGAAGAGTTTAGAGAAAATGTTGTTCAAACGGCATTAAGTTATTTAAAGACACCTTATCGTTGGGGAGGAAAGACCCCACTAGGAATTGATTGTTCCGGATTATGTTCAATGGCTTATATGCTAAATGGTGTGTATATATACCGGGATTCAAAAATTGTAGAAGGTTTCCCGATTAAGGAAATTCCTTTTGACCGCATTCAAAAGGGAGACTTGCTCTATTTCCCGGGACACATCGCCATGTATATGGGAGATGGACAGTATGTTCATTCATCCCTTGGAGGAAATGAAGTTAGTATCAATAGTTTAAATGAAAAAGATCCAAATTATCGTGAAGATTTAGCAACTTCGATTACTGCTATAGGAAGTCTCTTTGGCTAGGAGGCAACGAGTTTTCACGATCTAACCGCATGACTCCTTTAGCATTGCCAGAATTGACTACCTGGAAAGTAGAATCTTGCCCAGGTAGTCAATTTTTTCGTATTCGTTTATTGTGAATGCAATCTATCAGGGAGAAATCTTAGTTATTCTAGGTTCATCCCACGAGATTATATCAAATTCTTCCTCAATACAACTTAAATGATAATGGACGATTTTTTTATTAAATCCCTGCTGGCGATCGATGATTGTTTGGATTGATGGCAATAGTTGCGACCGATGATAAATCCGGAACGAATAGCTTGTATATTCGCCTAATTCATCTTCAAAAAAACTCAATAAATAAGAACCGTCGGAAAATCTCATTGTAATGGAATTACTTTACCTTTACTATCTGGATGGGGGTAAATTAGTATGCTTGTTGGATTCTCACTCTTGTTGACAATAATTTTTAACGCGGATTCTTTCGTTCGCGGCTCTGAAATTGTTCAAAGGAAATTTCGCCCCTGTCATGCAACAAATCTATAAAAATCATATACCCCCCTTCCCTATTCATAAAATTTTTTTAAAAGTTCGCCAAAAATCATTCCTTAAGACTTCTGGTGCGTCGAATCCTTTAGTGACCGATAATTATTCCCTCTGGTGAGAAAAGAAACCTTTTACTAAATCAATGAACCCGGACACTATTTTCGGCAAAAAACGATTCTTTTCATAAGCTAAATACACGGTTCGACTCATATTCAGATCCTTAATCGGTTTTACAATAAACTGACGTTGATTCGAATATTTCACATAATTTTCCGGAACGATTGTCACTCCTAAATTTTTCTCAACTAGATGAACGGCAGTTTCGAACCGTTCGATCTCAAATTGAATATTCGGCCTCAATCCTTTTTGCATAAACCCTTGTAAAATATCTTTCCTGGTCTGAAATCCTTCTTTACAAACAATAAAGTTTTCGTGTACTAAATCTTGTAAACGAATGGCAGGCTCTCTTTGTAACGGATGATTGATCGGCAGCAAGGCAACGAGTTTTTCTTCATACAAGGGAACGACCTCAATATCCTTGTTGAAAATCGATTGATTGGTAATCGCTAAATGGATATCAAAATTCAAGAGTGCAGTTTCTACCTCATGCAAACTTAAAATTTCCAATAATTGAATGTTAATATCGTGATACAGTTCTCTAAAAGCAATAATGACATCCGGCAACCAGAAGAGTGAACTTTCTATTAAACCAATCGCCAATTCATTCGGCCCTTTTTCTTTCAATTTTTCTGTTTCTTGTTGAAAAAGATGATAATAGCGGATTAACTTTAGCGCTTCCGCATAAAAATACTTTCCCTCCTCTGTTACCTGGAAGGAACGGGTACTACGATCGATTAACCGGATTCCCAGCTCTTGTTCCAGCCTCTTAATTACATTACTTAAATACGGTTGAGAAATATGAAGGTGTTCTGCCGCTTTTGTGAACCCTCTCTGTTCGACCACTGTTACAAAATATTTTAGTTCCCTGATATCCACCGCAATCATCCTTCATTTATAATCAAAACTTATAAATTGATTGCAAATTAGTATTTGTATATTCAATTTTAGCAAAGTTATAATATTTTCAAAGATTAATATATCGCAAAAATGGAGGTGCTTTCCATTTATAAAAAACCGCAAACGGAGTTTTGGCAAGGCCGAAACGATGGAAACGATTCATTGAACAGACGTTTTTTTCAAATCATCGAGTTGAGAGATATCGATGAACTACAAGATCAAGAGAACAGAAACACCTTCTGTCTACTCGGTTTTGAATGTGATGAAGGTGTAAGACGTAACAAAGGAAGAATTGGCGCTCGAAAAGCACCGAATGAAATTCGACGTCATTTTGGCAATTTACCCGTACATGTTCATGAAAATGTGAACATATTCGATACAGGAAATGTTGTTTGTGAAGGTTCAGATTTAGAAACCGCTCAACACGAGTTAGGCACTTGTATTCAACATCTTTTAAAAACATCCGCCTTTCCTGTCATCCTTGGTGGCGGACATGAAACATTGTACGGTCATTATTTAGGGGTACGTTCACACCTTGGCGATTCCCCATCTATCGGAATCATCAATATCGATGCTCATTTTGATTTGCGAGAAGACCCGGTACCAACATCCGGTACGATGTTCCGGCAGATTTTAGAACAAGATAAAACCGCAGGCTATCTCGTACTCGGTATTCAACCCTTTGGCAATACGAAAAAATTATTCGCAACAGCCGAACAATATAACTGCACCTATGTGCTGGAAGAAGACATTGAAAACTTCCAAAATACTTTCCGCACGATCGATCAATTTTGTCAAAACTATGATGCTATCATTTTGACATTATGTTCCGATGTTTTGTGTGCCGATGCGGCACCGGGTGTCAGTGCCCCCTCTCCCTTTGGATTAGATCCGAAAACGGTTAGAAAATTACTTCGCTATATTGCTAAAAAGCCGCACTTGCTAAGCTTTGATATCTCCGAAGTGAATCCGCTCTATGATATTGATGGAAAAACTGCCAAACTGGCTGCCTTCTTCGTTGCCGAGGTTATTACGAATCGTCTGCAATTATTTGAAAACGCTTAATTTTTAAGAAAGGAGTTGTGAACATGGTAAAAGTTGAACAATACCGGGGAACGTCTCTCCACACAAAAGGCTGGATTCAAGAAGCCGCACTGCGCATGTTAAACAACAATTTAAATCCAGAAGTTGCCGAAAATCCAGATGAACTCATTGTATATGGTGGAATTGGCAAAGCCGCCCGTAACTGGGAATGCTATGAAGCGATCGTACATGAGTTAAAACAATTAGAAAATGATGAAACCTTGTTAATCCAATCCGGAAAACCTGTTGCTGTCTTCAAAACCCATCCTGATGCACCACGGGTGTTAATTGCCAATTCCAATTTAGTTCCTGCCTGGGCGAACTGGGACCACTTCCATGAACTTGATCAAAAAGGTTTGATGATGTACGGACAAATGACGGCTGGTAGCTGGATCTATATCGGCAGTCAAGGGATTGTGCAAGGAACGTACGAAACTTTTGCCGAATTAGCCCGTCAGCACTTCAATGGTACTTTAAAAGGAAAAATCACACTAACGGCAGGTCTTGGTGGTATGGGGGGTGCTCAGCCTCTCGCGGTTACGATGAATGAGGGAGTTTGTATTGCTATTGAAGTTGATCCGCTGCGGATTGAACGGCGCATAAAAACGAAATATTTAGATACGTCTACGGAATCACTAGATGAAGCCATTCGCCTGGCGCAAGATGCTGCAGCGCAGGGTAAGCCGCTTTCCATCGGATTATTAGGAAATGCCGCTGAACTCTTGCCTAAAATGCTCGAGCTTGGATTTATTCCCGATGTACTTACCGACCAGACATCAGCGCATGATCCATTAAACGGCTATATTCCCGCCAATTACTCACTCGATGAAGCTGAGGAACTGCGCAATCGGGATAAAGAAAGATATATTCAGCTTGCTAGAAAAAGTATTGCTACCCATGTACAGGCCATGTTAGAGATGCAAAAGCAAGGGGCTATCACCTTTGATTACGGCAATAATATCCGTCAGGTCGCTAAAGACGAAGGTGTAGAAAATGCCTTTGATTTTCCGGGTTTTGTGCCGGCATACATCCGTCCACAGTTTTGTGAAGGAAAAGGTCCTTTTCGCTGGGTGGCTCTATCAGGAGACCCAGAGGATATTTATAAAACCGATGAAGTAATCTTAAAAGAATTTAGTTATAATGAATCACTTTGCAACTGGATTCGAATGGCCAGAGAGAAGATTTCCTTCCAGGGACTGCCGGCACGGATCTGCTGGCTCGGATATGGTGAACGAGCCCGTTTTGGAAAAATCATTAATGATATGGTTGCGAAAGGTGAACTGAAGGCACCGATCGTAATCGGCAGGGATCATTTAGATTCCGGTTCAGTCGCCTCACCAAACCGCGAAACGGAAGGAATGAAAGATGGTAGCGATGCGGTCGCAGACTGGCCGATTTTAAATGCACTGATCAATGCTGTTGGTGGCGCCAGCTGGGTAAGCGTTCATCACGGTGGCGGTGTCGGCATGGGATATTCCATTCATGCCGGTATGGTAATCGTCGCCGACGGAACAAAAGAAGCTGAAAAGCGCTTGGAACGAGTGCTGACAACGGATCCGGGCATGGGTGTTGTCCGTCATGCGGATGCCGGATATGAACAGGCTATCAAAACAGCGAAAGAAAAAGGAATTCATATCCCGATGTTAAATCAGTAACGCTTAATTCTTAAATAAAAATGGGAAACCATATGAGCCGCTGGGTTTTCAGCGGCTTTCCCTAAATAATGATTATGTCACTGAAAATGATAGAAAGGATGATCCCGATGTTATTCATCCACAATGCCAATCAATTAATTACCGTGCGCGGCTTTTCCGATTCACCGGCAAAAAAAGAACAAATGCAGGAACTGCATATTATTGAAGATGGCAGTCTATTAGTCGCGGATGGAAAAATTGTAGCGGTTGGAAAGGATGCTGAACTGCGCAAACAATACCCGGAGCAAATCGAAAAAGCAGAAAAAATCAATGCCAAAAATAAAATTGTCACCCCTGGACTCGTAGATCCACATACCCATCTTGTTTATGCAGGTTCACGCGAAAATGAATACGCAATGCGATTAAAGGGTAAAAGTTACATGGAAATCATGAATGCCGGTGGCGGTATCCACGCAACAACGCGGGCAACGCAACAAGCCAGCTTCGAACAAATATATGCGGAAACAAAAAGGAGACTGGATACCTTTTTAAAACAGGGAGTAACAACCGTTGAGATAAAAAGTGGTTACGGTCTGACTTTGGAGCATGAAATGAAGCAATTACAAGTGACGAAACAATTAAATGATGACCATCCAATCGATATTGTCCCGACATTCATGGGCGCCCATGCGGTTCCAGTTGAATATAAAGACAATCCCGATCGGTTTGTCGATATTGTCGTGGAAGAAATGATACCGGCGGTGGCGGAGTCAGGTCTTGCGGAGTTTAATGATGTTTTCTGTGAAAAGGATGTTTTTACTCCTGAACAATCGCGGGTGATTCTCGAAGCCGGGAAGCGTTACGGTCTGCAACCTAAAATTCACGCTGATGAAATCGAACCATATGGCGGAGCAGAACTCGCCGCTGAAGTCGGGGCGATTTCCGCTGACCACTTATTAAAAGCTTCTGATACTGGCATAAAGAAAATGGCAGATGCCAATGTAATTGGGGTGCTGCTACCAGGAACGGCCTTCTTCCTGATGGCTGAATATGCTCCTGCTCGCAAAATGATCGATAGTGGCTTACCCATTGCCCTTTCCACCGATTCGAATCCGGGTTCATC